>NZ_DASRVN010000021.1:0-9477 GCF_035655035.1 Kribbella sp. | reverse complement strand
GCCCGGTACGGCGACGGATGGGCGCTCATGGACGAGGCCGGTGACGGGCTGGAGGTGCTGCCGGGCTGGGATCCGCTGAAGCTGCTCGCGGTTTCGGCAGGCGATCCGATCACGGTCGCGGCCGAGTGGAACCGCGCCGGCCTCCGTCCGATGACCTGCTGGCGCGATGATCGGCCGGTGACGCTGTGAAGGGCTGGGACGGGCTGGTCAGCTCGGTGCTGCTGGGCACCGACCGGCGGCCGGCGGACTTCGACGAGCTGCCGGAGTACGTACGGGAACGCCTGGGCGACGGCGGCCTGCTGGATGCCGCCGCGCTGGCGACCGTCTACAAGCGGGCCGGACGTAAGCCGTTGCGGGACTTGACCCCGTTGGAGCCGGCGGGCGGTGAGGATCGGCCGTTGCCGAGGTCGGGTGCGGTACGGCGGTTGGCCGCGATGCTCGGCGGGTTCCAGACTGCGGCGCTCGGTGAGTGGTTGCGTACGGCGGACGCGCACGGGTGGGGTGTTCCGCCGGAGCATCTGCCGGCGCTGGCCGACTACGCCCGCAACCGCGCCGAGTACCGGCCGCTGGTGATCGCGGCTGCCGGGCGGCGGGCACGGTGGCTCGCGAAGCTGAACCCCGAGTGGAGGTTCCTGCACGCGGCTGATGCCGAGAGCAACGATCCGCAGGTGTGGACGCACGGCAACGCGATCCAGCGCCGGGCCTGGTTGCTGGGGCTGCGGCGCCGGGATCCGGTGGCGGCGCGGGAGGAGCTGGCGGAGGTCTGGCCGAACGAGTCGGCTGCCACCCGGGCGGACTTCCTCGGGTTGTTCGCCGAGGGGCTGTCGCTGGCGGACGAGGAATTCCTGGAGCGCGGGCTGGACGATCGTTCGCGGGAGGTACGGCGGGTCGCGGTGCGGCTGCTGGCGCGGTTGCCGGGGGCGCAGTACGGCGTACGGATGACCGAGCGGTTGCATTCGCATCTGGTGGAAAGTCAGGGCGTGCTGGCGGTCGACCTGCCGCGCAGCCTCACGACGTCGATGGAGCGCGACGGCCTCGACTCGCAGAACCCGGAAGGCATCGGCAAACGTGCCTGGTGGTTCCACCAGATCGTCGCCAACACACCTCTCCAGTCGATGGACATCCACTGGCTGAACACCACGGTCGAGGGCTGTGCCCCCGAACTACTCCAGTCGGCGTGGACCGAATCCACCATCCGCGACCCACACCTATCAACCGCGACCCGCTGGGCGCGGGAACTGCTGCTCGCCAACGCGCACACCGGTAGCCGGAATCCTGCTGAACTGTTGCGGTTGCTGCCGCCTGCGGAGTGGGCCCAAGCGGTCAACGCCTTGCGTGCCGGCGTGGATGTCACCGAGCTGGTCGGTGGGTTGCCGGTGCCGTGGCCTGCGACGCTCGGAAGCATGGTGCTGGATCAGCTCGGCAAGGTGGGGACCAACCGCGCCTGGGCGCGGCTCGCCAGCATCGCGGCCCGCGCGGTGCCGCCCGAAGTACTCGACCATCCGATCACCCGCGACCCGGCCGGCGACGAGGACACCTGGCGCCGCCGCCTGGTCGAAACCCTGACCTTCCGCCGTGAAATGCACGAGGAGCTGACATGACCGAGGTACTGCGCCCGCACGCGGAAGTCGAGTACGCCGACGAACTGCAGGCCCTGCAGGCGAACGACGACAAGCCCCGGCCGCCCGCCTGGCGGCTGTCGCCGAGCGCGGTGGTCACGTATCTGCTGGGCGGCAAGGCGGGCAGCACCGAGATCTCCCCGAAGTACGTCGGCCCGCGCCGGCTGATCGAGGTCGCGGTCGCCACCCTCGCGACGGATCGCGCGCTGCTGCTGCTCGGCGTACCGGGCACCGCGAAGACCTGGGTCAGCGAACACCTCGCGGCCGCGATCAGCGGCGACTCCACCCTGCTGGTGCAGGGTACGGCGGGCACCGCGGAGGAAGCGATCCGGTACGGCTGGAACTACGCCCAACTGATTGCCCAGGGCCCCAGTGAGGCCGCGCTGGTGCCGAGCCCGGTGCAGCGCGCGATGACCGCGGCGAAGATCGCCCGGATCGAGGAACTGACCCGGATGCCGTCCGACGTCCAGGACGCGCTGATCACGATCCTGTCCGAGAAGACGCTGCCGATCGCCGAGCTGGCCACCGAGGTCCAGGCCCGCAAGGGGTTCAACGTCATTGCCACCGCCAACGACCGCGACAAGGGCATCAACGAACTGTCCAGCGCGCTGCGCCGCCGGTTCAACACCGTCGTACTGCCGCTGCCCGAGTCTGCCGAGGACGAGGTGGAGATCGTGTCCCGCCGGGTCGCGCAGCTCGGGTCCGCGCTCGAGCTGCCGCAGCCGGACGACGCGCTGGAGGAGATCCGCCGGGTCGTGACGATCTTCCGCGAGCTCCGCTCCGGGCGTACCGAGGACGGCCGGACCGCGGTCAAGTCACCGTCCGGCACGCTGTCCACCGCGGAGGCGATCAGCGTGGTCACCGGCGGTCTCGCACTGGCCGCGCATTTCGGGGACGGCGTACTGCGCCCGACCGACGTCGCGGGCGGGATCCTCGGCGCGGTCGTCAAGGACCCGTCGGCGGACCGGGTCGTCTGGTCGGAGTACCTGGAGACCGTGGTCCGCGAACGCGACGACTGGGCCCCGTTCTACCGGGCCTGCCGAGAGATTTCCGGATGACCGTTCATTTGCTGGGGATCCGGCATCACGGGCCGGGGTCGGCGCGGGCGGTGGCGGCCGCGCTGGCGGAGCTCCGGCCGGACGTCGTACTGATCGAGGGGCCGCCGGAGGCCGACAAGATCGTCGAGCTGGCGGCGTCGGAGGAGATGGAGCCGCCGGTCGCGCTGCTCGCGTACGCGGTGGACGATTCGACGCGGGCCGCGTTCTGGCCGTTCGCGGTGTTCAGCCCGGAGTGGCAGGCGATCAGGTACGGCCTGGCGGCGGGGGTCCCCGTACGGTTCTGCGATCTGCCGGCCGCGCAGCAGTTCGCGTCGTCGGGCGGGCGGTCCGCGGCGGCGATGGACCCGTTGGCGACGCTCGCCGCGGCCGGTGGGTACGACGACCCGGAGCGCTGGTGGGACGACGTGATCGAGTCGCGGCGGGACGGCGCCGAGCCGTTCACGGTGATCGCGGACGCGATGCGCGAGCTGCGGCACGGCGAAGAAGCAGTGGGGCGTGAGGCGCAGCGCGAGGCGTACATGCGGACCGTGCTGCGGAAGGCCCAGAAGGAGGGCTTCGAGCGGATCGCGGTGGTCTGTGGCGCTTGGCATGTGCCGGCGCTGGAGCTTCCGTTGCCTCCGGCAACACATGACCAGCGCATCCTGAAAGGCCTGCCGAAACGGAAGATCGCCTGTACCTGGGTGCCGTGGACGCACGGCCGGCTGGCCGCGACCAGCGGGTACGGCGCGGGCATCACCTCGCCCGGTTGGTACCACCACCTGTTCACCGCGCCGGATCAGATCACCGCGCGCTGGCTCTCCAAGGTCGCCCAGGTACTGCGGGCCGAGGACCTGCCGGTGTCGAGCGCGCACGTGATCGAGGCGGTCCGGCTCGCGGACACATTGGCGGCGTTGCGCGAACGTCCGCTCGCGGGCCTCAGCGAGGTCACCGAGGCCACGCGGGCGGTGCTCTGCGGCGGGAACGACGTACTGCTGGATCTCGTCACGCGGGAGGCGGTCGTCGGCGAGCTGCTCGGGTCGGTGCCTGGCGCGACGCCGCAGGCTCCGGTCGCGGCGGACTTCGCGGCGCAGGTACGGCGGTTGCGGATGAAGCGGGACGCGGCCGAGCGGGTGATCGAGCTGGACCTGCGGAAACCGAACGACCTGGAGAAGTCCAGACTCCTGCACCGGTTGCGGATCCTCGGCGTGCACTGGGGTGTGCCGGCCACGGACGAGCGCCGCGCGCAGGGGACGTTCCGCGAGCTGTGGCGGCTGGCCTGGGACCCGGGGCTCGAGGTGGAACTCGTCGCGGCCGGCGCCCACGGTACGACGGTGCTCGGCGCCGCGACGACCGTGATGCTGAAGGCGGCCGACTCCACCACGCTCGCGGATGTCACGGCCGCGCTGGAGAAGTCGCTGCTCGCCGACCTCGCGGACGCGCTGCCGCCGTTGCTGCAGGGCATCGACACCCGCGCCGCGGCCGACGCCGACGTGGGGCATCTGATGGCGGCACTCCCGTCGCTGGCCCGGGCTTCGCGGTACGGCGACGTACGCGAGACCGATACCGCCGGCCTGGCCGCGGTCGCCGGGCGGATGGTTTCCCGTGTGTGCGCGGGGCTCGCGCGGACGGTTCACGGGCTCGATCCGGACGCCGCTGCCGCCGTACAGGAGTTGATCGACGGCGTACAGGACGCTACCGCGCTGCTGGCCGAGGACGTACGGGCCGAGTGGCTGAACACCCTGCAGGGGTTGAGCGATCGGGCTTCGGTGCCGCCGTTGATCCGTGGGCGGTTGACCCGGCTGATGCTGGACACGTCGCGGTTGCCGGACCATGAGGTCGCGCTGCGGCTCGGGCGGTCGTTGTCCCCCGGTACGGCGACGGCGGACGCGGCCGGGTACGTCGAGGGGTTCCTGGCCGGTGGCGGGTTGTTGCTGGTGCACGACGAGCGCCTGCTCGCGCTGGTGGATGCCTGGCTGGGCGGGATCCCGGACGACGCGTTCGTGGAGGTGCTGCCGTTGTTGCGGCGGACGTTCGGGACGTTCGCGGCGCCGGAGCGGCGGACGATCGGTTCCCGTGCTCGGGTGCTCGCCGATCCCACGTCGGCTGTTGTTGCCGATGACAACGAACTGGACGCGGAGCTGGCCGCGACCGCATTGCCGGTGGTGGCGCAACTGCTGGGGGTCTCATGAGTTCAGAGGAGCGCCTGCGTCGCTGGAGATTGGTGCTCGGCGCGGAGGCCGAGGAAGAGACAGGTACGGCGCTCTCCAAGGCCGATCGGTCCGTCGACGCCGCGTTGGCCGCGTTGTACGACGCCGGGGAGAGCTCGGGGACGCAGCGGGCCGCCGGGCTGGGGTCGTCGGCGCCTCGGGTGGCGCGCTGGCTGGGCGACATCCGGCAGTACTTCCCGAGCACCGTCGTGCAGGTGATGCAGCGGGACGCGGCCGAGCGGCTCGGGATCACCCGGATGCTGATGGAGCCGGAGCTGCTCGGCGCGGTCGAACCCGACGTACATCTGGTGTCCACGCTGCTCGCGCTCAACGAGGTGATGCCGGAGGAGACCAAGCAGACGGCGCGGGAGGTCGTCGGGCGGGTGGTCGCCGAGCTCGAGGCGCGGCTGGCGGAGCGGACCCGGGCCGCGGTGACGGGCGCCCTTGACCGGGCCGGGCGGACCTCGCGGCCGCGGCACTCGGACATCGACTGGGACCGGACCATCCGGGCGAACCTCAAGCACTTCTCGCCCGCGCTCGGGACGATCGTCCCGGACCGCCTGGTCGGGTACGCGCGCCGCAACCACAGCGTGCAGCGGGACATCGTGCTGGCGATCGACCAGTCCGGGTCGATGGCGGAGTCGGTCGTCTACGCGTCGCTGTTCGGCGCGGTGCTGGGGTCGATCCGTACGCTGCGGACGTCGCTCGTGGTCTTCGACACCGCGGTCGTCGACCTGACCGATCAGCTGGAGGACCCGGTCGACGTACTGTTCGGCACCCAGTTGGGCGGCGGGACCGACATCAACCGGGCGCTCGCGTACTGCGAGGACCTGATCACGAAACCCGCCGACACGGTGCTGGTGCTGATCTCGGACCTGTACGAGGGCGGCGTACGCGAGGAACTGCTCCGGCGGGCGCGCTCGCTGGTCGAGTCCGGCGTACAGGTGATCGCCCTGCTGGCCCTCGCAGACTCCGGCACCCCGTCGTACGACGCCGAGAACGCCGCCGCCCTCGCCGGCCTCGGCGTACCGGCCTTCGCCTGCACCCCCGACCAGTTCCCCGACCTGATGGCCGCCGCCATCCGCCACGAAGACATCACCACCTGGGCCGCAACCAACATCATCTGAGGGATCAGCCCGCGATTTCCAGGATGTCGATGGGGGTGTGGGGGTCGGCCTCGGCGAAGCGGAGGGCCCAGTGGATGGCTTCTTCCTTGGTGTCGACGCGGATGATCGACACGCCGGCGACAAGTTCCTTGGTCTCCGCGAAGGGGCCGTCGACCACCCGCGGCTGACCAGGCGCCGGGAAGATCACGCGGGCGCCGCGCGAGCTCGGCATCAGGCCCTCGCCGAGCACCAGCACGCCGGCCTGGCGCATCTCCTCCAGCACCGCGTCGGCACGCTCCAGGATCTCCGGGTCCGGCGGGTTGCCGGCTTCCAGGTTGTCGTTGGTCTTGTGCAGCAGCATGTACCTCATAGCGCTGACATTAGTGCCGTCCAGAACGGTTCCGGCACCTCGTACGCATGCCACGCCGCGACCTCCGCGATCTCCCGCAGGCTCCGCGCCCCGACCACCACGGCCGGTACGGCGGGATGCCGCAACGGGAACTGCACGGCCGCCGCCAGCAGCGGTACGTCGTACGCCCGGCAGACCTCCCGCAGTACGTCGATCCGCCGCAGGACGTCCCGCGGGACCCGCGCGTACCCGTGCGGGGCGCCGTCCACGGTGTCGGCGAGCACCCCGCCCTGGAACACCCCGGCCGCGAGCACGGCCACGCCGTACTTCCGGCACAACGGCAGCAGCTCGTCCGCGCCGGTCTGATCGAGCAGTGTGTACCGCCCGGCCAGCAGCACGATGTCCGGGCCGCCGTCGGTCTCGCGGACGAACCGTGCCGCGACGTCGGCGTGGTTGACCCCGAGCGAGATCGCCCGGATCGTGCCGCGCCCGCGCAGCTCGGTCAGCGTCCGGAACGTCTCGGTCGACGCCCGCGGGAAGTCCAGGTCGGGGTCGTGGACGTGCAGGACGTCGATCCGGTCGATCCCCATCCGCTCCAGACTCGCCTCGAAGGAGCGGATAGTGCCGGCGTACGAGAAATCCAGCCGCGGCCCGACCCCGGCCGGCGGCTCCGCCCAGATCGGCTGCAGGTCCGGACCGCCTGGCTCGATCAGGCGGCCGACCTTGGTACAGAGCACGAAGTCGTCCCGCGGGCGCCCGCGCAACGCCAGCCCGGCGCGCTGCTCGGACAGCCCGTACCCGTACACCGGGGCGGTGTCGAACAGCCGCACGCCCAGCTCCCACGCCCCGGCACCGACAATGCGCGGATCCCTAGGCCATCACAATCGGCCGGCTCGGCCGCCGCCGCGCCTGCCGCTCCTCGGCCGCGGCGATTGTGATGGCCTGGGGATCCGGCTCGGTGCGTAGTAGCTGCTCGGGTCGTCGCACACCGGCGCCTCGGTGAGGTCCGCCGGGTCCCGCAGCAGCAGGGCGTGCCCCTTGGCGATCGCGGGCTCCAGGTACTCGTGCCCGGGCAGGTCCGCGACCGCCGTACGGCAGCCGAGCGCCATCCCCTCGAAGAGCGCCGTGGTCGAGACGCCGACCTGGTACTTCGCGGTCGCGAGCAGCTCGAGCGTGCTGCCGCCTGTCGACAGCTGCACGCCGGGCGGGATCGTGTAGTCCACTGGGTGCTCGCTCGGGTGCAGGCGGTACACCACCTCCAGCCCGGGGTACTGCTTGGCGACCTGGGCCGACACCTGGAGCAGCTCGGCGCCGATCGTGCCCTGCGAGAGGAACACCACCCGGTCCTGCTTCGGCGCCGGGTCCGGCAGGAACGAGGCCCCCGTCACCTCGGTACGCATGCCGGCCGGCAGGTCCGCGACATCGGTCCAGTACGACCCGAAGCACCACAACTCGTCCGGCTGATCCGCGACCTCCGGCCGGCCCGGGTAGCTGTACCCGAGGTGGAACGGGCTGATCGCGCCGTGCTGCAGCTCGACCACCCGGATCCCGAGATCGCGGGCGGCACCAACGATGTGCTGGTGGAAGTACGCGACCACCAGGTACACGGTCTCGATCCGGTGCTTCCGGAGCAGCGCACGGTAGAGCGCCCGCAGTCGTCGGTGTTTCGGTACTTCCCGAGCCAGCAGCGCCCCGATCGGGACCCGGACGCCGGTGAGTTTCTCCAGGGCGTCCGCGGCGCCCCGGTCGTCGGCCGTACCGCGATGCACCGCGCCGGCGGCGGACGTGAAGAAGTCGAGGTTCTTGCTGCCGGGCAGTGGTACGCCGTTGATCCCGGAGTCCAGGACCAGCGCGCGATCGCCGAGCCGCGCCCGGAGCCCGTCGGTGTAGATCTCGACACCGTTCGGTTTCCGCGGGTGCGGGACGACCAGCGCGTCGTACCGGCCGGGGAACGGGCTGCGCGTCACCACCCCGGCCACGTGCCGCGCGACCAGGGCAGCCTTGTCGTACGACGTCCGCCGTACCGGATGGGGTGCGCCGTGGATGCCGCTGCGGCGGGTCAGCTCATGGAAGACGCGCATCCGGATGATCGGCCAGGGATGGATCCCCGTCGTCGTCCAGGTCAGCAGGTCCAGGTCGTTCTCCACCGTCCAGATCGCCCGGCACAGCTCCGCCACCGTCGGCCGAACCGTGCCGTTCCCGGTACTCGTCATGGTTGATCCCAACTATCCCGGCGAGACTACCGACGCCCGAGAAGAACCGGCGGACTGCCTTCAGCAGGTGCGTCTTCCGGCCGAGCAACAGCCCGGCGAGGGCGAGCCCGAACGCCGAGACCACCCGGGCCGAAGCATAGGCCAGCACCAGTACGTAGCTGATCGCGCCCGGGCGGATCAGCAGCCGGCTGATGGTGTCGCCGCTGCCGGAGCGGAACGCCCGCCGTACCAGCCAGCGCAGCGTCGTCCGGCCGACCGGGACGTCCTCGGAGATACACGCCTCCTCGCACCACACGATCCGGAACCCGGCGCGGTGCACGCGGAGGAAGAAATGCAGGTCGCTGGAGCCGGTGTACCGGAACGCGGGGTGGAACCCGGGCGTGACCGCGTGGTACACCCGGCGGCTCACCAGCGTGTTGTTCGTGTACGCCTTCTTGAGTTCCTCGCCGGTCGCGTGCCGGCCGGTCGAGTCGTGCACGTCGCTGTAGTGGTTCCAGGGCGGCGCTCCGGCCGGGAGGGTGCCCTTCACGGGTCCGGTGACGACGTCGGCGCCGGTGGTCTCCCAGGCCTTCAGCAGCGTCGCCAGCCAGCCGGGCGGGGCGACCTCGTCGTCGTCCACGAAGATCAGTGCGTCGTCGTTCCAGCACAGCTCGACGGACCGCTCCCGGGCGAAGGGGATCCCCGGCTCCGCTTCCACCACCGACTCGATCGGGTACGGCGTACCCTCCCCGAACTCCTCCAGCACCCGCGCCGCCGACCCATCCGCGTCGTTGTCCACCACCACGATCCGGATCGAGTAGTCCGTGTCCGCCGGCAACTCCTGCGCCTGCAAACTCGTCAACAACCCCCGCAACAGAGCAGGTCGCCTGAAGGTAATCACCGCAATGGCGACGCAGGTGCTCATGGCGCCCGAGACTATCGGTCCCCACCAGCATCCACCCAGTCA
>NZ_DASRVN010000020.1:0-23875 GCF_035655035.1 Kribbella sp. | reverse complement strand
GCGAACACGATCCCGACCAGCAGACTCAGCCCGACCGCCGCCACCGCCGCCGCGAACGCCAGCCGCAACGCCGTCCGCAGCGTGACCCGCCCGTCGAGCAACGGCGACTTGGCCTTCCGCGGATTGAGCCGATCGCTCGGCAGGTCGTACGCGTCGTTGACCGCCAGCACCGCGAGCCAGACCAGCGGACCCATCACGACCGCGCCGACGATCAGCCGCGGCCACTCCTCGACCGGCGGGATCAGCCGGTGCGTCGCGAGCAGGATCCCTGTGTAATAAGGGACGATCGACACCACCCAGAACGCGGGCCTGCCGACCGCGACCACATCACGAACCCGCGGCCCCCGTACCTGCACGTCCGTGCTCACGCCACCACTGTCCACCTCCGCGGTCCATCGCGTCCTCCCTCCGCCGAGTGAACCTGCTCACCCGCGAGGCTGGATGTGAGCCACGGAACCCTTCTCCAGCGCCACCCACACGTCGCCGTCGGCGAACAGCCCGTGCGGCTCGGCCCCGTCGCCGAACTCGTACCGCTCGGTGATGTTGCCCTCGGCATCGACCTGGACCAGCGCGGCCGCCGCCCACAAGGTGATCCAGCAGCCGTCCGGCGTGGCCGCGACGGCGTGCGGCTTCGACCCGGCCGGCAGTACGAACTCGTCGATCTTCCCGTCGGCGTCGATCCGGCCAACCCGGTCCGCCAGCAGCTCCGTGAACCAGACGCCGTCGGGACCCGCGCTGATCCCGACCGGTCCGGCGGCCGCGGTCGGCAGCGGATAGGTGGTGACCTCACCGGCGACGGTCATCCGCCCGATCGCGTTCGCCTGGTTGAGCGTGAACCACAGGTCCCCGGCGTACGTCGTGATCATCGCCGGGAACGCCCCCGCCGTGCCGATCGGGTACGTCGTCACCTCGCCGTCCACCGTGATCCGCCCGATCGCGTCGCTGCTCATCAACGTGCACCACAACGCGCCGTCCGGTCCGACACACAGCCCGTACGGCGCCCCGGCGACATCGACCGCCGACACCGTGCCGTCGTACCCGATCCGCCCGACGCGCTCGTCACCGTTGCGGGTGAACCACACCGCGTCGTCCGGCCCGTCGACGATCACACTCGGCCGCGACTCCGGTGCCGCCAGGTCGAACACCCGCCCCGACACGGTTGCCACCCGACCCGTGTGCACCAGCGTCGTCCACACCTCCCCACCCGCCACCACCACACCGTACGGCGCACCGTCGACCGCGGATGAGATCACTGAACACTCCCTAAATGCGACGGATGTTGCGTTAAGATGATCGCATGACCGCTGAGGGTGGTGCAAGCAGGCCGGGAGGGCGGACCGCTCGGGTGCGCGCCGACGTGCTCGCGGCGGTGGAGGCCGAGCTGGCGGAGCATGGGTACGACGGGCTCACGATCGACGCGGTCGCCGTACGGTCCGGTGTCCATCGCACGACGCTCTACCGGCGTTGGAAGACTGTGCCCGGTCTGCTGGTCGACCTGCTCGAAGCCGGTGCCGACGACGCCTGGGAGCCGGCCGACACCGGGTCGCTGGAGGGTGACCTGATCGCGGTCAACCGTGAGGTGCACGCCGCGCTGACCGCCCGCCCGTCGGTCACCCAGGCGGTGATCGGCGCGTCGTTCCGTACGGCGGAAGCGGCCGAGGCGCTCACCCGCTTCTGGAAGGACCGCTACACGCGCACTGCGCTACTCGTTCGCCGGGCGGTCGAGCGGGGCGAGATCACGGGCGACGTGGACGCCCATCAGCTCCTGCTCACCGCGACGGCGCCGCTCTATCACCAGCTCGTGCTGCTCCGGCAGCCGATGTCCCGCGCCAAGGCCGATCACCACGCCCGCGTCGCGGCCGCGTCAGTCCACTAAAGCCTTTGCGGCCTCGCCCGGCGCCGACCTACCGTGACGGGCATGAGCACCTCTCTCTATGCGCTGTCGATCGACGCGAACGATCCGGCCGGGCTCGCGCGGTTCTGGGCCGGCGTACTCGGGTTCGAGCCGGCCGACGGGAACGAGTTGGTGCCAAAGGACAACACCGGGTTCCGGCTGCGGTTCCTGCCGAGCGACGTACCGAAGGACCGGCAGAACCAGATCCACTTCGACCTGACCAGCCAGACCCCGGAGCAGCAGCAGGAGACCGTCGCGCGGGCGCTCGAGCTCGGCGGCAAGCACATCGACATCGGGCAGAAGCCCGAGGAGGGTCACGTCGTACTGGCGGATCCCGAGGGCAACGAGTTCTGCGTGATCGAGGCCGGGAACAACTTCCTCAAGGACACCGCGTTCATCGGCGCGCTGTCGTCCGACGGCTCGCAGGCGGTCGGGTACTTCTGGAGCAAGGCACTCGACTGGCCGCTGGTCTGGGACCAGGACGAGGAGACCGCGATCCAGGCGCCGTACGGCGGACCGAAGATCACCTGGGGCGGCCCGCCGGTGAACCCGAAGGCCCCGAAGAACCGGCTGCACCTGGACCTGGTCGCCGACGGCGACGCCGAGGCCGAGGTGGAGCGGCTGATCGCACTCGGCGCGACCCGGCTGCCGAGCGGCCAGGAAGGCGACGCCGCGATCCCGATGGCCGACCCGGACGGCAACGAGTTCTGCATCCTGATCACCACAGCGGCCTGACGCCCGCCCCCCACTAGGGTCGTACCCGACGCCTAGGTTGAGGGAGACGTTTGTGACTGGTCGGTTGGCGAACGAGGTTGTGCTGGTGACGGGGGCCGCGCGGGGGATCGGCCGGGCGGTCGCGGTGAAGGCGGCGGCGGAGGGCGCGGTGGTCGGGCTGGTCGACATCCTCGCGGACGAGCTGACCGCGACCACCGCGGAGCTGGCCGAGTCCGGTGCGAAGGTGGCCGCGGCGGTCGGCGACATCACCGACGAGGTGTCGGTCCGGCAGGCGGTCTCCAAGCTCACCGACGACCTCGGCGGTCCCGTCACCGTGCTCGTCAACAACGCCGGCAAGAACTCGTACGCCGATCCGGCGCGGATGTCGGTGTCCGAATGGGACGACGTGTTCGACGTCGACCTGAAGGGCGCGTTCCTGATGTCCCGCCAGGTCCTGCAGCCGATGATCGACGCCCGGCGCGGCGCGATCGTGAACATCGCCTCGATCCACTCGAAGCTCACCCAGGCCGGCATGTTCCCGTACGCCGCCGCGAAGTCCGGCCTGGTCGGCATGACCCGCTCGCTCGCGCTCGACGTCGCGCCGCACAACGTCCGGGTGAACGCGGTCAGCCCCGGCTACATCGCCACCGACCTGCTCGAGGAGTTCTTCGACACGATCCCCGGCGAACGCGAGAAGGCCCTCGGCGTGCACCCGCTCGGCCGGATCGGCACCCCCGGGAACGTCGCCGAGGTCGTCTGCTTCCTCGCCTCCGACGCCGCCGCCTTCGTCACCGGCGCCAACTGGGCAGTCGACGGCGGCCTCGGCATCCGCTACGCCTAGGGCGTGACCCTAGCCTGTCGCCCCGGGGTTGTACGCGCAGGCCGAGGTCAGGTCGCCGGTGTCGGGTTTGGGGGTGACCTTCGGCTGGGTCGCGGTGGACGGCGGCACGGTGGTGGTCCGGCGCGGCACGGGCTTGGTACTGCGGACCGGGTTGATCGCCTGCGCCACGATCGCGCGCATCGCCGTGTAGTTCGGGTTCCGGCCGTTCGGGAAGTTCTTCTTCTTGTCCAGGTCGACGTTGGTGATCTTCGCGGTCTTCACCCGCTGCCCGACGTCGACCAGCGGCTTCAGCAGCTTCCCGGGGATGTCGGTGCGGATCATCTGCTCGCCGGCGTGCGCGATCTCCTGGTAGTTGGCGAGCACGTTCTGCGGTGTGGCCCGCTCGACGATCGCCTTGACCGTGCAGCGCTGCCGGGCCTGGCGTGCCAGGTCGGCGGTCGCGAGCCCGTACCGCCCGCGCGCGAACCACAGCGCGTCAGGTCCGTTCAGCGGCTGGTTCGGCCCCGGCTTCAGATACCGGCTCGGCGGGATCTTCTTGTCATCGTTCCCACCTACCGGGACCGGATAGTTGATGTTCACGGTGATCCCGCCCAGCGCGTCGACCAGCTTCGCGAACCCGGCCAGGTTGACCTGCACGTAGTAGTGGATCTGCAGCCCGAGCGCCGCGCCGACGGACAGCTTCAGCACGTCCGCGCCAGGGTTGTCCGACGGG
Organism: Kribbella sp.; assembly: GCF_035655035.1. Classification (GTDB taxonomy): domain Bacteria; phylum Actinomycetota; class Actinomycetes; order Propionibacteriales; family Kribbellaceae; genus Kribbella. The sequence goes on along the minus strand of NZ_DASRVN010000020.1, from coordinate 19,714 downwards.
CCGATCAGGTCGCCGTACTGCTCAGGGATGTTCCGGTACATCGCGTCCAGGTAGAACTCCGGCTGCTCCGCCGGGCCGTTCGGGTCCCAGAACCCGGTCGGGAACTTCTCGTGCAGCGGCGTACCGGCCGGGAACGGCATCCGCATGAAGTTCCGGGTCAGCGAGATCAGCGAGGTGTTGCCGGTCCTGGTGTCGATACTCGCGACCATCACCGAGTCGGTGCGGACCCCGTCCCGGTCGGCACCGTCGTCCGCGCCGAGCAAGAGCACGTTCAGTCGCGGCAGCTGCTCCCAGATGTCCTTCTTCGGGGTGATCGTCGGGCGGGTCTGACTCTTCGTCTCCGAGCCCGCGAACACCTTCGTGACCAGCTCGCGCTGCGCCATCAGCGTCTGCGCGCCGCTCGCCGTACTCACCGCGAGCGCGAAACACAGCACACCGACCACCAGCGACCCGAGCGTCCGGGACGCCGGTCCGGCGGTCAGCGGGCGGAGCATCTTGTACGACGTGACCAGCACGACCACCAACGCGACCGCGCCCCCGGCCAGGCCGGCGACCATCCAGAGCAGCGCCGCCGGATCCAGCGCCCACGCGATCACCGCGTCCCGCTGCCGGAACGCGAGGTACGCCGCCGCGCCGTACAGACCGAAGCTGATCAGCGTCAGCACCGCGCCGAGCCTGGTCCGGCGAGCCACCAGGTAGGCGGTACCGGGGATCAGCAGGCCGAGGACGGCGATCACCAGTGCCCCGATCCCGGTCGGTCGTCGTGGTCCGGCGCGACGCGCGCGGGCGGCACGCGGGGCTCTGGTCTGGGCCATATACCCTTCGATTCACTGACTCGGCAAAAAGTTGGCATGATCGATGAAGTGACCGACAGTCAGATACGACAGGCCTTGGTACGGCGGGCGGGCGCGGACGATGCGGAGTCGCTGGTCCGGTTGCGCGCGCTGATGCTCTCCGCGATGGGCACCGACGTCGGCGGCCCGGACGCGCCGTGGCGGGTGCGGGCCCGCGAGTGGTTCGCGGGGCAGTTGTCGTCGCCGGACATGTTCGCGGCGTACGTCGTCGAGGACCCGAGCGCGGGCGTGGTCGCCGGTGCGGCCGGGAACGTGTACGCGCATCCGCCGGGCCCGCGCGACGCGTCGACCGTTCGCGGCCACCTGTACAACGTCAGTACGCACCCGGACTTCCGGCGCCGCGGTCTGGCGAAGGCGTGCGTGATGGCGCTGGTGGACTGGTTCCGCGACGAGACCGCCGTCGGTCAGATCGAGTTGCACGCGACCGACGACGGCATCGACCTCTACCGGGGCCTCGGGTTCATCGAGTCGACGTACCCGACGCTGCGGTTCCGGACCACCACGGCATAGCCCGGCTGGTGTCGCGGAGCGCGTTCGTGGAGCAGTGCACCTCGCCACCGCCGAGGTGTGCCCAGAGGAAGTCCTCGACCCAACGCACCCGTACGCCGGTGTCGGCCAGCGCGCGCTCCGTCGCCTGCTTGAACACGTCGTGCCCGTGCAACCGCGGGCCGTGTGGATCGGGGACGGCGTACAGGCGATCGGTCACCGAGAGCCCGTTCGCCGGACCGGGGGTCATTGCCTTGAGCAACCCGTAGCCTGGCACCCAGTTGAAGATCTCCGGCAGCCGGATCAGCTCGTCCTGCCGCAGCCCCGTGGCCTTCAGCAGAACGTCCAGCTGGTGGTCGATGTGTTTCGCCGCGGCCTCGTTGTCGGCCATCCCGGTGCGGAGTACGTCGTCGACCGTCGGCTTGTGCGGCGATTTCGTGTCCGCGAACAGTTGCTGCTTGCCGCCGCCCTGTCGCTGGACATCCCGCAGCAGCTGCGCACCGAGCCGCGGGTCGGCGACCGCCAGGGTCCAGCCGCGGGCGTTGTTCGCTCGTACGACGTGAACTGTCTCGTCGGCGTGACCGACCATCAGCCACGAGGTGTCGATCACGAGCGGCGGCTGGTATCCCTGGCTGGTCAGCATCGTGAGGAACCCGGCGTCGGGATGCCGCTCCGCCGTCGCGCCGTACAGCAGCCGGCCGTGCGGATAACCGGCGTACGGCGGGAGTGACTCGATGTTGCCGCCCATGTTGAGCAGATCGTTCAGACCGGAGGACGCCTTGTCCGCGAGTTCCTGGACGACGCCGACGTCCGGTCCGCGCAGGTCGCGGTACAGCAGCCGGCCCGCCGGGCGTGGGGTGTTGTCGGCGGGCATGTCCCACACGTTGCCGGAGCGGATCAGGATTCGCAGGGTGTGCGGACCGCCGACGGCCGGCATGCTCGCGGTGGCCGGCTCGAACCAGTCCTGCGCCCACATATCCTTCCAGCCCTCGTGCGTGCCCTGGACGAACCGCAGCCGCGTACCGGTGGTTGCCTTGCGCAACGTGGCGGCGAACTGCGGCCAGTCACCTGGAGTGCCCTGCTCGTACGGCGGCGTACGACCCCAGAAGCCTTGCCCGGTATTCGGTTTGCTGGCCAGGACCGTCTGCGCGGGCTGTAGATCGTTCTGCAGCATCAGCGGGGCGACCCGCATCCGTACGGCGTCCGTGCTGGTGTGGCCGCGGTCCGTGACGGCGAGCGTGACAGTGATCTGGCCGTCCCACCGCTTCGGGTCGCGGACGATGTCGCGGCCTTCGAGCAGCAGGCGTACGCCGTACCGCAGGTCCTTCGCGGTCAGGGCGCCGACCGGGCGGCCGTTCGCGAAGGCGCGCGCTTTGCCGGCCGGGGTGATCGTGACGGTGCCGGTGGCGTCGTCGGAGAGGTTGCGCTCGGCATCGATCGCGAGCGGCGCCAGATCCGCGACGTCCCGCGGGCCGTTGATCCGGTCGTCGGCCGCGTCGTTGCAGGCGGCAAGCTTGTCGTCGACCGCGCGGCCGGGCGCGTCCAGATCTGCGGGGTCGACCTTGCAGCGGTGCTCGTCGTCGTCCAAGTTCGGCAGGAAGATCGCGCCACGGGCGTCCGTCCAGGTGGTCTTCCCCGCGTCGTCCGCGTGCGTGAGCAGACCGTCCCGGTTGACGTCCGCGGTCAGTCTCGGCGTCGGTGCCGGCGGCGCCACGCCCCAGGCAGTCCCCCAGGACGCGGCCGCCAGCAGGCAGCTGACGCCTGCGATCCAGTGTTTCATCGAAGGCTCCTTATTTGATACAGGTGTGCTTCTTCGAATGAAACTACCCAGCGCGACCGCGGTGCGGCAGATGGAAATCCCTTCTCCACCCGTGGGCGGAGAAGGGATTGATCAGTCCTGGTCCTGCAGGATCGAGAGGACGTTCCCGGCCGGGTCCTTGAACCAGGCGATCAGCGGGCCGCCGCCGCGGTTGATCCCGAGCTCGTCCTGGGCTTCGTTGTACCTCTCGAACGTCACACCCAGCGCGGTGAGCGCCCGCGCGGTCTCCTCGATGTCCTCGACCGGGAAGTTGAGCACGGTGTACTCCGCCGGCACGTGGTTGTCCTTCGGGTACACGAGCACTGTGTTGCCGCTGCCGGTGCGCAGCTGCAACATCCCGTGCTCTTCGCCGACGTCGAGACCCAACGTCTTCGTGTAGAACTCCTTGGCCCGCGGGATGTCGTCCACCGAGAACCCACTGAACGCCTTGCTGTCCTGAAGCATCTGATGCCCTCCTAGTCACTCGACATCAGCTACGTCGTTACCACCAACGCGTTCTCGACACTAGTTGTGGGAAACCACCTGATGCTGTGGATTGACGGCGGCGGCGACCGAGGCGGACTCGAGGCCGTCGGCGACCGTGTGCAGGAGGCGGACCAGGTGGGCCGCGTCGGTCGGGCCGAGGATGCCGGTGACCACGTCCAGGACGCGGACCGTGAGGCCGTCGAGCTGGGAGAGCCGGGCCTGGCCCAGGCCGGTGACGGTCAGCGTCGGCGTGGTCCGGACCATGCCGAGCGCCTCCAGGTCGGCGATCGCCAGCTCCGCCTCGCCCGGCGTGGTACCCAGCTGCTTGGCGACCTGGTGTGCGGTCGTCCGGCCGTTCGCGATCGCGCTCAGCACCAGCGCGGCCGGCATCTTGATCCCGACCGCCTCCTGCAGGCCGAGGATCAACGGATGCGCGTGCCCGCGGACCCGCTCGACCGCGTCCAGCAGCCGCAGCGCGTCGCCGACATCACTGATCAGGTGCTCCGTCTGGACCGCCGCGATCCCCGACGGTCCCGGCCGGACGGGAGACGGTACGACGCCGCCGATCACCCGCTCGGGGACGACGAGCGCGTTCGCCACGACCGGCTCCGCAACCGCGCCGTCTTCGAATCTGGCTCCCAGCGGCCTGATATCAGCGTCTTCGATGGTCACGCCTCCAGCGTACGGAGCCGTTCCGACAGCTTCGGCGTGTCTTTCCTGAGGAAACCCTGTGAATCTCGTGACGTTACCGTCATATCCTCCGCCCATGGAGCTCAGCGGAAAGCGAACCCTGGTGATCGGCGGCGGAGGCGGCGGGATCGGCCGGGCGACAACCGACCTGTTCGGCCGCGAAGGCGCCGCCGTGCTGGTCGCGGATCTCGACCCCCAACGGGCCGCCGAGGCGGCGGACGCGGTCCTGGCGGCCGGTGGTACGGCGTACCCGATCTCCGGTGACGTCCGGTCGGCGGACGACCTCGAGGCGATGGTCGCGGCCGCGGTGCGGCAGCTCGGCGGGCTCGACGTACTGGTCACCGTCGTCGGCGGGCAGGTCGCGTTCGTGCCGGCCGTGAAGCTGCACGAGATGGCCGACGCGGACTGGGACACGATCTACGAGGTCAACCTCCGGTACGTCGCCCGCGCCGTCCGGTCCGCGCTCCGGGTGTTCCTCGACCAGGGCACCGGCGGCTCGATCGTCTGCGTCGGGTCGGTGACCGGGTTCATGGCCGCGCCCGAGCAGGCGGCGTACGGCGTGATGAAGGCCGGGCTGCTCAGTCTGGCCCGGACGGTCGCCGCCGAGTACGCCCGGGACGGCATCCGGATGAACGTCGCCGCGGCCGGCGCGATCGCCACCGCGGTCGCGAACGGGCAGGTCGGCGAGGAGGTCGTCGAGGAGATCCCGGCCGGCCGGTTCGGGCGGTCCGAGGAGGTCGCCCGGGCGGTGGCGTACCTGGCCTCGGACGCGGCGTCGTACATCACCGGGCAGCGGATCGTGCTGGACGGCGGGGTGTCCGTCCGCGGGCCTTTTCAGTAATCGAACATCTGCGCGAAACAATGGGATCCTGGGCGGTCCGGAAAGTTTTGGCGATTGCCCAGAATTTCCGGAATCGGGCGTGACCTCGGCTCGGCGTCCTCCGTTGGAAGTGACGTGACGGTGAACACAACACGGCGCACCGGCACCGCGCTCGCCCGCGTTTTCCAGGCCGACCACCCCTCGAAGTAACAGCCAGGAGGACCCGTGACAACCGCCACCGCCACTCAGACCGTTCAGCGCCGACGCGTGCGTGTCTGGTTCGGTGAGCACGTGATCGCCGACTACAACGCCGAGCCGGCGTTGGCCGAGCGGTACGCAGACGCCATGAGCCGCCGCTTCGCCGGTCTTCGGGTCACCAACGACCCGATGCCGATGATCGACAAGCTCCCCGACCCCCTGCCCGGCGAGCGCATGTGGGACGTAGCGCCCCGCTGAGAAGAATCTCCGGTACCTTTCGCGTTCCGTATCTCACCAGACAACCCACCCGGAACGTCGCCAGGTCGAGCGCCTCACCTCGACCACCAAAGGACCGGTGTCGGGCGGCAGGCGAGCGTGGGCATTCTGCCCCTCGCCTGCCGCCCATTTTCTCCCCTGTGAAATGCGCCTGAACAAAACTACTAACAGCCAAAGAGCAAAAGATGCCCTCGCTCCGCTCGGGTTGAGGGACACGCCGAAGAGCAAAAGAACCTCGCTCCGCTCGGGGTTGAGGGTCATGCCGAAGAGCAAAAGAACCCTCGCTCCGCTCGGGGTTGGGGACGTGTCGTTCGCACCGGATCCCCCAGGTTCGGTGCGAACGTTTTTCACTTTTGGGTGTAGTACTCGGGTTTCATCTGGATCAGCTGGACGTAATTACCGTCCGGGTCGATCAAGGTCGCGAACCAGCCGACCCCGCGGTCCTCCGGGTGCACCAGCCATTCGACGTCCAGCGTCCGCAGGTGCGCGGCCGCCGCCTGGATGTCGTCGACGGCGAAGTTCACGATGTGCCGCCCCGGCTCCGGGTTCTTCGCCGCGACGTCGTCGCGCTGCTCGATCACCAGCCCGAACCCGCCGAGGTCCAGGTTCCCGTACCCGTCGACCTCCGCCCGGAACCCGTCCCGGTACCACGCCTTCAACCGCTCGGCGTCCACACTGCCGAGCAACATGCTGTTCAGAATCACGTCCACTCCTTCGATCGGCCCTGTCGTCCGGTACGTCGGAGCCACGGCCCCGACTCTCGACATGACCTGCCGAATCCGGATGATGGAACGATGAAGTTCACCGCCGAGCTGCTGGCCACCGGCAAGAACACCGCGGGCTTCGAGGTCCCGGAGTCGATCGTCGAGGCTCTCGGCGGCGGAGGTCGCCCGAAGGTCAGCGCGACCGTCAACGGTTTCACCTTCCGTACGTCGATCGCGCGGATGGGCGGGCGGTACCTGCTCGGCGTGAGCGCGGAACGCCGTACCGAAGCAGGCATCGCGGCCGGTGACGTCCTCGACGTCGAGGTCGAACTGGACACGGCGCCGCGGGAACTCGACGTACCGGAACCGCTGGCCGCGGCGCTGGCGGCCGACGACGAGGCGAAGGCGTTCTGGGACACGCTCAGTTACAGCAATCGGCAGTGGCACGTGCTGCAGGTGACCTCGGCGAAGACCGACGCGACCCGCGAACGGCGGATCGAGAAATCGGTCGGGATGCTCCGGGAGCGGCGCGCCCGTTGAACTCCCGCGACTCGATCGCAGGAACGTCCAACGGTTCATTTCGCGCACATCTCGTGGTCATGGAAAACGGCGATGATCCCGCCGATTCCGCCACGAGAGGACAATCGATGGGGCACTCGCACGACCACCCGCACACCCATGACCATGATCACGGCCACAGCCACGATCACGGGCATGGGCACGACCACCACCACCCGAACACCGAGCTGGACCAGGCGACCCTGGCCGCGCTGGACACCTCCGTTCCGGACAGCGACCTGTCACCCACCGAGGTGACCCGTCGTGGTCTGCTGCGATCGGCCGGCATCCTCGGAGGTACGGCGGCGCTCGCGGTGACCGGTGTGCAGTTCGCGGCGGCGGCCGCGCCGAAGGAGGGGTTCGTCTTCCAGCAGGGCACCCGCCCCAAGGTCTGGCTGGCCGGCGACCACCACATCCACACCCAGCTCAGCTCGGACGGCATGTACCGCGTCATCGACCAGGCCCGGCACGCCGCGGCGTACGGCCTGGACTGGCTGGTGATCACCGACCACGGCGGCGCGACGCACGCCCGGATCGGCGTCGACCTGGTCAACCCGCAGATCAAGGCGGCTCGTACCGAACTGCGCGACACGCTGATCTTCCAGGGCCTGGAGTGGAACATCCCGGCCGCCGAGCACGGCACGGTCTTCGTCGCGCCGGGCAGCCGCGAGGTCGACGTACTCAAGCAGTTCGAGAACAGCTACGACGGCAGCGTGAAGAACGCGAGCTCGAACTCGCCCGCCAACGAGGCGCTCGCGGTGTCCGGCATCCAGTGGCTCGGCCGGCAGGTCGACCAGCGCCGGGTCGCGGACGCGCTGTTCCTCGCCAACCACCCGGCCCGGAACGGGATCGACAGCCCGCACGAGATCCGCAACTGGCGCGACGCCGACCCGCGGATCGCGGTCGGCTTCGAGGGCGCGCCCGGTCACCAGGCGGCCGGTCTGCCGGCCCCGCTCGGCGGCGGCAGCGCCCGCGGGTACTACGGCAACTCGCCGAACGCGAACTCGTTCGCCGGCTACCCGCCCGAGAGCTACCGCACCTGGGGCGGCTTCGACTGGATGACCGCGACCGTCGGCGGGCTCTGGGACAGCCTGCTCGCCGAGGGCAAGCCGTGGTGGATCTCCGCGAACTCCGACTCGCACGTGAACTGGAACGAGACCGCGCGCCGCCCAGACGGCTCGAGCCAGGCGCAGTTCGACCGCGACGGCCGGTACATGGACCCGGTGTACGGGAACGCCGTCAACACCACGGCCGGTGACTTCTGGCCGGGCTACTACAGCCGTACGCACGTCGGCGCCGACCGCCGCGACTACCTCGCGGTGATGGAAGGCCTGCGCAACGGCCGCGTCTGGGTGGACCACGGCGGCCTGGTGAAGGGCGTCGAGGTCGAGGTCCGCGAGGTCGGCAAGCAGTACGGCGAACCGCTCGGCGGCGCGCTGCTGGTGAAGAAGGGCCGCGCGATCGAGCTGGTCGTCCGGATCACCACGCAGACGATGCCGAACTGGTCGAACTTCGTCCCGGCGCTGAACCGGGTCGACGTGATCCAGGGTTCGGTCACCGGGCCGGTTGCCGACAAGGACACGATGAGCGCGCCGAACACGAAGGTCGTCAAGCAGTGGGACACCTCGGGCAGGCGCGGTACGTTCGAACTGATCTACCCGCTGGGCCGCGCCGACCAGGCGCAGTACGTCCGGGTCCGCGGTACGGACGGAAACCGCAGCCAGCCGGGCTACCACGGCGCGGCCGTGGACCCGGCCGGACCCAAGCTGGACGTGGTCGGCGACGCCGACCCGTGGGTCGACCTCTGGTTCTACACCAACCCGATCTGGGTGCTCCCCAAGTAAAGGACACACCGTTGTGATCATCGCGATCGATGCCGACAGTGCGGACACGGCGGCGGCCGACCACCTGCTGTACGACTTGATCGACGGCCTCGAGCAGCCGGTCGTCGCCCTCACCCATATGGTGTCGGGCAACGACCGGCCGCACGTCGCGGTCTCGTTGACCAGCACCGCCGACCTCGCCGACCCGGTCCGCGCGATGGTTGCCGAACGCAACGTCGGGCTGGCGGTCACCCGGCCCGGCGCGTCCGAGCCGGAGCTCGCCGGGCCGAGTCGCCTGGTCCGCGGCGCGTACGTCGCCGCGGTCGAGGCGGCACTCGGTACGACGGGACGCGTGGTGCGCTGGCCCGGTCACGAGCAGGCGCACGGCGTACTGCCCGCGGCCGAGCTGCGCACCCGCTGCGGCATCGATCACCTGGAGGGCATCGGCGGCGTGCCGGTCGAGGACGACACCTTGATCGACACCCTCGACTTCCTCCGCCCGGTCCGTCGCGACGGCCGTCTGGTCCTCCAGGTCCAGCCGGCCGCCGGCGACGTCCTGATCCCCTTCGAACTCCAGCACCAGCAGAAATGCTGCGCGGACCACTAGCTCCAGGCGTGTGAATCCCGCAGTACGTCGGGGAGTTCGCCGATCACGCCGAGGCGTTGGGTGCAGCGGGTGAGGGCGACGTACAGGTCGCGCAGGCCGCGGGGTGACTCGATCACGATGCCGTCCGGGTCGACGACCAGCACCGAGTCGAATTCGAGGCCCTTCGCCTCGCGGGCGGTCAGGACCGTGACGCCGCTGAGCCCGTCGACCGCCTCCTGGATCAGCTCCAGCCGGCTGCGGGACGTGATCACGCCGACCTCGCCGTACGCCGTCTCCTCGGCCGCCATCTTGTAGACGTACAGCGCCTGCTCGGCCGCCGGTACGTCGACGTGCCACGGCGGGACGCCCGTCGAGCGGACCGACTGCGGCGCCTTCGCGGACGGATCGACCTCCCGCAGTACGGCGTTCGCCAGGTCCATCACCTCGGCCGGCGTCCGGTAGTTCAACGTCAGCTCGGCCAGCCGCCAGCGGTCGCCGAACGTCTCGCCGAGCGCGCTCGCCCACGACGTACCGCCGCCGACCGAGCTGGTCTGCGCCACGTCACCGACGACCGTCATCGACCGCAGCGGGCAGCGCCGCGCGATCGCCCGCCACGCCATCGGCGACAGCTCCTGCGCCTCGTCGACGATCACATGCCCGTACGTCCACCGCCGGTCCGCGCCGGCCCGGTCGGCCAGCGTCCGGTCGTCGTCCGCCTCGTACCGCTCCGCGAACGCCTCGGCGTCCAGAATGTCCTTGGCGGTCAGGATCTCCGCCTCGTCGTCCTCGTCGAAGTCCGTCGACCCGGATCCCGACAGGACGTCCAGAGCGCCTTGTGCGTAAGCGATCGCGCGCGCCCGGGCGGCCCGCTCCCGCGCAGCCTCCGTCCCGTCGTCACCGAGCAGCTCCGCGGCCTCGTCGAGCAGCGGTACGTCGGCCGGGCTCCAGTCGGCGCCGTACCGCAGCAGATGCTCGCGATCCAGCGCGGACAGCTGCGGCGCGGCGGCCGCCAGCCGGTCCTCGTCGCCGTACAAGTCCTCCAGCAGCTTCTGCGGACTGAGCAGCGGCCAGAGCTGTTCGAGCAGGGCTTGTACTGCGGGCTCCGCGAGCACCTCGTTGCGCAGCTCGGCCAGGTTGTACTCGTCGAGCAACTGCTCACCGTCCAGCGGATCGGTGCCGATCAGCTCGGCGTACTGGTTGGTGAGATGGTCGGTGATCTCGTTCAGCACGAACGGACGCGCCTGGTTGTGGGTGACGTTGCGGTTCCGGACCCGGGCGTGGGTGGCGCCAACGATCTCGGGGTCGAGGGTCAGCTCGGTGCGCTCCACGGTCACGTGCACCGGCCGGTCCGGGGTCCACTGCCGGTCGGCGACGGCCTGCGCGATCACCTCGGCCATCACGGTCCGGCCCTTGACCTCGGCGCTCTCCGGCGACTCCGGGCGGGTGGCGTTGATCCCTGGGTACAGCTCGGCGATCGTGACCAGCCGGACGCCGTCCTCACCGAGCGACGGCAGCACCTGTCCGATGAATCGCAGGAACGCCGCATTCGGCCCGACGACGAGAATTCCGCGCTTTTCCAGCTGTTCGCGGTACGTGTACAGCAGAAATGCCGCGCGGTGCAGGGCGATCGCGGTCTTACCGGTGCCCGGGCCGCCCTGGACGACCAGGATTCCGGGCAGCTCGGAGCGGATGATCCGGTCCTGATCGGCCTGGATCGTCTGCACGATCGACTCCATCCGGCCGGTCCGCTTGGCCTCCAGGGCCTTCATCAGCACGGCTTCGCCGATCACGCCGGTGCCGGGCTTCGACGGGTCGGCCGCCTCCCGGCCGAGGTCGAGCTGCTCGTCCTGGACGTCGATCACCCGTCGCAACCGGGTCTGCACGTGCCGGCGGCGGACGATGCCGTGGTTCGCCACCGCGGTCGCGATGTAGAACGGCCGCGCCGCCGGGGCGCGCCAGTCGACGAGCAGCGGTTCGTACTCGTCGTCGTGCAGCCCGATCCGGCCGATGTGCAGCACCTCGCCGTCGGCGGTGTCCAGGCGGCCGAAGTACAGCCCTTCCTCGGCGGCGTTCAGCCGCGCCTGGCGGAGCTTGAGGTCCCGGATCCGCCCGTCCCGCTGGTGCAGGGCCTGGGCGTTGCGGGTCTGCACCAGCTGCTCGTCGTCGGCGCGTGCGTCGGTGCGCTCGCGCTCGGTGTCGAGCGCGGCGTAGAACGTCGTCAGGTGGTCCTGTTCAGACTCGACAGGATTCGGCAATTGCAACCCCTCATGGTAAAATGCCACCCGTTGGTTTTCAGGCCGCATTTCCGAAACACGCTGTGCTGCGGCCACAAATGCTTGAGTTTATCGGCTACCGGCGTTTTCCTGTAGTGGTGTTCCACTCGATCATCCCGCCGTATCTGCTCGAGCAGCTCGAGCGTTCCGCGGGTGACCCCAGCGTCCGTGCCCGGATCCGCCAGTCGTTGCAGCACGACGCCGTACTGCGAACTCGTCCCGCGGCGGGCCGTGCCACCGAGGCCGCTCCGGGTGGCCGGCAGCGCAAGGTGTACGACGCGGAGAACGGCACCGACCTGCCCGGCACGCTGGTCCGCTCCGAGGGACAGGACGCCGTCCAGGACCAGGCGGTCAACCAGGCGTACGACGGCACCGGGGCGACGTGGACGCTGTACGACGAGTGCTACGGGCGGGACTCGATCGACGGGCAAGGGCTCGTGCTGACCTCGACGGTGCACTACGACCGCGGGTATGCGAACGCGTTCTGGGACGGGTCGCAGATGGTGTTCGGCGACGGGGACGGGGTGATCTTCGGCAACTTCACGTCGTCGATCGACGTCACCGGGCACGAGCTCACGCACGGCGTCACGCAGTACACCGCGAACCTCGACTACCAAGGGCAGTCCGGCGCGCTGAACGAGAGCATCTCGGACGTGTTCGGCTCGCTCGCGAAGCAGTATTCGCTCAAGCAGAGCGCCGCGGACGCCGACTGGCTGATCGGCGCCGGGCTGTTCCTTCCGGGTGTCCAGGGCGTCGCGCTCCGCTCGATGAAGGCACCCGGGACGGCGTACGACGATCCCCGGCTGGGCAAGGATCCACAACCCGCCGAGATGTCCGGGTACGTCGACACGCAGGACGACAACGGCGGCGTACACATCAACTCCGGCATCCCGAACCACGCGTTCTACCTGGTCGCCACGGCCATCGGCGGGAACGCCTACGACGACGCCGGCAAGATCTGGTACACCACCCTGACCAGCGGCAACCTCACCTCCTCCGCCACCTTCAAGGACTTCGCCGCAGCTACCCAGGCCACCGCTCGCACCCTCTTCGGCGACGACTCCACCCAACTGACCGCCGTCACCAAGTCCTGGCAAACCGTAGGCGTCCTCGACGACCAAACCCCCCTCATGAACGCCGCCCAAACCAACCTCCACACCACCACCCCACCCTCATCCCCACCCACCCCAACCCACAGCTGAACCGCTGGCCGATCCGCCGTACCCGGCCGTGGTGGGTGAGACGGTTTGACCTCAAGGGTTGTTGAGGTATTAGCGTCTTTCGGGTGACAGTTCATCCGCTGCGGCTCGTCGTGCTGACGCGCAATCTCGAGGCGGGGCGGTTCGGGACCGCGGTGACGGGGTGGTTCGTGCGGGAGGTCGAGCGGGCGGACGAGTTCAAGCTCGACCTGGTCGACCTCAGCCGGACCGCGCTCGACGAGTTGCCCGGGCGGATCGAGGACGCCGATGCGGTGATGATCGTCACGGCGGAGTACAACCACGCCTACCCGGGTGACGTGAAGACGGCGATCGACGCGGTACGCCGGCCCTGGTATGCGAAGCCGGTCGGGTTCGTCGTGTACGGCGGGCGGTCCGGCGGGCTGCGGGCGGCCGAGCAGTTGCGACTGGTGTTCGGCGAGCTCCACGCGGTGACGATCCGCGACAGCCTCGGCTTCCGCGAGGAGGACTTCGCGAACGGCGAACCCGTCGACCCCACCACCTCGACCGCCGCCGCGGCCCTCCTCGGCCAGTTGGCCTGGTGGGCGCGTCCCCTCCGCGATGCCCGCGCCGAGACGCCGTACCCCGCGTAGGGCGGATCCCCAGCCCATCACAATCGCGGCCGTCCGACCGCGCCACGCTCAGCTGGCGCACGACCGGCCGATTGTGATGGCCTGGAGATCCGGGAATACCTCCCGCCCGGCCGGCGTTGGCGCGTGACGTGAGCGCCGAAGCGATGCCCCTGTCCGTGCTCGACCTCTCACCGGTGCCGACAGGTACGCGGCCGTCGGAGGCCTTGCACGAGACCCTGGAACTGGCCCGCACCGCCGAGGCGGCCGGGTATCACCGGTTCTGGCTCGCGGAGCATCACAACATCCCCAGCGTCGCGAGCTCGACCCCCGAGGTGATGATCGCGGCCGTCGCCGCCGCCACCTCGACGATCCGGGTCGGCTCCGGCGGCATCATGCTGCCGAACCACTCCCCGCTGAAGGTCGCCGAGACGTTCCGCGTGCTCGGCGGGCTCTACCCGGACCGCATCGACCTGGGCCTCGGCCGGGCGCCCGGCACCGACCAGCGGACCGCGCTCGCGTTGCGCCGCAGCCGGGAGGCGCTCGGCGCGGACGACTTCACCGAGCAGTACGCCGAGCTCCGCGCGTACGTCGACGGCTTCCCCGCGGGTCACCCGTTCGAGCCGATCACCGCGCAGCCGTCCGACGTACCGCTGCCGCCGATCTGGATCCTCGGCTCCAGCACGTACGGCGGGCAGGCGGCCGCCGCGCTCGGCACCGGGTTCGCGTACGCCGGGCACTTCGGGACGCTCGACCCGGCCGGCGTGATCTCGTCGTACAAGACGAACTACCGGCGCTTCGAGCACGACGGCGAACCGCGGGCGATGCTCGCGCTGGCCGCGATCGTGGCCGAGACCGAGGAACGCGCCGCGCAACTCGCCCGCGCGAACGCGCTCTCCATGCTGCGCCTGCGCTCCGGCCGCCCAGGCCCGCTCCCGTCACCCGAGGAGGCGGCGGACTACCCGTGGTCCGAGGCGGAAGAGGCCGCCGTCGAGGAATGGGCCGGCCTGGTCTCCGTCGGCACCCCCGACCAGGTGGCCGCGGACCTGCTCCGGCGCGCCAACTCGGCCGGCGCCGACGAGCTGATCGTCACCACGAACATCCACAACCCCGCCGAACGCCGCCGCTCCTTCGAGCTGCTCGCCGACGCCTGGGGCCTGAAGCCCCGCTGACCACCGCCGCTCGCGGCACACCCGCTGCACCCGCCCGGGCCACGCCGCTCGCAGCGCGCCTTTGGTGGGTGGGCCCACCAGATGCTGGGTTTGCGCCGGAGATCGCAGGCGCGAACCCAGCATCTCGGACGCCTACCCACCAGCGGTCGGCCGCGGCGATCAGGGGGTCGCGCGGACGTGTTCGAAGATCAGGCTGGTCTCGGCGTGCGTGACCGCGGGATCCGCGGTCAGATGGTCCAGCACAAACTCGCGCAGCGCGTCGGGCGTGGTGGCGGCGACGTGCAGCAGGTAGTCGTTCGCGCCGCTGACATGGAACAGCGAGAGCACCCCGGGGAGCCGCGGGACCTTGGCGCGGAAGCGGTCGATCTCGTCGCGGGAGTGGGCGCCGATCCGGATCGCGATCAGCGCCTGCAGCGGCTGACCGAGGGCGGCCAGATCCACGTCGGCGTGGAAGCCGCGGATCACCCCGCGTTCGCGTAACGAGCGGACCCGGGTCAGGCAGGTCGACGGCGCGATGCCGACTGCCTCGGCGAGGGCGTTGTTCGGCATCCGGCCGTCGGCCGTGAGCAGCTGGACCAGCTGCCGGTCCACCTCGTCGAGCCCGTCCGGGACCGGCCGCGGAGCCGGTCCCGGGCTCCGACGATCCTTCGGCATGCCTCCTACTGTAGGGCCATCCACAGAATCCACAGCGTGTGGACAAGCCTGTGGACGAATTTTCTTCGGAACTCTTGCCCCAAGATCGCAGAAGATTCCACAGTCGCCTCAGTTATCCACAGGCGGAGGAGGCTCCCATGCTGGACACCCGAGCGGTACACGCCGGCCGCGACGACCTGACCGCGCGCGGCGTCCACGTCCCGCCGATCGACCTGTCCACCACCTATCCGCTGCCTGACGTCGACACCGGCGGCACGTCGTACGACGAACTCACCCAAGGCCGCGGCCCGGACGGCGGGAGCCTCGTCTACCAGCGCCTGTGGAACCCGAACGTCGCGCGCTTCGAGGACGCCCTCGCCGAGCTCGAGCACACCGACGGCGCGGTCGCGTTCGGCTCCGGCATGGCCGCGCTGACCGCCTGCCTCCTGGCCACCGTCGCGGCGGGCCGTCCGCACGTGATCGCCGTACGGCCTCTCTACGGCGGCACCGACCACCTGTTATCCACAGGCCTCCTGGGGACAACCGTCAGCTATGCACAGCCCGACGAGATCGCGGCGGCGATCCGCCCGGACACCGGCCTGGTGATCGTCGAGACGCCGGCCAACCCGACTGTGGACCTCGTCGACCTGCGGTACGTCGCGGCCGCGGCGGACGATGTACCGCTGCTGGTGGACAACACCTTCGCGACGCCGGTGCTGCAGCAGCCGGCGCGGCACGGCGCGAGCCTGGTGTTGCACTCGGCAACGAAGTACCTGGGCGGTCACGGCGACGTGATGGGTGGCGTCGTCGCGGCCGGTACGGAGTGGGTCGGCCGGCTCCGGCAGATCCGCGCGCTGACCGGTGGGCTGCTGCACCCGTTGGCGGCGTACGAGCTGCATCGAGGACTGCAGACGCTGCCGGTGCGAGTACGGGCGCAGCAGGCGACCGCGATCAAGGTCGCCGACTGGCTGTCCGCGCAGCCGTCCGTCGAGCGGGTGTACTACCCCGGCCTGAACGACCCGTCCGGCCTGATCGGGCGGCAGCAGGCTGGGCCTGGTGCGGTACTCGCGTTCACGGTCAGTGGCGGGTACGCGGCGGCGTCGCGGGTGGCGAGCCGGCTGAAGCTGATCACGCACGCGGTCTCGCTCGGCGGCGTGGACACGCTCATCCAGCACCCGGCCGCGCTCACCCACCGCCTGGTCGCGTCCGAGGCCAAGCCGGGCGACGCGCTGCTCCGGCTGAGCCTCGGACTCGAGGACCCCGAAGACCTGACCGCCGACCTCGGCGCCGCGCTCAGCTGCGACTGAACGGGGTCGATTCTGCGGAGGGCAGAATTCCGTTCGGAGTCTGCTGAGGGCAGATCCGGGGCGACCGGCCCGCCGGGGATGGCACACTCGGTACAGGAGATCCGGAGGCGAGGAGGGCCAGACGTGTTGCTACGCCAGGTGATCGGAAACGTTTTCCGCCGGCTGCGGCGCGAGCGGGGCATCACCCTGCGTGAGCTCGCCGAGCTCGCCCAGGTCTCGGTGCCGTACCTGTCCGAGATCGAACGCGGCCGCAAGGAGCCCTCCTCGGAGATCCTCGCGGCGATCTGCCGGGCCCTCGAGCTGGAGCTCACCGACCTGCTGGCCGAGGTGCAGTTCGACCTGACCACTGCGGTCCGCTCCACCCTCCCCGTCCACCTCCAAACCGCCGCCATCCGCGTCGAGGACCGCACCCCACCCCGCATCCCCTCCGGCCCCCGCGCCCACTCGTCAATCCCCACGGCCTACACCCTCGTCGCATAGGAACTCGGCTCCCGGCCTAGCCTGGCTGCCGTGAAGTACGTTGTGCGGTTTGTGGTTGAGGATCGGGTGTTGTCGGGGTTGCATGCGGCGGCGTTCGGGGGTGCGGTTGACGTGCAGCCTTGGGCGGAGCGGTTGGGGCGGTGGGCGCTGACCTGGGTGGGTGCCTTTAGCAACGATGAGTTGGTCGGGTTCGTGCAGGTGTGCTGGGACGGTGGGGCGCACGCGTTCGTGCTGGACACCGCCGTACATCCGGACCACGGTCGGCGCGGGATCGGCAAGCAGCTCGTGCTGACCGCGGCCGAGGAGGCGCGTAAGGCCGGGTGTGAGTGGTTGCACGTGGACTTCGAGCCGCACCTGACCGCGTTCTACCTGGACGCGTGCGGTTTCCGCCCGACCGACGCCGGCCTGCTCAAGTTGAGATAGCGGTCAGGAACTCGGTCGACACGCACGACGTCAGGCAGCGCTCCTTCGCGTCGCCGAGCAGGTCCGCCGTCCAGGTGGTGAACCCGCCGTCGCCGAACTCGTTGCCGTCGACACCAATCCCGAGCCCGGTCCCGGAGTAATAGGTCGCGCTCTTGGTCCGTTCGGCGTCCTCGGTCAGCGGTACGGCGAGCGCCGGGCGGACCGTGTCCTCGATCCGGTCCCGCAGCCCGGACTCCTTGAACAGGGTGAACCGCAGCTCGGCCTTCTCGCCCAGTACGGCGTGCCAGAAGTTCAGGTGGTCGACCAGCAGCTCCGCCTCGGTCCGGTACGACCCGGTGTCCCGCGCGCTCGACACCAGTACGAACAACTCGAAGTGCGCCGCGAACCCCGGCGTATCGATCGGCTGCGCGCGTACCACCCGCTGACAGGCGGCCAGGTGCACCCGATCCTCCCCGGCACGACGCCGTACGGCGGCCTCGATCGCCAGCTCGTTGGTGGGGTCGCTGGCCACCTCGGTACCGCGGATCGTGCTGACGATCTGGTGCTGGTTGATGTTCGCGACCCCCGAACACGTCCCGAGCGGCGCGAGCGGCGACAGCTGAACGCCTGCGAACTTCTCCGGCAGCAGCTCCCACAGCCGCTGCTGGGTCTTCACCAGCTGCCGCGGATCGATAGCCGACGGCCGGACGAACCGGTCCTGCCTCCAGCGCTGCAGCAGCCGCGCCGGCGTCACCTTGGCGGCCCGCTCCCGCGTCACGTTCAGCAGGACGGACTGCAGCTCGGACTGGCTCAACCCGCTCACCAACGCATCCCGGCTGCCGTCCGGCAGCTTTGCCCAGAACCGTTCGCTGACGTCTCCCATCGCTCCACTCTGACGGATATTCCCCGGGCGCCGCGCGTCATTTACCGGTATCGTCGAGGACATGAACTCCCCACCGCGTTGACCTTCGGACCGAGCGCTGTCGGCGCGGATCGTCGCGTTCGAGGCGCTGCACGACTTCATCCCGCTGTATCCGCTGTACCAGCTGTTCTTCAGCCACCACGGGCTGTCGGCTGCGCAGATCTCGACATTGTTCGTGATCTGGTCCGCGACCGGCTTCGTGTTCGAGGTGCCGTCCGGCGCCTGGGCGGACAGCTACTCGCGGCGAAAGCTGCTGATCCTCGGCGCTCTGCTCAGCGGACTCGGGTACGCGGTCTGGATCGCGCTGCCGTCGTTCGCCGGGTTCGCGTTCGGGTTCGTGTTGTGGGGTGTGTCGTCGGCGCTGATCTCCGGGACGTACGAAGCCTTCGTGTACGACGAGTTGGCCGCTCGCGATCGCTCCGCGCGGTACCCGATGTTGATCAGTCGTGCCCGCTCCGCTTCGTTCGTGACGAACCTGGCGGCAACGGCGCTGGCGGCACCGCTGTTCGACCTCGGGGGCTACACGCTGGCCGGCGTGGTGAGCGTGCTGAGCTGCGTCGCGCAGGCAGTTGTCGCGTGGTCGTTGCCCGAGGCGCGTGCGGTGGAGGTGTCGGAGTCGAGTACGCGCGCGGCCGTCGGAAGCTACCTGCACATGCTCCGTACCGGTGTGTCGGAGGTGACGACGAACCGGCTCGTACGGCGGGCCGTCCTGCTTGTCGCCTTGCTGGGCGGGTTCCTGGCGTTCGACGAGTACTTCCCGTTGCTCGCCCGCGACACCGGTGCGGCGACCGGGGTGATCCCGCTGCTGATCGCGGGAACCGTTGCCGCGCAGGCGATCGGCGGCGCGCTCGCGGGACCGGCGTACAAGTTGCCAGCAGCAACGTTCATGGCCGGGCTGGCGGCGTCCGCGGTGCTGATCGCGACCGGTGCGCTCAGCCGGTCCGCGTGGGGCTTCCTGCCGATCGCGGTCGGGTACGGCGTACTGCAGCTCGTGATCGTCGTGTCGGAGACCCGGCTGCAGGACGCGATCACCGGACCGGCGCGCGCGACCGTGACGTCGGTGTCCGGGTTGTTCGCGGAGGTGTCGGCGATCGCGGTGTACGGCGGGTTCGCGCTCGGGTCGGTCTGGTTCCCGATGGCGGTACTGGTGGCAGCGTTGACGGTGCCTGTCCTGCTGACCGCGTTCGTCGTACCGCACGCGCTGCCGCCTTCGCCCACCGAAGCGAACGAGCCCTAGCCTCTTGTCGCCGCCGTTGATCGGTGCCTACGCTTATCTTCCAAATAAGATGATTATTTTCGATATACGAGATAATCGTCGGTTCGCTGGATCGTCCGGAGGTGGCGATGCTCAGACTGCGAATGCTGCTGGCGGTGCTGGTGGCGATGATGGTTTCCGTGTCTACGATCGGCCCGGCCGGCGCCAGTTCGCCGGGCGAGACGTTCCGTAACCCGATCAAGCT
>NZ_DASRVN010000019.1:0-2480 GCF_035655035.1 Kribbella sp. | reverse complement strand
GGCGCCAGTGATGAACAGCTGCGGTTTCTGTCATCGGTTGTGGGTTCGCAGCACGTGGCGGCCGAGTGGGACGCTCGCTGGGCCCACACGCGCGGGTATTCGACAACGGATCTGCTGAAGTTCCGCGCCGGCGACACCTCCGACGTGCCGGACGCGGTCGTCTACCCGGGCTCACACGACGAAGTACAAGCCATCCTCCAAGGAGCGGCGGAACACGACCTCGCCGTCGTGCCGTACTCCGGCGGGACCTCCGTAGTGGGCGGGCTCGCCACCACCCGCGCGTTCATCACCCTCGACCTGCGCCGCCTCGACCAGCTCACCGAGCTGGACGAGATCTCCAGAACGGCGACCCTGCAGGCCGGCGTCCGCGGCCCCGCCGCCGAGGCGCTGCTCGCCGAGCGCGGCTACACCCTCGGCCACTTCCCCCAGTCCTACGAAGGCGCGTCGATCGGCGGTTACGCGGCCGCCCGTTCCAGTGGCCAGTCGTCGGCCGGCTACGGCCGCTTCGACCAGATGGTCGTCGGACTCACGGTCGCCACTCCGCGTGGCACGATCGAGCTCGGCCGCGCTCCGATGTCCGCCGCCGGACCAGACCTCCGCCAGCTGTTCCTCGGCTCCGAGGGCGCGTTCGGCGTGATCACCTCGGTGGTCGTCCGGATCCGTCCACGCCCGGTCGAGCGGCACTTCGAAGGCTGGAAGTTCGACACCTTCGACGCCGGTCTGACCGCGGTACGCCGGCTCGCCCAGGACGGCCCGCTCCCGACGGTGCTGCGGCTGTCCGACGAGGTCGAGACCGCGGTGAACCTCGCCGACCCGAACGTCCTCGGCGCCAGCGAAGGCGGCGTACTCGCGATCATCGGCTTCGACGGTCCGTACAGCCAGGCGACCGCCGACGTACTCACCGCGGCAGGTGGTACGAACCTGGGCGAAGGCCCTGGCGAGACCTGGCGCGTCGGGCGGTACCGCGCGCCGTACCTCCGGGATCCGCTCCTCGACGAAGGCGCGCTGGTCGAGACCCTGGAAACGGCAGCCTTCTGGTCCCGCATCCCGGCCCTGAAAGCGGCGGTCACCGACGCGCTGGTCGCGTCCCTCGCCGCAACGCCGCCGCTCGTGCTCTGCCACATCTCGCATGTCTACGAGACCGGCGCCTCGCTCTACTTCACGGTCGTCTGCGCCCAGAGCGACGACCCGATCACCCAATGGCGAACCGCCAAGTCCGCCGCCACGCAAGCAATCGCCACCACCGGCGGCACCATCTCACACCACCACGGCATCGGCACCGACCATCAACCGGCCTACCTGGCCGAGATCGGCCCCCTCGCCACCAAAACCTTACAAGCCGTCAAACATACCCTCGACCCCGACAACATCATGAACCCCGGCATCCTGCTGCCGCAGGTGCCGTAGCCGGCGCGCGGTCTGCTAGCGCTCTCTGTTGTCCTTCTTCCCGTCCAGGACGTCGCTGATCCGCGTCCCGGTGTGTTCCTTCTCGCCCTGCCCCTGCGAACCGGTGCCCAGGGCCGCTATGCCGCCGGCCCGCCAGCCGCCCGGATCCTTCTTGCCGTTCGGATCGCTCTGGGTGCCGCCCAGGGCGATCCGGTAGGTCTCGCTGTCGGCGTCCCGGTCGTTTCGCGTGTAGCCGTCGTCGCCGCTCTCCTGCGTGAGTTCGCCCCGCTCTGGCATCGCATCCTCCGTCGTTCGTCCGGAATTCCACGGTACGCAGGCGCCGGGTCAGGCCCGAGTGGGGTCGATCCCGATCACGACGCTTGACTTCAAGTAATGTTGAGGTACGACGGTGGCGGCATGAATCCTGAACCGTCCGAACGTCCTGTTGCTCTGATCACCGGTGCCTCCGCGGGGCTTGGGCTCGCGTTGGCGCACGGGCTTGCCGCGCGGGGGTGGGTGCTGGTCATCGACGCGCGCGGGGCGGAAGCGCTGAAAGCCGCGGCCGATACCCTCGCGGCCCGGACCGACGTCGTACCGCTAGCGGGTGATGTCACAGACCCGGAGCACCGTGCCGACCTGCTCGACGCGATCACCGAGCTCGGGCGGCTCGACCTGCTCGTCAACAACGCGAGCTACCTCGGTCCGAGCCCGCTGCAGCCACTGGCCGCGGCGGACCTCGACGAACTCCGCCGCGTGTACGAGGTCGACGTACTCGCGCCGCTCGCCCTTACACAGCTGCTGCTTCCAGCACTCACCAAAGAGCCCGGTGTGCTCATCAACATCAGCTCCGACGCCGCCGTGGAGGCTTACGAGACCTGGGGCGGCTACGGCTCCGCCAAGGCGGCACTTGATCACGCTACGAAGGTCTTGGCCGCGGAGCATCCAGCACTGGCGGTGTACGCCGTTGACCCGGGTGACCTGCGTACGGCGATGCACCAGGCCGCGTTCCCCGGCGAGGACATCTCGGACCGGCCGGAGCCCGCAACCGTCGTACCGGCGTTCCTGCAGCTGCTCGACAAGCGCCCTGCCAGTGG
>NZ_DASRVN010000018.1:0-10132 GCF_035655035.1 Kribbella sp. | reverse complement strand
TCCGACAGCCTGACGGGCGGACTCGGACTCTTCCAGCTCGCTCAGGAAGCGCTCGACGGTCCGGCGCTGCCGGGCCTCGTCCTCGAGCGACTCACCGACGATCCGGCCGGCCAGCGTGGTCGCCATGGTGCCGACCTCCGCACGCAGCGAGGTCACCGCCTGCGCCCGCTCGGCGTCGATCTGGGCCCGCGCGTGCGTGACGATCCGCTCGGCCTCGGCGTTCGCCTGCTCACGCATCTCCGCGATGATCACCGCACCCTGCTCACGGGCGTCCTCGCGGATCTTCGCAGCTTCCTGCCGGGCTTCGGCCAGCTGCGCGTTGTACTTCTCCAAAGCCGCCTTCGCCTCGGCCTGGGCCTGCTTGGCCTCGTTCATCCCGCCTTCGATCGCCGCGGTCCGATCGGCGTACGCCTTCTCGAACTTCGGTACGACAACCTTGGCGAAGGCGATGGCCAGCAGGACCAGGAAGACGAAGCCGAAGATGATCTCGGCGGTGTGCGGCAGCAGCGGACTGGGAGCCGCTTCGAGTGGTAGCACCAGCGTCGTCATATCTGAGTCCTGTCAGTCAGTAAGAAACGGTCAGCTCTTGAAGACGAACGCGAGCGCGATACCGATGATCGCCAGAACCTCGGTGACGCCGAAGCCGATCCAGGCGATCGACTGCAGCTTGTTCTGCGCCTCCGGCTGCCGCGCGGTGCCGTTGATCACCGCGGCGAAGATCAGACCGACGCCGACGCCCGGGCCGATCGCGGCGAGACCGTAGCCGAGGATGGCGATATTGCCGCTGATTGCGAGAGCGATGCTCGACATTGCGGTGTTTCCTTTCGGGTGCGGATAGGGGCCTATCCGGGATTTCCGTTTACTGCGGGTCTAGGGGTACTGCGGTTTCGGTGGGGCTCAGTGGTCTTCGGCGATCGCGCTGCCGATGTACTGCGCGGTCAGCACGACGAAGATGTACGCCTGGATGGCCTGCACGAACACCTCGAGGCCGGCGATCGCGAAGCCCATCAGGAACGTGACGATGCCGACGCCGGCGTAGAACACCTTGCCGGACTCGAACACCAGGTACTCACCGCCGAGGACGAAGACGCCCAGCAGGATGTGGCCGGCGAACATGTTCGCGAACAACCGCAGGCTCAGCGAGATCGGCCGGACCAGGATGTTCGAGATGAACTCGATCGGGATCATCAGCGGCATCAGCCAGACCGGCACGCCGGCCGGCATCGTCTGGTGCTTGAAGTAGCCCCAGGCGCCGTGCTTCCGGATACCGACGAAGTTGTAGATCACCCAGCTCATCACGGCCGCGACGTACGCCCAGCCGGCGTGGCTGAAGGTCGGGAACTGGATCAGCGGGATCGAGCCGGCCAGGTTGTTCAGCAGCATGAAGAAGAACAGGCCGCACAGGTACGGCACGTACTTCATGTACTCCTGGCTGCCGATCGCGTCGCGGGCGATCGAGTTGCGCACGAAGTTGTACGCGAGCTCGCCGGTGAACTGCAGCTTGCTCGGCACCACGGCGGCCTTGCG
The DNA here is from genome assembly GCF_035655035.1 of Kribbella sp. Lineage (GTDB taxonomy): Bacteria > Actinomycetota > Actinomycetes > Propionibacteriales > Kribbellaceae > Kribbella. Next base: position 8,605 of record NZ_DASRVN010000018.1, on the reverse strand, counting down.
GGACGCACCCCAGAAGAACCAGACGATCACCACGACGGACAACGCGGCCACCAGGACGGGCTTGGTGAACCAGTCCACGCCGGGGATGATCGGCGGGAGATTGAAGCTTTCTGGACCGGGTGGGGTGAACTCGGTCGAAACGCCGGCAATCACCGGGTCTCCTCTCGCGTCGTGCTCAAGTCGGACGCCTTGTAGCAAAGGGCAGGGCGGCTCAGGGCATGGCGGTCAACAACGTCAGACCCGGTAAGGGCCTGGCCCTTCGTCAGGACCGCGACCCGTACCGGAAGTGCAACATCAAGATGCTGAGGCCGGCGCCGAGCACGACGCCCACCACAACCAGGAACTGAGTGCCGAACAGGCGGTCCAACCCGAACCCGATGCCCCCGTAGACGAGGACACCTCCGATCAAGTAGGACAGGACCCGCCAGCCGTCGCCCGAATTCGGGGGTGATGGCTTCGGATCCTGATTCTCGCTCATTGGCACCCGAAACGTACCAGTTGGCGACACATCCGGTCACACCGGCACCAGTAATCTCCACCACAGCAGGCGAAACGTTACCGACGGTGCTCATGCGGTCACCTCGTTGTCGAGGTCGTAGATCGGCACCCGGAGCCGCGACCAGGACCAGATCTCGCCGGCCATCCAGCCCATCACGACCACCACGGCGACCACTCCGAGCACGGTCAGATTCACGTGCTTGGCCAGGGAGTCCGAGCTCAGCGCCACCGCCAGCAGGCCGCCGAACACAGCGATCCGGCCGGTGTACGACGCCATCGCGATCGCCAGCTGCATCGTCGGCGTGGAGCGGCGGGACAGATGCAGGGCGAACAGGCCGGCACCGGAGAAGACGACCACCATCAGCAGTCCGAGGAGCGCTCCCCAGAGACCCGGCAGACCGGCCGCGACGGTCGACACGGCGGCCGCGTTCACGCCGACGACAAGGGCGGCGACCAATGCGCCGCGCAGCATTGCCAGCGCCGGGTGCTTGGTCGCTTGTCCGGCGATCTTCTGGCTGTGGGCCGTAGGAGCCATCTGGTGGTTCCGTCCTGCTGGCGTGCTGGTCTCGCGGCCAACTCGTCGGGTGGGCGGGGTCAGGGGTGTCGCTGTTCTTTGCTGGTGCTTGTGAAAACTAGCACAAAGTCTGCACGGTCAGCAAAACGAGCCCCCTGCCGCTGTACAGCCACACCTTATCGGTAGGCCACACCGACCGGTGGTCTGGTCCCTCTCAGCCGGCGCTCAGACTTTGGCGAGCGGTTTCCGGCGACGGCCCGGAAGACCCGTCGTGAGCAGTACCGCGGTCACCGCGACGGCGAACACGATCAGCGCCGTCCACCAGTACAGGACCAGGCCGAGGACCACCACGCCGTACGCGATCAAGGCGGTCCACAGGTACATCAAGAGCACGGCGCGGCGGTGCGAGTGGCCGCGTTGCATGAGGCGGTGGTGCAGGTGCTGCTTGTCGGCTGCGAACGGTGAACGGCCGGCCTTGGTACGGCGGATGTACGCGAGCGTCAGGTCCAGCGCCGGGATCGCGAGGATGGCGATTGGGAGCACCAACGGCAGGAGGGCGGGCAGCAGGCTGGAGCCGCCGACCTCGTACGGGACCGCGTTCGGGTCCATCTGGCCGGTCAGGCTGATCGTCGACGCGGCCAGCATCAGGCCGATCAGCAGGGCACCGGAGTCGCCCATGAAAACCCTTGCGGGGAAGAAGTTGTGCGGCAGGAAGCCCAGGCACGCGCCGGCCAGCGAGACCGTGATCAGCGTCGAGGTGGTCGCGCGGTCCAGGTTCTCGTGGAAGTTCAGCAGGTACGAGTACGCGAAGAACGCGGTCGCGCCGATCGCGGTCACCCCGGCCGCCAGACCGTCCAGGCCGTCGACGAAGTTCACCGCGTTGCAGGACACCAGCAGGATGCCCGCGGTGAGTACGGCGAGCTGCGCGGGCGACGGCGAGATCACGCCGCCGGGCAGCGGCAGCCAGTACAACTGGATGCCTTGGACCACGAGTACGCCGACCGCGAGCACCTCGCCGGCCAGCTTGGTGATCGCATCCAGCTCGTACAGGTCGTCGACCACGCCGACCGCGCAGATCACCACGCCGCCGACCAGGATCGCGCGGGCGTCGTGCGCGACCTGCAGGCTGTTGCCGAGGAACGGCAGGTTCGAGGCGACCGCGTACGCCGCGATCAGGCCGCCGAGGATCGACAGGCCGCCGAAGTACGGGATCGGCACCTTGTGCACGTCCCGGGCCCGGACCTTGGCGACCGCGCCGTACCGCAGCGCGATCTGCCGGGCGACGCCGGTCAGCAGGAAGGTCGTGGCCATCGCCACGAACAGGACCAGCAGGTACTCGCGCACTAGTCCGCAGGCCTCACATCGGAATCGGGCTTCTCCTCGCCCTTGTTGGACGCTTCGGCAGGCTCATCGGTTGGCTTCGCCTCGCCCGGCTTCTCGTCGGCAGGCTTTTCGTCGGCAGGCTTCTCGTCGGTGAGCTTTTCGTCGGCGGGCTTCTCGTCGGTCGGGGCGGGGGCGGGCTCGTCCTCGGAGATCAGGTCAGGGGCGACAGCGCGGAGCTGTTCGAGAGACAGGGCGCCTACGCGCAGTACGCGGGGCGTCTCGCCGGTGATGTCGACGATCGTGGACGGCTGCCCGCCGGTCACCCGGTCTCCGTCCAGGTACACGGCGACCGACTCGCCGAGCTGTTCCTCGGCGTCGTACACGTCCAGCGCGGCCGGCCGGCCGGAGGTGTTCGCCGAGCTGACCGCGAGCGGCCCGGTCCGGGACAGCAGTTCGCGGGTGTTCTCGTGGTCCGGCACCCGGAGCGCGACCGTGCCCTGGGTCTCCCCCAGGTCCCACATCAGCGAGCTCTGCGCGTGGCAGATCACCGTCAGCGGGCCGGGCCAGAACTCCTCGCAGAGCTTCCGCCCGGCGTCCGGTACGTCGGTGGCGAGCGCGTCCAGCGACTCCACCACCGAGATCAGCACCGGCGGCGGCATGTCCCGGCCCCGGCCCTTGGCGTCCATCAGCCGTTGCACGGCGTCCGCCTTGAAGGCGTCGGCGGCAAGGCCGTAGACGGTGTCGGTCGGCAGCACGACCAGGTCGCCGGCCTCGATGGCGTCCACCGCTGCGCGGTACGCCGGTGCCAGTTCGTCCCCGGTGAAGTCGAAGCGCTCACTCACGGAGTGAATCGTGCCACTCACCCGGCCCCCGCCGATAGCCGGGTCATTGCTGACAATCCGTTGTCAGCTTCCGCGCCGAACCGGCGTACTCCTCTCTAGGATCCCGGACATGACTGTCTCGCGTGAGTTCCTCGCCGGATTGCCGAAGGCCGAACTGCATGTCCACCACGTCGGGTCCGCGTCACCGCGGATCGTCGCCGAGCTCGCCGCCCGGCACCCCAATTCCCCGGTGCCGGCCGATCCGGCCGCGCTGGCCGAGTACTTCAAGTTCAGCGACTTCGCCCACTTCATCGACATCTATCTGTCCGTCGTCGAGCTGATCAGGACGCCCGAGGACGTCCGGCTGCTGACCTACGAGATCGCCCGCGAGATGTCGGAGCAGCAGAGCCTGCGGTACGCCGAGCTGACCGTCACGCCGTACACCTCGGTGGTCCGCGGGATCCCGGCCGAGGCGTTCTGCGAGGCGATCGAGGACGCGCGAGTGGCGGCCGAGAAGGAGTTCGGCCTGGTCCTGCGGTGGATCTTCGACATCTCCGGCGAGGACGGCATCCCCGGCGCCGACGAGACCCTGCGGATCGCGACCAAGGTCCGCCCGGAGGGGTTGATCGGGTTCGGGCTCGGCGGCCCGGAGATCGGCGTACCGCGGCCGCAGTTCCAGCCGCACTTCGAGGCAGCCGTCGCGGCCGGGCTGCACAGCCTGCCGCACGCGGGTGAGACGACCGGCCCGCAGACCATCTGGGACGCGCTCCGGGTGCTGAAGGCCGAGCGGATCGGCCACGGTACGTCGGCGATGCAGGACCCGGCGCTGGTCGACTACCTGGGCGAGCACCGGATCCCGCTGGAGGTCAGCCCGACGTCCAACATCGCCACCCGGGCGGTCGAGTCGTACGACGTACACCCGCTGCGCGCGATGGTCGACGCCGGCCTGGTGGTGACGATCAACTCCGACGACCCGCCGATGTTCGGCACCGACCTGACCAACGAGTACGCGGTCGCGGCCCGGCTGCTCGACCTGGACGAAGCCGGCGTCGGCGAACTGGCGAAGGTCGCCGTCCGCGAGTCGTTCGCCGAGGACTCGGTGAAGACCGCCCTGGTGTCCGAGATCGACGCCTACGTGAGCAAGAACGCGGTGTAGCCGACGGCGACCGGGTCACTGAGGTGACATGTGGTTGGCTGGGCCGATGCGGAGAGTCTGTGCGGTAGTAGCCGTCGTACTGCTGGCCCTGACGGCCTGCAGCGACAAACCGGCACCGGCTGCAGCGCCTCCGCCGGCTACCAGCTCTACGCCTGCCCTCCCCTCGGCACCTGACGGGCTGCCGAGGGGCGGGCGGGTGTTGTTCCCGAAGTACCAGCTGGTCGCGTACGTCGGTCTGCCGGGCTCTCCCGCGCTCGGGCCGCTGGACAAGGACCTGGACGCCAAGGCCGCCAAGCTGGAGACCCTGTCGCGTGCGTATGCGGCCGGGCGTACGCCGCAGCCTGTGCTGGAGCTGATCACCGTGGTGGCCCGGGGCTCGCGCGGTAAGGACGGGATGTACCGCGGGCGGCTGCCTGACTCCAAGATCGAGCAGTACCTGACGGTGGCACGTAAGCACAGGATGCTGTTGCTGCTGGACATCCAGCCCGGACGGGCGAAGATCCTGCCCGAGGTACGGCGGCTTGAGCGGTGGCTGAAGGAGCCGGACGTCGGGCTGGCGTTCGATCCCGAGTGGGCCGTCGGGCCGACGCAGGTACCGGGCAGAGTGTTCGGGCACACCACGGGCGCCGAGCTGGACAGCATCGCGGCGTACTTGTCTGGGCTGGTGACGGCGCAGCACCTGCCTGAGAAGGTGTTCGTGTTCCACCAGTTGTCGACGAAGATCGTCAGCGACGAGGCCGCGCTGAAGACGCATCCCGGGGTGGTGACGATCAAGTCGGTCGACGGCATCGGCGCCCGCAAGGACAAGCTCAAGACCTGGACGAAGCTCACCACGCACCTGCCGTCGGGCGTACACGCCGGGTTCAAGCTGTTCTACACCGAGGACACACGGCACGGTCCGCTGATGACGCCGCCGCAGGTGCTCGCGCTGAAGCCACGGCCGGAGCTGGTGGTGTACGAGTGATCTCGATCGCGTTCGCGAACGTCGCCGGCGGCCGGCTGGTCGGGCCGGACGGCTACGCGGCAGAGGACCGGACGGCGGACTTCGGGCGGGCGCTCGCCGGGCTGCGGCCCGACGTACTGATCGTCACGGAGCTGGACACCACGGGTGACCAGCTGGAACGGCTGGGCGCGGCGGCGATGCCCGGACGGTCGTTGTCGTACGCGGCGCAGGAGTTCTCGGACTCGCACATTCCGGGTGTGGAGCGGCTGGGCGTCGGGATCGTTTCGACGTACCAGCTGACCGAGCTGGAGCGGATCGACCTGCCGAATCCGTCGATCGACTACCTGCATTGGCGGACGGGGGCTCCGATGGATCCGCACCCGAAGGGGTTCGTGGTCGCGCGGACCAGCTTCGGGTTGAACATCGTTGGCGGGCAGGTGTGTCCGCTGCACATGTTCCGGAGTGCGGACGGGGTTGAGTACACGTATCAGGAGGGGGCGGGGCGCGAGTACGGCGTACAGCTGGCCGCGTACCTGCAGGAGGCGCTGGCGGCGCGGGGTGTGCGGACGGGGGTCGTCGCGGGTGATTTGAACATGCCGAATCCGCGGGAGTTCTTCGGTGAGCGGCTCGGGTTGGTGGACGCGTTCGGTGACCCGCCGCCCGCGACGACGCCCGACGGGCGGTCGATCGATCGGTTGTTCTGCACTCCCGACCTCGTTGGCCGGGGAGTCGAGGTGGTTCGGGTGCCGGGGGCCGACCATTTTCCGGTCGGTTGCCGGCTTGCCCGGCGGGAGGCCGCGCCGGTGGCCGCCGGCCGTGTTCGTGGGCTCTCCAAGCCGCCAGCGCGGCGTCGCGACTTCGGGCGTTGACGTCCTCAGAAGTCTATGAAGCCGGCGACGACCTCGCGGACGACGCCGTCGTCCCTCGGGGTGGTCAGATGCGGCGGCCGGTGGTGAAGCGGTGGCGGCCGGACAGGTCCAACTGGTCGCGGACCTCGGTGAACAGGGCGGTGGCGGTGAAGACCGCGGGGGCGGATTCACCTTGTACGTCGGCGTGTTCGCAGGCGAACCAGCCGCCGGGTTTGAGCAGGCGGGCGGCGGTGGTGGCGACCACCTTGATCTCGTCGAGGCCGTCGTCGCCGGACCACAGCGCGAGCGCCGGGTCGTGGTCGCGGACCTCGGTCGTGACGGACTCCCAGGCGGTCAGCGGGATGTACGGCGGGTTCGAGATCACCGCGTCCACCTGCCCGTCGAACTCCGGCAGACACCCGTCGATATCCCCCTCGTGCAGGATCGCGCCGGTGCCGTCCAGGTTCCGCCGAGCCCAGACGCATGCCTCAGGTGACAGTTCGACCGCGTGCACGATGCTGTCGGGCCGCTCGGTCGCCACAGCACCGGCGATCGCACCGGAGCCGGAGCACAGGTCGACCACCAGCGGATTCTTCACGCCGGCGATCCGCTCGAGCATCCACCCGACCATCACCTCGGTCTCCGGCCGCGGCACGAAAACCCCCGGCCCGACCACAAGCTCCCGATACCGAAACCCCGCCGTACCGGTCAGGTGCTGCAACGGCTCCCGCCCCGCCCGCCGCCCAACCAGCTCCTCAAACCGCTCCCGCTGCTCCACCGACGGCTCAACCAAATGCAACCGACTGGCCCCGGTTACGAACGCCATCAACTCAGCAGCATCAAACTCCGGCGAAGCAACCCCAGCCGCCCGCAACCGCGCCGCCGCCCCCGCCACAACTTCCCGCACTCCACCACCCCGCGCGGCACCGCCACCCACACCACCCGGCGCGGGGGCGCCGCTCGCACCCGGCGCGGGGGCGCCGCTCGCACGACCCGGCGGGTTTGCGCCACGCGTGCTATCAGACGAGGTAGCGCCCGCCGCAGGAACGTCCTGGGAGGGGGTCTCTACTATCCCCCCGCCCCCGAGCGGAGCGAGGGGGCGGGGGTCTTTGGTGCTCACTGGGAATCGACGGACTCGAGGCGGGCGGTCAGGTCGGCTTCGGTGAGGGCTTTGATGACGGGTTCGAGGTCTCCGCCGAGGACCTGGTCGAGGTTGTGGGCCTTGTAGCCGACGCGGTGGTCGGAGAAGCGGTTCTCGGGGAAGTTGTACGTGCGGACCCGCTCCGAGCGGTCGACCGTGCGGATCTGCGAGCGGCGGGCGTCGGACGCCTCCTGGTCGGCGGCCTCCTGCGCCGCGGCCAGCAACCGGGCCCGCAGTACCCGCATCGCCTGCTCGCGGTTCTGCAGCTGGGACTTCTCGTTCTGCATCGACACCACGATGCCGGTCGGCAGGTGCGTGATGCGTACGGCGGAGTCGGTGGTGTTCACGCTCTGCCCGCCCGGACCGGACGACCGGAACACGTCGATCCGCAGGTCGTTCGGGTCGATCTCGACGTCGACGTCCTCGGCCTCCGGCAGCACCAGTACGCCGGCCGCGGACGTGTGGATCCGGCCCTGCGACTCGGTCACCGGCACCCGCTGCACCCGGTGCACGCCGCCCTCGAACTTCAGCTTCGCGTACGGCGCATCGCCCGGCTCCGGCGTACCTTTCGCCTTCACCGCGACCGTGATCGACTTGTACCCGCCCAGGTCGGACTCGGCCGAGTCGAGCACCTCGGTCTTCCAGTTCTGCGACTCGGCGTACTTCAGGTACATCTTCAGCAGGTCGCCCGCGAACAGCGCCGACTCGTCGCCGCCTTCGCCGGCCTTGATTTCGAGGATCGCGTCCTTGTCGTCGTTGGGGTCCCGCGGCACCAGCAATGTCTGCAGCCGCTCGGCGAGCTCCTCACGACGGGCCGTCAGCCGGGTGGCCTCCTCGGCGAACGCCGGATCCTCCGCAGCGAGCTCACGAGCCGCCTCGATGTCGTCCCCGGTCTGCAGCCACTCGTCGTACGTCCGGACCACCGGCGCCAGCGCGGCGTACCGCTTGCCGACCCGCCGGGCGTTGGCCTGGTCGGAGTGCAGCTCCGGCTCCGCCAGCTGCCGTTCCAGCTCGGCGTACTCCGCCTTCAGCGTCTCCACTGCCTCGAACATGCCGCACTCCTCCCTCCAACCATCCCGGATATGACAAACCGCGCGCCGGCCCCGCCCTGACAGGCGAGACCGGCGCGCGGTGCAAAAGCTACTTCTTGGCGTACCGCTTCTCGAAGCGGGCGACGCGACCACCGGTGTCGAGGATCTTCTGCTTACCGGTGTAGAAGGGGTGGCACTGCGAGCACACGTCGGCGTGGATGACGCCGTTCTCCGCGGTCGAGCGCGTGGTGAACGTGGCGCCACAGGTGCAGGTCACCGTGGTCTCCACGTACGTCGGGTGGATGTCGCTCTTCAAGACAGTCTCCTAGG
>NZ_DASRVN010000017.1:0-25066 GCF_035655035.1 Kribbella sp. | reverse complement strand
ATCGGCAACTGAGCCCGAAACCGACGGCCCGTAAGGCAGTGCGCGGGCCGGACGGCGGCCGGGCTCCTGGACCGGGAGCGCCTGGTCGGCCGGCGGGGCCGGGTGCCAGCGCTCGATCGGGGCCGGGACCGGGCCGGGCTTGTCGATCGACGGCTGCCGGTAGCCGCGGTCGAAGTCGAACGTCGACGTCAGGTCGCCGCACGCGGTCCGGCGCCAGGTGCTGATGTTCGGCTCGCGGACGCCGGTCCACTGCTCGAGGAACCGCAGTACCGACGTGTGGTCGAAGACCTGCGAGTTCACGTGCCCGCCGACCGTCCACGGGGACACCACAGTCATCGGGACGCGCGGACCGAGACCGATCGGCTTACCGGCGTACCAGTCGTCGCCGTCACCGGAGCCGGGCTGCGGCGCGACCGGCGGCGGTACGTGGTCGAAGTACCCGTCGTTCTCGTCGAAGTTGACGAACAGCACGGTCTTCGACCAGGTGTCGGGGTCGGAGGCGATCGCGTCCAGCACGTCGTAGATCAGGTTCGCGCTGGCGACCGGGGTGGACGAGCCTGGGTGCTCGGAGTCGACCGACGACGGGACCAGCCAGCTCACCTTCGGCAGCGTGCCGGCCTTGATGTCGGCGCGCAGCCGCGGCACCAGCGACTCCGGCTCGGAGCGGTACATCGCCTTGCGGAACAGCTTCTGGTGCGCGGCCGGCAGCGTGTCGACGGCCGCGGTGAGCTGCTGCAGCGCGACGGCCCGCTCGGCGTCGTTCTTCGCGAACAGCTTGTCGTAGAACTCCTCGGTGGTCCGGTAACCGCCCGGTACATTGGCGAGGATCCGGTGCCCGACGTCCTTGAAGGTCTTGAAGTACTCGACCGCGTTGTCGGTGAAGTTGTCCCACTCCTGGTAGATCTGCCAGGACACGCCGGCCTTCTCCAGCCGTTCGGGGTACGTCGTCCAGTCGTAGCCGGCGTGGTCGTAGTCGTACGCCGCGTTCGTGACGGCGCGCTGCGTCGTACCGGGTTCGTAGCCGACGGTGCCGGACCACAGGTAGTTCCGGTTCGGGTTGGTGGAGCCGTTGACCGAGCAGTGGTACGCGTCGCAGATCGTGAACGTGTCGGCGAGCTCGTACTGCAGCGGGATGTCGCGGCGCTCGTAGTGCGTCATGGAGGCGGCGGTCTTCGCCTGGACCCAGTCGTCGTTCCAGCCGCCGGCCCAGGCCTGGGTCGCGTCGCCGAAACCGTGCGCGAGTGCGCCGAGGTACTGGATGTCGTCCGGGTTCCGGCCCGCGTCCGCGGCGGCCTTCCGGAGCGAGAACGGGAGCACCTCGCCGCCGCCGCTCTTCGGCTGCTGGAAGATGCTCCGGCCGTTCCGCAGCCGCAGCGGCCGGTGGTCGCCGTACCCGCGGACGCCGCGCAGCGTGCCGAAGTAGTGGTCGAACGAGCGGTTCTCCTGCATCAGCACGATCACGTGCTCGATCGCGCGCAGCCCACCACGCCGGACAGGTTGCGCCATCGCGGTGTGCAGCGACGGTGGGAGCAGCGAGACCGCCGCCCCACCCGCCACCGAACCGAGCACCAGACGCCGGGAGATCTCAGTCATGGCCCGGACCCTAGGTGCAACCCGTATCCTCCGCGAAACGCCGAAGTGAACACTCCCCCTCAGACCGTCCGTCGTTTGAGGCAGTCGGACTAGCCGCGGCGGGTGAGTGCTGCGTGGTGCAGGTTCTCCAGCGTCGCGACTGTGGTGTCCCAGCCCATGCAGGCGTCGGTGATTGATTGGCCGTAGGTCAGGTCTCGGGTCGGGTCGAGGTCTTGGCGGCCCTCCTGGAGGAACGACTCCAGCATGACGCCGACGATCGCCCGGTTGCCGGCCGCTACCTGGGCGCCGATCTCGCCCGCGACCACCGGTTGGCGCTTGTGGTCCTTGCGGCTGTTGCCGTGGCTCGCGTCGACGACGACCCGCTCGGGCAGGCCGCCCTTGCGGAGGAGTTCGACGGCGCCGGAGACCGACTCCGCGTCGTAGTTCGGCCCGCTGTCCGAGCCCCGCAGTACGAGATGGCAGTCCGGGTTGCCGCGCGTGTGCAGGATCGCGGGCGCGCCGTCGTGGTCGATGCCGGTGAAGACGTGCGGTACGGCGGCCGCCTTGATCGCGTCGACCGCCGTGGCGATCGAACCGTCGGGCCGGTTCTTCATCCCGATCGGCATCGACAGCCCGGACGACAACTGCCGGTGCACCTGGCTCTCGACGGTGCGGGCACCGATCGCGCCCCAGCCCACGGTGTCCGCGATGTACTGCGGGGTGATCGGGTCGAGGAACTCACACCCGACCGGGAGGCCGAGCTCGGTGACCTGCACGAGCAGCTTGCGGGCGATCCGCAGGCCGCGGTTCACGTCGCCGGAACCGTCCAGCCCCGGGTCGTTGATCAGGCCCTTCCAGCCGAGCGTCGAGCGCGGCTTCTCGAAGTACACCCGCATCACGACCAGCAGGCCGTCGGACAGCCGCTCCGCAACCGGCGCGAGGCGTTCGGCGTACTCGAGGGCCGCGTCGGCGTCGTGCACCGAACACGGGCCGACGACGACCAGCAGGCGGTCGTCGGTGCCGTTCAGTACGTCGACCACCGCCTGGCGGCCGTCGGCGACCGTACCGGCGAGCGCGTCACCGAGCGGGAACTCGTCGTGCAGCGCCTGCGGCGTGACCAACGGGACGGTCTTCTCGATCCGCCGGTCGACGACGCGGCTCTGTTCGCCCGGTTTCGGCAGGGTGTTCATGATGGGGGACCTTTCCGCCGGTCCGCTCGCGTTGCAGCGCAGGCAGCCGGCTGGAGATACGAGAAAAGGCAAGGACGGATGTCCTTGCCTTCGTGCCGGCTCTGGTGTCTGCGGTGGGCGTCAGCGATCGGCTGAGTCGCCCGGCACCAAGGCCGGCCACTCAAAAAATCGCCAATAGCTACGCTTCACGCCCCCGACAATAGCACCCATGAACACGCGTACCACCCACCGAGACGTCATGCTGCGGAACGTTGGTGGGTAGTAACCAGCTGCGTTCGCCTTCGTTGACTGCTGCAAGACGGGTCGAGACTTCGGGGAGTTGCTGACAGGTGGTGAGGCCGCGGACCTTCGAGTTGGTTCGGTACCGGGATCCCAGTGGTGTGTCCGGGACGGGCGTGGTGGCGGAAGGGTGTGAGTTCACCGACGGGTCGGTGGCCCTGCGCTGGCGCGGTGACAACCCGGCGACCGCCGTCTGGCCGAACGTCGAGTCCATCCTGGCCGTGCACGGTCACCAGGGCGCGACGGAGATCCGGTGGATCGACTCGCCGCGGCCGCCCGGCAACCTGTTCGAGGAGCTGCACCAGGTCCGGTCCGCGAACTCCGCAGATCCGCTCACGCCGCCGCCCGGCCATCCTCGTGGATGGGCAGGGGCCCGACATCTGAGGTAGAAACTGCCCGTGATCCAGATCCACAGCAGGCACCGCCCATGCCCGTGACGCAGATCTACCTGGTCCGGCACGGCGAGCCGGACTACGAGCCGATCGATACCCGCGGCTGGCCGGGGATGGCCGCCGACTCCGCCCCACTGACCGCCGTCGGGATGAAGCAGGCCGAGGAGCTCGCGGACCTGCTGTCCGGCATCCGCGCGACGTACCTGGTCAGTTCCCCGTTCACCCGGGCGCTGCAGAGCGCCGCGATCATCGGCCACCGGCTCGCGCTCGGCGTCAAGGTCGACCACGAGCTCCGCGACTGGCTCCCGGACCACACCGGGCTGTGGCGCAGCGCGGCCGACGTCCGCGCGGCGCAGGCCGAGCTCAAGGAGTACGACGGTGAGTGGCCGGAGGGGATCCCGCGCCCCTGGGAGCCGCTGTCCCGGGTCCGCGAACGCGCGCTGGACGCCCTCGCCCGGCACACCGCCAGCACCGACGGGCCGGTACTCGTAGTGACGCACGCGACCGTGATCCGGGCCCTCACCGGCACGAAGGACCTCGCGCACGGAGCGCACGAGTACTACCGCTACGAAGGCTGAAAACCCCGCCTGAAACGGCGCCTGGGCATCTGCACGTGCAGACGACTTTGCACCGATAAAGTGACCTATGTCACATCAGGTGATGACGTGAACACGCTTTCCGCCTGAAAACCGCCGATCACGGGCCGCGACGGCACGCCCTGGGCACTTCGGGATAACGATGCGCCCGAACTTCGAGACAACAAGGGTTGAACTACGTAAGAGATGAGCATAGTTTTCACCGAGCGCCCGTCCGCGCTTACGGTGAGTCAAGGAGGTTGCCATGTCGAGAGGGATGCCTCGCCTGCCCCGCCCGCTCATGGATCTGTGGGACTGGCAGTCGCAAGCTGCTTGCCGGGACGTCAACCCGGAGCTCTTCTTCTCACCCGAATCGGAGCGTGGCGTTCGCAAACGCGCGCGCGAGATGGTGGCCAAGTCGCTGTGCGGCACCTGCCCGGTGCAGCCCGAGTGCCGGCAGCACGCGCTGTCGGTCGGTGAGCCGTACGGCGTCTGGGGCGGCACCACGGAGTCCGAGCGCGACAACACGGTGCTCCCCGAGCACCGGAAGTCCGCGTAACTCCGTTCGCTGACAGGAAGGCCTGAGAAATCAGGCCTTACCGTCCTCTGCGTCGGTCTCGCCGTCCTTGGACTCGTCCTCGGGCTCCGGCGGCTGCACGGTGGTGCGCGGGTCCCGGTACCGGTCCAGCGACTTCAGGAAGTCCGGATCGTCGTCGGGCGCCATCGGCCGCGCGGCCGGCGGCGACGCGGGCCGTCGTACGGCGGCCTCCGGGCGGCTGACCTGCGTACGCGACATCAGCAGCCAGACGATCGGCCCGGCGAACGGGACGAACACGATCAGGATGATCCACACCAGCTTCGGCAGGTGCGGGACGTCCTCGTCGGGCGTCTGGATGCAGGAGAACAGCGCGTACACGGTCAGGACCAGGCTGATCAGGAACGGCAGAAATCGGACCACGGGTCCAACAGTACGGCCCGTGGTGCCTCAGCGTGCGCTCAACGGGCCGCGGCCGTGAGTCCCCGCGCGCGCAGGACGCTGTTCTCGAGGGGCCGGAAGACGAGCAGCTCGATGCCGACGCCGACCACGAAGATCAGCACGATGCCGGCGAAGACCATCGAGATGTCGGACAGCGACATGCCGTTGTGCAGGAACTGCCCGAGGCCTTCGCCGAGTTCCGGTGAGGTGGCGATCAGCTCGGCCGCCATCAGCGACCGCCACGAGAACGCCCAGCCCTGCTTGAGTCCGCCGAGGAAACCGGGCAGCGCGGCCGGCAGCAGGATGTACCGGATGCCGCCCCAACGGCCGGCGCCGAGCGCCTTCCCGACCCGCGGCAGGATCGGCGGCACCTGGTCGAGCCCGGACACCAGCCCGTTCGCGATCGACGGCACCGCGCCGAGCAGGACGACCCAGTAGATCGCCCGGTCGTTCAGCCCGAACCACAGGATCGCGGCCGGTACCCACGCCACCGACGGCAGGCTCTGCAGCCCGGACACGAGCGGCCCGATGCCCCGCCGTACGACCTGCAGGTTGGCGATCGCGAGCCCGAGCGGTACCGCGATCAGCAGCGAGATCGCGAACCCGATCACCGCCCGGTGCACCGAGACCCAGAACAGTTCGAGGATCTGCCCGCTGGTCACCAGCTGCCAGATCTGCCCCCACACGGCGGCCGGCGCGGGCAGCTTGAATTCGGGCCAGAACGCCGCCGCCCACAACGCCTGCCAGATCGCCACGAACACCACGATCGCGCCGACCGGCGGCAGTACCCGGGCCGCGATCCGCCGCAGCCGGGACCCCTCCGGCGCGTGCACCGGCGTGTCGAGCGCGTCGAGGCCCGCCTCGACGGCGCCCTCTTCCCGCAGGTCAAGCGACGGCATGGCTGCTGATCACCTTCCGCAGCGCGGTGTTGATCTCCTCCACCGTCTCGGGCGTGTCCTCCACATCCCACTCCCGGACGACGCGCCCCGGCCGCGACGACAGCAGTACGACGCGTTGCCCGAGCCGCACGGCCTCCCGTACGTCGTGCGTGACGAACAGGATCGCCGTACCCGTGGCCCGCCAGATCCGCAGCAGCTCGCCCTGCAGGACGTCCCGCGTGATCGCGTCCAGCGCGGAGAACGGCTCGTCCATCAACAACAACGACGGCTTGCCTGCGTCGGCGCTGTCGGTCGTGGAGGCCAGGGCGCGGGCGAGCGCGACTCGTTGCCGCATACCACCGGACAGCTCGTGCGGACGCTTGTCCCCGAGGCCCTTGAGCCGGACCAGCTCCAGCAGCTCGGAGGCCTTCGCGCGCCGCTGTGCCTTCGGTACGCCGGCCATCCGCAGCGGAAGCTCGACGTTGCCGGCCGCCGTCAGCCACGGCATCAGCGCGGCCTCCTGGAACACGACCGCGGGCCGAGACGAGTTCAGCTCGATCGTCCCGGCCGTCGGCCGGTCGAGGCCGGCGACCAGGTTCAGCAGCGTGGACTTGCCGCACCCGGACGCGCCGAGCAGGCAGACGAACTCACCGCCGCGCACCTCGAGGTCGACCCCGTCCAGCGCGACCACGGCCTTCCGGCCGGTGCCGAACGCCTTGCCTACTTGGTGGAACCGCACCGGGCTCAGCTGGTCCGGCGGCGCATCCAGGGTGGCGGTCATTGGTCTCCCCTACTACTTCGAGTCCAAGCCGGCGGCGTCGACCGCGGGCTTGCCTGCCTTGGCGAGTACTTCGTTCAGCGGGCCGAGGTCCGCGAAGCCGGCCACGGCCGGCGCCTGCTTGGCGATGCCCGCGGTGACCTGGTCCTTGGCCAGCTGCGGGAACGTGCTCGCGACCGGGTCCGCGGTGATCTGGATGTGCTCGAACGCCCGGTCGATGACGGCCGGCTTCAGCGCCTTGCCGGTCGCCTCCTTCAGCTGCTCGTTCACCACGGTCTTCGCGTCGGCGGCCTTCGCCGTACTGAAGTCGATCGCGGCGACCAGTCCGGTCAGCAGGGCCTTCACCGTCTCCGGGTGCTCCTGAAGGAACTGCGTACGGACGATCAGCACGGTGGTCGGGAACTTCCCGCCGGGCCACAGCGACGCCTCGTCGAGCAGTACCTTGGCGCCCGCGTCCAGGACGAGCCGCGACGACCACGGCTCAGGCAGCCAGGCCGCGTCCACGTCGCCCTTCTTGAACGCGTCCAGGGTCTGCGCGTTCTCGAGGTTCGTGACCTTGACCTTGCCGGTGAGGTTCTGCTGGGCGAGCCACTTCTTCAGCGACACGTCCTGGGTGTTGCCGAGCTGCGGCGTGACGACGGTCTTGCCGGCCAGGTCGGCGGGCTTGGTGATGGACGGCTTCACGACCAGTTGGGCGCCGCCGGACGTCGTACCGGCGATCAGCCGGACCGCTTGGCCGTTCGACTTCGCGTACGCGTTGATCGCGGGGCCAGAGCCGATGAACGACGCGTCCAGCGAGCCGCCGAGCAGCGCGCCGACCGCCTCCGGGCCGGCGTTGAACTTGGTCGGCACCAGCTTGGTGCTGCCGAGCTCCTTGGTGAACAGCCCCTTGCCGAGGCCGACCAGGGCGGCGGCGTGCGTGACGTTCGGGAAGTAGCCGAGCCGGAGCTCGGTCGCGGGGCCTTTGTCGCTCGAGGCGGACTGGGTGGCGTCGCTGCCACCGGCGCGCGAGCAGCCCGCGGCGGCGACGGTCAGGGCGAGGGTGGCGGCGAGCAGGCGGAACGGGCGAATGGCGGAGATACGCACGAGGGACCCTTTGGTCTCGAAGGTGATTGGTACGGGCCGGAGCAGCGCCGTCGATCAACACCCCGCGGAGTTCACGCGCAGCAGATCGACGTGCCGGCGCCGGGTGAGGG
This sequence comes from Kribbella sp., assembly GCF_035655035.1. GTDB lineage: Bacteria > Actinomycetota > Actinomycetes > Propionibacteriales > Kribbellaceae > Kribbella. The sequence goes on along the minus strand of NZ_DASRVN010000017.1, from coordinate 17,230 downwards.
CGTCTCCGGGCGCGTTCGCGATGATCTGCATAGGTCTATGAAAGCGGACAAAGTCAAGCAACCTGCTCTGGTTTCGCGATGTGAGACGAGAAATCGAATGCCGGATCTGGTCAGAAGGGTTGAACCCTGGAGAGGGCGCTCATACGGTCGTCAGCGTGCTGATCCCCCGCTCTCTCAAGACCGAGTACGCCGTCCGGCCGCTGGGCGTCGACGTACCGCGCCCGCGCTTCAGCTGGATCGCCGACGCGCCCGGGTACGGCGCGACGCAGGCGGCGTACCAGCTGCTGGTCGCGTCCGCGCCGGAACTGCTGACGCCGGAGCGCGCGGACGTGTGGGACTCGGGCAAGGTCGAGTCGGCGCGGACGTTCGGGGTCGAGTACGACGGCCCGACGGCGGCGCGGACGCGGTACCACTGGACCGTCCGGCTGTGGGACCAGGACCCGGGCGAGTGGGCCGAGCCGGCGTGGTTCGAGACCGGTCTGCTCGACGAGGGGTTCGGGAGCGCCCAGTGGATCGGGGGCACGACCGACAGCGCCCCGCTCCTACGACGCGGGTTCGCGGTCGACGGGACGGTGCGGCGGGCGCGGCTGTACGCGAGCGGGCTCGGGTACGCCGACCTCCGACTGAACGGACACACGGTGAGCGACGCGGTCCTCGATCCGGGCTTCACGGCGTACGACCGGACTGTCCTCTACGTGACGCACGACGTGACCGACCTCCTGCAGGCCGGTGACAACGTGGTCGGCGCCGAGCTCGGCCGCGGGTTCTTCGGGCTGACCTCGGTGAACGTCTGGCGCTGGCACGACACCCCGTGGACCGCCGACCCGCGGCTGATCGCCCGATTGGTGATCGAGTACGACGACGGCCGGGTGGCCGAGGTCGTCACGGACAAGGCGTGGCGGATCACCGGCGGGCCGACGCTCTCCGACTCGCTCTACACCGGCGAGACGTACGACGCCCGCCGCGCCCTGCCCGGCTGGGACGCGCCCGGGTTCGACGACGCATCCTGGTCCGCGGCCGTGCCCGTCGAGGCGCCGAAGGGGAAGCTGACCGCGCAGGCCCACGAGCCGATCCGGGTGATCGAGACCGTCGAACCCGTCGAGGTCACCGAGGTCCGGCCGGGCGTCTGGATCGCCGACTTCGGCCGTACCGTGGCCGGCTGGACCAAGCTGCAGGTGACCGCGGAGGCCGGTACGACGATCACCCTGACGCACGGCGAGACGGTTGCCGACGGCAACGTGGCGGCCTGGAACGTGCACGTCGACGGCGACCGGATCCAGCGCGACGAGTACATCGCGGCCGGTACCGGCGTCGAGACCTGGGAGTCGCGGTTCTCCTACAAGGGCTTCCGGTACGTGCAGCTCGAAGGGGCACCAGCTCAAGTGCAGATGCGGGTGGTGAACTCCGACGTCGCGTCGGTCACCAGCTTCGAGTCGTCGCAGGCGCCGTACGAACAGTTCGAGCGCGCGATGCGGCGGACGATCCTCAGCAACCTGCACGGGATCCCGACCGACACGCCGTACTTCGAGAAGAACGGCTGGACCGGCGACGCCCAGGTCGGCACGCCGACCATGCTCGCGACACTCGACCTGGCGCGGTTCTTCACCAAGTGGCTCGGCGACATCCGCGACAGCCAGGCGGACTCCGGGCAGCTGCCGGTGATCGTACCGAGCAGCGGCTGGGGTTTCACCGACCTCTCCCCCGCGACCGAGTGGCCGACCGTGTACCCGTTCTTGCTCCGCGAGATGTACCGCTGGTACGGCGACGAAAGGCTGCTGCGCGAGCACTGGGACTCGCTCACCCGGTACCTCGCCTGGGAGCTGGACCGGGTCGAGGACGGGTTGTCCGTGAGCGTGCTCGGCGACTGGCTGCCGCCCGGGTTCGGCGACGGACCGGCACCGGAGGACCGGCGGCTGACCGGTACGGCGTACCTGTACCGGGCGTGCGTGGTGGCCGCCGAGCTCGGTGAGGTGATTGGCCAACCCAACGACTACCGGAAGGCCGCGGCGGAACTCGCGGACGGGCTGAACCGGGCCTTCCTGGACCGCGAAGCCGGTCGCTACCGATCGGCGGAGGACCCCGACTACCGGCAGACGTCGAACGCCGTACCACTGGCGTTCGGGATCGTGCCGGACGAACTGGTCGACAGGGTGGCAGCGGGCCTCGCCGCCGATGTGGAAGCGCGCGGGTTCCACCTCAACACCGGGTGCCTCGGCGTCGGCGTCCTGCTGCCGGTGCTGACCGCGCACGGGTACGGCGACGTGGCGACGAAGGTCGCGCTGCAGCGGAGCTACCCGAGCTGGGGGTACTGGTTCGATCTCGGCGCGGACACCATGTGGGAGAAGTGGGAGGACGACTCGCGGTCGCGCAACCACTACTTCCAGGGCACCGTCGTGCAGTGGATCCTCGAGAACGTCGCCGGGCTCCGGGTGGTCGACGCCGGCGCCGAGCGGATCGTCGTCCGGCCGGACGCCCGCGACGAGGTGGACTCGGCGAGCATCCGCACCGAGACGGTCCGCGGCCCGGTGTCGGTCGCGTGGCGGAAGACGGGGCGGGTGCTGTCCCTGGACGTGCAGGTCCCGGTCGGTACGACGGCCGAGGTGCAGGTCCCGTCGGCGCGCGCGGCGGACGTGGAGGCGGTGCCGCGGTCGTTCGCGGGAACGTCGTCGTACGGCGAGGGTTACACCGTCTACACGGTCGGAGCCGGGCAGTGGTCGTTCACCAGTCGGTCCGCTTCGTGAAGATCAGGTCGCGGACGTCGCGGCCCTCGGCCTGGGCGCGGGACTCGAACTTGGTGACCGGGCGCCATTCCGGGCGCGGCGCCCAGCCGTCGAAGGAGTTGCGCAACGAGGGCTCGGCCGCGCAAACCTCCAGCATCCGGTCGGCGTAGTCCGCCCAGTCCGTTGCCAGGTGCAACGTTCCGCCGGGCTGCAGGCGGGACGCGACCAGCGCGACGAACGGCGGTGTGACCAGGCGGCGCTTGTGGTGCCGCTTCTTCGGCCACGGGTCCGGGAAGTAGATCCGGACCCCGGCCAGCGCGCCGGGGGCGACGTGATCGCGCAGGAAGTCGAGCGCGTCGCCCTGCAGCAGGCGGACGTTGTCGAGGTCGTACTTCTCCACCCAGAGCATCAGCTGCCCGAGGCCGGCCGGGTAGACCTCGGCGGCCAGGTGGTTCACCTCGGGCGCGGCCACCGCGAGCTGTGCGGTCGTCTCGCCCATCCCGGAGCCGATCTCCAGCACCGTCGGCGCCTCCCGGCCGAACCAGCCGGCCAGGTCGACGACGCCGGGCGGCAGGTCCTCCTGAGTACGCCCCAGCTCCGGCCAGTGCGACTCCCAGACGCGCTGCTGCCCGGCCGTCATCCGCACGCTGCGGCGAACGGTACTGAAAACGCCCGCCTGCCTGACCTGATCCGTTGCTCCCACCAAACAAATTCTAGGAGAACTCAGAACTGCAGGGTGCGGCCGGTCTCGAGGTAGGTCTTGAGGTTGGCCAGGATCGGGCCCCAGCCGTTGCGCCAGCCCTCGACGGTGTCCTCGGCGATCTGGTCGTGCACGACCTGGAGCTTGACCACCGTGTCGTTGCGCGGCTCGATCGTGAACGTGACCCGGCCCGGCACCTGCTCGCCGTCGGAGACCTCGTTCTTGAAGGTGTACGCCAGCATCTTCGGCTCGTCGTACACCAGGACCTCGCCGGAGTCGGTGAGGCTGTCGTCGGCGCTGTCGTAGAACCGGACCGGCGAGCCGACCGACCACTCGGACTCGATCCGGCGGCCGAACCAGTACAGCTTGGTGAACGCCCCCGAGGTGAGGGCCTCCCACAGCTTCTCCGGGGTGGTCTCGATGTAGGTCACGTGAATCATGGCCGGCTTGCTCATGGGTTCTCCTCCAGGGCTGCTTTCAGGGCGCTGAGCGCGCGGAGTTTGTCGCGCTCGTAGTTGCTCAGCCACCGCTCGGCGATCTCGTTGATCGGCACCGGGTTCAGGTAGTGGAGCTTGTGCCGGCCGCGTTTGACCGTGACCACGAGGTTCGCGTCCTCGAGGATCCGCAGGTGTTTGGTGACACCTTGCCGGGTCAGGGCGGGCAGCAGCTCGCACAACTCCTGCAGGCTCTGCCCGTTCCGCTCCCGCAAGGCGTCCAGCAACGCCCGCCGCCCCTCGTCGGCCAACGCCTTGAACACCAGCTCCACACCCCGACCATAGGCAACCAAAAGGTTGCCTGTCAAGGACGGCGTACCGAAGAACGGGTAGTGGTCGGGTCCGGCGTGCAGGCGCAGGCGGGGGCGGTGCGGAAATCGGGGCTGGGGCAGGAGTACTACCCGTTCTTCGGTACGGGTCAGTCGTCCCAGAAGAGGTGTGCCACGGTGTTGTGGGCGCGGCGGGTGGTGCGCAGGTAGTCGTCGGCGAAGCGGCCGGACTCGCCGGGCGGGTAGCCGCAGATCCGGGCGACCGCGGCCAGATCGCGCGGGTCCTGCGGGAGCGAGTCGCCGGGACGGGCGCGGACCAGCATGATCGCGTTCCGGATCCGGCTGGCCATCTCCCACGCGGCGCTCAACGTGTCGGCCTCGGACGGGTCGACGAGGTTCGCCGCGACACCCGCCCGGAGCGCGCCGAGCGTCCGGGTCGTCCGGAGACTCGGCACGCGGTGCGCCTCGCGGAGCTGCAGCAGCTGGACCGTCCACTCGATGTCGGCCAGACCGCCGCGGCCGAGCTTGGTGTGGGTGGCCGGGTCGGCGCCGCGCGGGAGGCGTTCGGCGTCCACGCGCGCCTTGATCCGGCGGATCTCCATCACGTCCCGCTCGCTGATGCCGTTCTCCGGGTAGCGCAGCGGGTCGATCAGCTCGCGGAACGACGTGCACAGGTCGGCATCGCCGCACAGCGGGTCGGCCCGGAGCAGCGCCTGCGCTTCCCAGACGGCCGACCAGCGGGCGTAGTACGAGGCGTACGACGCGAGCGTCCGGACCAACGGGCCCTGCCGGCCTTCCGGGCGGAGGTCCGCGTCGATCGCGACCGCCGGATCGGCACCGGGCAGCGCGAGCATCCGCCGCAGCTCGGTCGCCGCCTGGATCGCGAAGTCGGTGGCCCGCTTCTCGTCCGCGCCCGGCAGCGGGTCGTGCACGAACATCACGTCGGCGTCGCTGCCGTACCCGAGCTCGTGCCCGCCGAACCGTCCCATCGCCACGATCGCCATCCGGGTCGGCTCGGGTTCGCCCACAGGAATCAGACGCTGCGCGACGGCCTTGCGGGCGACCTCGAGCGCGGTCGTCAGCGTGCCCACCGAGATGTTGGTCAGCGCGTCCGCCACCGCCTCCACGTCCAGCAGGCCGGACAGGTCGGCGGCAGCGGTACGGAACAGCTCGCGCCGGCGGACCGCGCGGATCGCCGCGACCGCCGCCTCCGGTGCGTCCTGCCGGCGGGCGGCGGCGGACATCTCGGTCAGCAGCGCGTCGGGGGTGCGGGGCGTCAGTTCGCGTTCGTCGGCGAGCATCGCGGTCGCTTCCGGTGCGCGCTGCAGCAGGTCGACGGCGTACCGGCCGCTGGCCAGCAGGTGCGCGAGCCGCTCGGCGGACGCGCCTTCGTCGCGGAGCTGGCGCAGGTACCAGGGCGTGGAGCCGAGCGCGTCCGAGATCGTCCGGAACGCCAGCAGGCCCGCGTCCGGGTCGGGCGACTCGGCGAACCAGCCGAGCATCGCGGGCAGCAAAGCCTTCTGGATCGACGACCGCCGCGACACCCCCTCGGACAGCGCCTCGATGTGCCGCAGGGCGGACGCGGGATCGACGTACCCGAGCGCCGTGAGGCGTTGCTTCGCCGCCTCGGGCGTCAGCCGTACCTCGTCCCCCGGGATCCGGGCGACCGCCGCGAGCAGCGGGCGGTAGAACAGCTTCTCATGCAGCCGCCGTACCTCCAGCGCGTGCTTCTTCCACGCGGCGGTGAGCTCGGTGACCGGGTTCTTCGTGAAGCCGAGCGAGCGGCCGAGGCGGCGCAGGTCGGCCTCGTCGTCGGGGACCTGGTGGGTACGGCGCAGCCGGTACAGCTGGATGCGGTGCTCCATCGACCGCAGGAACCGGTACGCGTCCGCGAGCACCGCGCCGTCCGTGCGGCCGACGTACCCGCTTTTGGTCAGGGCCTCCAGCGCGACCAGCGTCGTACCGCTGCGGACCGACTCGTCGCTGCGGCCGTGCACGAGCTGCAGGAGCTGTACGGCGAACTCGACGTCGCGCAGCCCGCCCGGACCGAGCTTGAGCTGGCGGTCGACGTCCGCGGCCGGGATGTGGTCGATGACGCGCCGGCGCATCGCCTGCACGTCATCGACGAAGCCTTCCCGGTCCGCGGCGGACCAGGCCAGCTGCCCGATCCTCTCGGAGTACTCGCGGCCGAGCTCGGCGTCGCCCGCCACCGGGCGGGCCTTCAGCAGGGCCTGGAACTCCCAGGTCTTCGCCCAGCGCTGGTAGTACGCGAGGTGGCTGTCGAGGGTCCGGACCAGCGGGCCGGACTTGCCCTCCGGGCGGAGCGCGGCGTCGACCGGCCAGAGCGTGCCTTCGCCGGTGTGCGCCGAGCAGATCCGCATCGCCGCCGCGGCCAGCTGGGTCGCGGTCTTCAGGGCCGGTGCCTCCGGGTCGTCGTCCAGCGGCTCGGCGACGAACAGTACGTCGACATCGCTGACGTAGTTGAGCTCCCGGCCACCACACTTGCCCATGGCAATGATCGCGAGCCGGCAGTCGGCGGCGCCGGGATGCGCGGCGAAGTAGTCGTTCCGGGCGATGTGCAGCGCGGTCTCCAGCGCGCCGCCGGCCAGGTCCGCGAGGACGGCGGCGACCTCGTCGACGGGCAGGCCCTCGGCGAGGTCGCGGGCGGCCAGCCGGAGCAGCAGCCGCCGGTACTCGACCCGGAGCGCGTCGATCGGGCTGTCCGCGTCGATCGCGGTGGCGAGCCGGGCCGAGACGTCGTCCACCGACGGGCGGGTGCCGGTCAGCGCCGGGTCGGCGAGGTCGTACCAGTGCCGCGGATGCAGGCTGAGGTGCCGGCCGAGCGCCTCGCTGGCGCCGAGCACGTAGACGAGCCGGCGGCGGAAGTCGGGGTCCATCTCCAGCGTCCGCGCGAACGCGCCGAGGTCGTGGCCGTGCCGGTGCAGCGCCTCGGCCATCGAGCAGAGACCCAGCAACGCGAGGTCCGGATCGGCCGACTCCGAGAGCGTGGTGATCAACTGCTCGGTCGCCAGCGGGCTGTGCGAGTCGAGGGCGTCGAGGTTCTCCAGCATGCCGGCCGCCCGCCGCGGGTCCTCGAACCCGAGCCGGACCAGGCGTCCCTCCCACGACCCTCTCCGAGGTTCAGCCACCCCCGCAGGCTACCCAACCGCACGGCGGGCGGAACCGCCGGTCGGGAAAAGTCTCAACTGGATTGCGGGGAATACACGGTGTCGTGTAGCGGATTCGCTGGGTAGTCGGCATGATGGCTGTCCATGGTCATGATGACGGGGTCGCTCGCCGTGCGCGGCACGGTGGTCTGGTTGACACCCCAGCAGGGCGGACGCGTGTCCGGGCCGCCGGAACCGGACTACGACTACGACTACACCGCGACAGCGTATCTGCCGCCGCGGACCGCGGAGGACGGGCAGGCCGGGATCGCGCTGCGCCGGTTCGCGCCCGGCGCCTGGCGGACGGCCGCCGAAGGCATTCTCGTTCCCGGCAGGGGCAACCGTGCCCAGCAGGTGATCCCCGGCTGCATGGTGGTGATCACCGAAGGGGTCCGCCCGGTCGGCCTGCTGACCGTGGAGGAGGTCAACGCACTGGCCGCCGACGGTACGCCGGTCGCCGCCACCGCGCCGCCAGTTGCCACCGTTCCGCCCGTCGCCACCGTGCCGCCCGTCGCCGTGGTCGCGGAGACGCCGCCGCCCGCCGAGCCGCCGTACCGGCACTCGACCGCCTCGTCCCGCTGGACGTCGAAGCACGGGTCGGACCTGCAGCTGACTGAGTGATTCTGCTCATGCGGCGGCAGACCGCAGCCCCGACGATCTTCGTATGACGAAACGGATCCAGCCCCAGCAGACCGCAGCGTTCTACGCCCAGGCCGTCGCCTCGTTCGGCATCTCGCTCACCGCGATGGCGATCGGCCTGGTCTACCTCCCGGCCACCCCCTGGGTGCGGGCCTTCCTCACCCTCGGCCTGCTGTACGTCGTCACGTCGACGGTCGTGCTCTGCAAGGTGGTCCGCGACCGCCAGGAGGTGTCCGAGGTCAGCAGCCGGGTCGACCAGGCCCGTCTCGACAAGCTCCTCACCGAACACGACCCGTTCAAGATCGACGCCTGACTACAGGACCGGCAGCAGCTTGTTGAGCTCGAACGGGGTGACCTGGCGGCGGTAGTCGAGCCACTCGGCGCGCTTGTTGCGGAGGAAGAAGTCGAAGACGTGCTCGCCGAGGGTCTCGGCGACGAGTTCGCTGTCCTCCATCGCGCTGATCGCCTCGGCCAGGCTGCCGGGCAGCGGCTTGATGCCGAGGGCCTTGCGCTCGCGGGAGGTGAGGGACCAGATGTCCTCCTCGACCTCCGCGGGCAGTTCGTACCCCTCCTCGATCCCCTTCAGGCCGGCGGCGAGCATCAGCGCGAACGCGAGGTACGGGTTCGCCGCCGAGTCCAGCGAGCGGAACTCGACCCGCGACGACTGCCCCTTGTGCGGCTTGTACATCGGCACCCGGACCAGGGCGGAGCGGTTGTTGTGCCCCCAGGACACGAACGACGGCGCCTCGTCACCGACGGCGAGCCGCTTGTACGAGTTCACCCACTGGTTGGTGACCGCGGTGATCTCACCGGCGTGGCGCAGCAGCCCGGCGATGAATGCCCGCCCGGTCTTGGAGAGCTGGTACTGCGCGCCGCCCTCGAAGAACGCGTTCCGGTCGCCCTCGAACAGCGACATGTGGGTGTGCATCCCGGAGCCCGGGTGTTCGGACAGTGGCTTCGGCATGAACGACGCATAGATGCCCTGGGACAGCGCCACCTCCTTCACCACGACCCGGAACGTCATGATGTTGTCGGCGGTCGACAGCGCGTCGGCGTACCGCAGGTCGATCTCCTGCTGGCCCGGTCCGCCCTCGTGGTGGCTGAACTCGACCGAGATGCCCATCGACTCCAGCATCGTGATCGCCTCGCGGCGGAAGTCGTTGCCGATCCCCTGCGGCGTGTGGTCGAAGTACCCCGAGGAGTCCACCGGCTCGGGCGTCGTCCCGGGCGCTCCGGTCAGCGACTTGAACAGGTAGAACTCGATCTCCGGGTGCGTGTAGAACGTGAACCCGAGGTCGGCGGCCTTCGACAGCGTCCGCTTCAGCACGTGCCGCGGGTCGGCGAAGGACGCGGACCCGTCCGGCATGTTGATGTCGCAGAACATCCGCGCGGTGCCCATCGTCTCGCCGCGCCAGGGCAGGATCTGGAACGTCGACGGGTCCGGCTTGGCCAGCATGTCGGCCTCGGTCACCCGGGCGAACCCCTCGATCGCCGACCCGTCGAACCCGAGCCCCTCGGCGAACGCGCTCTCCAGCTCGGCCGGTGCCACCGCGACCGACTTCAGGAACCCCAGAACGTCGGTGAACCAGAGCCGCACGAAGCGCACGTCGCGCTCCTCCAGCGCGCGCAGCACGAACTCCTGCTGCTTGTCCATCAGGCCCACCTCTCCGAGCTCGATCGGGGTCTCTCACAGTGTGCCCCGCTCTTGTTAAGCAGACGTTACGTGCCCGGCCGGACAGAACCCCTCCCAGGGCCTAGCGTGTCCCTTTGTGCAGCCGATCTTCCACTTCGCGCTGATCGTCGCGGCGATCCTCTGCCTGAGCGACCTGATCGTCAGCACCGCGCGGTTCGTCCAGTCGCTGCGCCGGAAACGACCGGCCGAGCGGGACGTCCTCGGCCGCCGCTGGTTGCCGGTCCCGGAGCTCGGGTTCGGCATGGTGGCGTTCTGCTTCCCGGGCCTGCTGACGCTCGGGCTCACCCATCAGGACGAGGCCGGCCTGCCGACCCGGCAGATCCTGCTCGCCGCCCTGGTCTTCGGGTACGCCGGTGCCGTGCTGTCCCGGGTCGTCCGCACCCCGGGCCCCGGCGGGCGCCGGTTCACGCTGCGCGCCGGCCTGCTGCTCGGCCTGCCGGCCGTGTTCGGGCTGGTCTTCGGCCTCTCGGGCCTCGCGGCCTGAACGCCGTTTCGGTTTGGAGCGCCTGCGCGTAGGGAATTTTCCTATACATGACCGCCCCAGAAAATATCCAACTTGCCCGGGTCACCCGGCGTACCCTGCTCGGCGCTTCGGCCGGCGGCGTACTGCTCGGCGGACTCACCCTGCCGACGGCAGCGCACGCGGCCCCCGCGCCGCGCTGCTACACGCGCACCGAATGGTCGGCGCGCCCGCCCAAGTCGCCCACCCAGGTGATCGCGAAACCCGATCACATCGTCATCCACCACACCGCGAGCGCGAACGTCACCGACTACTCGCTGGCCGCGGCGTACAAGGTCCAGCACTGGATCCAGGACCTGCACATGGACACCAACGGCTGGATCGACATCGGCAACCAGCTCACGATCAGCCGCGGCGGGTTCCTGATGGAGGGCCGCAGCCAGTCGTTGTCCGCGATCAACAACGGGCAGAACGTGCTCGGCGCCCAGACCGCGAACAACAACAGCCACACGATCGGCATCGAGCACGAAGGCATCTACGTCACCGAGAACGTGACGACCGCGTTGTTCGACATGTCGGTACTGACGTGCGCCTGGTTGTGCACGAAGTACGGACTGGACCCGCATGCGGCGATCGTCGGGCACCGCGACTACAACACGACCCAGTGCCCGGGCGACGTGTTCTACGCCCGGCTGCCGGAGCTGCGGGACCGGGTGGCTGCGGTTCTGCTCGGCTGATGTCAAAGTGACAGTGGGTGCTCCGACCGTTGGGTGAAAGCACCTATCAGGAGGAGCACTCACATGTCACAGGTCCGGGTTCACAACTTCTCGATCTCCCTGGACGGGTTCGGCACCGGTGAGGGCCAGTCCAGGGAGACGCCCTTCGGTCACGCCGGCGAACGCCTGCACGAGTGGTACGTCGGTACCAAGTACTTCCGGTCGATGGACGGCCTGCCCGGTGGCACGCAGGGTGTCGACAACGCGTTCGCCGAGCAGCACGAGCGCGGGATCGGCGCGGAGATCATGGGCGCCAACAAGTTCGGCCCGCCCGGCTGGCAGGACGACGCCGACTGGAAAGGATGGTGGGGGCCGAACCCGCCGTACCACAGCCCGGTCTTCGTCCTCACCCATCGCCCGCGGCCGTCGATCCCGATGGAGGGCGGTACGACGTTCCACTTCGTCGACGCGGCGCCTGCCGACGTACTGGCGCAGGCCCGGGCGGCGGCCGGTGACGCGGACATCCGGCTCGGTGGTGGGGCTTCGGTGATTCGCGAGTTCCTGGCCGCGGGGCTGGTCGACTACATGCACCTGGCCGTGGTGCCGATCGTGCTCGGTCGCGGGGTCCGGGTGTGGGACGACCAGGAAGGGCTCGAGCAGAGCTTCGACATCGAGGCCGTGAGCTCACCGAGCGGTGTCACGCATCTGAGCTTCACGCGGTCCGGTAAGTGATCCGGCGAATCAGGAGTTCGAACGGTCCGCGGTAGCGCGCACGGCGCATCCAGCCGGCGAGCAGTACGGTCGCGGACCAGGTCGCGACCGCGAGCAGCGCTGTCGTGCTCGTGGTCAGCGTGCCCGACAGATCCAGCAGGTACGGCGTGAACACGACGGCCCAGACCACCGACTGCGCCAGGTAGCAGGTCAGCGATCGTTGCCCGACGGCGGCGATCGCCCGGGTGATCGGGCCGTCGCCGACCCGGTGCGCGATCAGGACGATCAGAGCGGCGTACCCGAGTCCGCCGAAGACACCGGTTGCGTCGTGCAACGGACCGAGGACGGTCAGGGCGTGGTCGCTCGGCCGCGCCAGTACGCCGCCGACGACGAGCGACATCGGCAGCGCGCCCGCGACCGCGATCGTGAGACCGAGCAGGGCCGTCGTCCGGAGCAGGGTGAGGTGTTGGGCCGGGCGTTCGAGGATGCGCCGGCGGCCGGCCCACAGGCCGATCAGGAACGGCACGACGAACCCGATCCAGCCGAGGCCGGCGACGAACGGCTGGACCGTGATCCGCTCGGCGAGCTGATCCAGGAAGCTCGCCGGCAACATCGACGGGTCGGGTCCGTCGGTGGGCAGCGCGTCATTGCTCGGGAGGGCGGTCAGGATCAGGACGAACGCCGCGACCGCGAACAGCCACCGGTCCTTCCAGCGCAGCGCCCAGACGCCGAAGAACAGCAGGACGCCGTACGCCGCGAGGATGTCGCCGATATAGAGCAGCATCGCGTGCGCGAAACCGAGCACGACCAGGACCAGGCTGCGGCGCCAGAGCAGTTCGCGGATCCCCCACCAGTCCGTGCCCGACTCGCGTTGCCGGCGGGCGATCTGCGCCACGCCGTACCCGAAGAGGACGCCGAACATCGGGAACGCGCGGCCGTCGACGAAGGTCGCGATCGCGGTGCCGAGGATCCGGTCGAGCGGTCCGCCTGGTGTCGGGAAGCCGCCGAAGTACGCAGCGCCGGAGAGGAAGTAGTGCGAGTTCGCCAGCGCGATGAACAGCAGCATGAAACCGCGGGCGAGGTCCGGGCCGAGCGCCCGTTCGCTCAGTCCGGTCGGGCCGCCCTGGGTCCTCATGGTGACCAGTCAATCGGTGCGGTCGCGGTGTCACATCCGACGAAAGTCCCGGCCCGGTGAACCTTCGTCGTTGTTCGATGGATCGCATGCACGACGAAGACCTGGCGCGTTGGCAGCGCGGGTGGTCGGCCGCCCGCGGATGGAACGCCGCGCAACGCGTCGACGACGTGACGGTGGTGCGGGTCGGCGAACCGCAGTGCCGGGTCGAGTACGTCGCGACCGAACGGGACGCGGCCGCCGCCGCGCATCTCGCGCTGACCGACTCCAACCCGCCCGGTACGTCGTGGCTGGTGATCGCGACCGCCGAACCGGGGCGGGTCGCTCGTGAACTCCTGCCGCTCGAGTACGTCCGCACCGAGTGGCTGATGAAGATCTCGCTTCCGGAGCAGGCACTCCACCCGGTGCCCGCGCCGTACGCGGTCGAGGTGACCGGCGGCCGGTCGGTGATCGACGTACAGATCTACGGGTACGGCGAACTCGCGGCCAGCGGCCGGATGGCGGTCCTGCACACCGGGGCCGTCGCCGACATGATCCAGACCGACCCCGCCCACCGCCGCCGCGGCCTCGCCCGCGCGGTGATGAGCACCCTCGTCACCACCGCCGTCGCCCGCAACACCACCACGGCCCACCTCTCCGCCTCCCCCCAAGGCCGCCCCCTCTACACCTCCCTCGGCTGGACCACCCTCACTCCCCTCCTCGTCGCCCGAACGGCCGCACCGTGAAGCAACTCATCGCGTTCACCGGACTGCCCGGCACCGGAAAGTCGACCCTCGCCGAAGCGCTCGCGAAAGAAACCGGAGTCCCGGCCTTCGCCGGCGACTGGTTGCTCGGAGCCCTCGCCCCGCACGGCGTCCTCACCGGCCTCGACCGGCCGGCGTTCCTCGCCATGTATTACGACCTGCTCAGCACATTGCTGCGGCGGCAACTGATGCTCGGGCAATCGGCGATCGTGGATTGCCTGGTGAACGCGGAAATCGCGGACCGGTGGGAGAAATTGGCCGCGGAGTACGACGGCCGGTTGCGGATCGTCGAATGTGTTTGCAGCGCTGAAGACCTGCACCGGGAACGACTCGAAGGGCGGCAGCGTGGCATTCCAGGATGGCACGAAGTCGGGTGGGATCACGTGGTGCGGATGCGGAGTGAATACCCGCGGTTGGGGTGGGAGGGGGTAGTTGTGGATGCGGTGAATTCGGTGGGCGCGAACCTCGAGGTGGTGCGGGACTACATTCGGCGTACGTAAGAGGTTGGTGACAGGCGTGGGGTCGGGGCCCTCGACCCAGTAATGTGCTCCCGTGCCTCAGCTTCGGGTTGCTCTTGCTCAGATCGATGTGACCGTCGGTGACATCGACGGGAACACCGACAAGATCGTCGCGTGGACCCGGAACGCGGTCGAGCAGGGTGCGCACGTGGTCGCCTTTCCCGAGCTCGGGCTGACCGGCTATCCGGTCGAGGACCTGGCGCTGCGGGCCTCGTTCGTGGACGCGTCGCAGGCCCGGATCAAGTCCCTCGCGAAGCGGCTCGCCGACGAAGGGCTCGGCGACATCGTGGTGGTCTGCGGGTACCTCGACCGGGCGAGCGGTACGGCGATGGGCATCGACCGGCTCGGCAGGCCGAAGGGCTCGCCGACGAACTCCGCCGCGGTCATCCACCAGGGCACGGTGATCACCAGCGCGGTCAAGCACCACCTCCCGAACTACGGCGTCTTCGACGAGTTCCGGCACTTCGTCCCCGGCAACACGCTGCAGGTCGTCCGCGTCCATGGCATCGACGTCGCGGTCGTGATCTGCGAGGACCTCTGGCAGGACGGCGGCCCGGTCGCCGTCACCCGGGAGGCCGGCGCGGGCCTGCTGCTCGTCGTGAACAGTTCGCCGTACGAGGCCAACAAGGACGACGTCCGTGGTGACCTGGTACGCCGCCGCGCCCGCGAGGCCGGGTGCGCGCTCGCGTACGTGAACCTCGTCGGCGGGCAGGACGAGCTGGTCTTCGACGGCGACTCGCTGATCGCGGACGCCGACGGCACGATCATCGCCCGCGCCCCGCAGTTCGAGCAGGGCAGCATGATCGTCGACCTCGACCTCCCGGCCGCCTCCGGTACGCCGACCGGTACCCACGAGGGCATCGAGATCGTGCACACCGTGCTGCAGTCCGGCGAGCTCGCGCCGTACGACGCGATGACCCCGAGCATCGCGCCGCGGCTGTCCGACGAGGCCGAGATGTACGGCGCGATCGTCACCGGGCTGCGCGACTACGTGCAGAAGAACGGGTTCAAGTCCGTGCTGCTCGGGCTGTCCGGCGGCATCGACTCCTCCCTGGTCGCCGCGATCGCCTGCGACGCGATCGGCGCCGAGCACGTGTTCGGGATCTCCAACCCGAGCGTGTACTCCAGCGACCACTCCAAGGACGACGCCGCCGAGCTCGCCGCCCGTACCGGCCTGAACTACCGGGTGATCCCGATCCAGCCGATGGTGCAGCCGTTCCTCGACACGCTCGGGCTGACCGGCCTGGCCGAGGAGAACCTGCAGGCCCGGGTACGCGCGGTGATCTGGATGGGCCTGTCGAACTCCGACGGCCACCTGGTACTTGCCTGCGGCAACAAATCGGAGCTGTCCGTCGGGTACTCGACGATCTACGGCGACGCCGTCGGCGGGTACGCGCCGCTCAAGGACCTGCCGAAGACGCTGGTCTGGCGACTGGCGAAATGGCGCAACGAGGACGCGAAGGCGCGCGGGCAACAGCCGCCGATCCCGCAGAACTCGATCGTCAAACCACCGTCCGCCGAGCTCAGCCCCGGTCAGCGGGACACCGACTCGCTACCGGCATACGACCTGCTCGACGACATGCTGGACGACTACGTCGAGCAGGACCGCGGCAGTGCGGAACTCGTCGCCGCGGGATTCGACCCCGAGCTGGTCACGAAGGTGATCGGGCTCGTCGACAGGGCGGAGTACAAGCGCCGGCAGTACCCACCGGGCCCGAAGCTCACGCACAAGGCCTTCGGACGGGACCGCCGGTTGCCGATCACCAATGCATGGCGTGAGGACGCACGGAAGGCAGCCGAGCACTGAGCGACTCCTGGCGGTACCGCCCATCCCAAGAATCCGCGTGGGGCTCCGAGGAGGAGCCCGGCTCCGGCCGCTCCGGCCTGTCCGGCGAGGTGAGCTCACCCACAGGCGGTGGCGCTTACCCTCCGCGACGATGGGACGATGACGGCATGGTTGACAACTACCTGTCGGCCGGTACCCCAGGCGACGACGACGGATCGCCGTACGGGACCGGACCGAAGAACCAGGCAGCCGACGACAACCGCCGCTCGGACTACGACAACGACAGTTGGCGGGACCGCGGTCCCGCCCTCAACCCGTCGCCGTCGCTACCGAACGCACCCCGGACGTACGAACGCGGCCCGGTGCCGCAACAGCCCTACGTCCCGAAACCGCCGTACCTCCCGACCGCGCCACCGCCGCCCGGTCAGCCGCCGTACTACGAGGCGCCACGCGAGGAACAGAATCCGTTCCGCCCACAGCCGCCCGCCCAAGGCCGGCCGAGCCCGTTCGGTCCGGGTTCCAGCAACACCACACCACCCCCTCCCGCCAACAGCAACTGGACCAGCCCCGCCCCAAGCCCGTTCCCACCCCAGAACAACGCCGTCAACAGCAACGGTTCCGCCAACGGGTCAAGCAGCGCTCCAACCAACCCGCCCACCAGCGGGCCCGGCAACAACTCGTCCAGCAGGCCCGGCAGCGGCTCGTCCAATGGGACCGGCAGCGGCTCGTCCAATGGGACCGGCAACGGGTCGTCCAGTGGGACCGGCAACAGCTCGTCCAGTGGGACGGGCAACGGGTTGGCCACTGGGACAAGCAACGGGCCGGGCACTGGCTCGGGCAACGGGTTGAGCAACGGATCGACCACAGGGTCGAGCAACGTGTCGGGCAACGGGTTGGCCAGTGGGACGGGCAACGTGCCGGGCTATGGGTTGAGCAACGGATCAGGCTATGAGTCGGGCAATGGACTGAACAACGGCTCGGGCCATGGGTCAGGCAACGGCTCGGGCTACGGGTCAGGCAATGGGCTGAGCGACGGGTCCGGCCATGGGTCAGGCAACGGGCTGAGCAACGGCTCGGGCCATGGGTCAGGCAACGGCTCGGGCCATGGGTTAGGCTATGGGTCGGGCAATGGGCTGAGCAACGGCTCGGGCTATGGGTCGGGCAATGGGCTGAGCGACGGTTCGGGTAATGGGTCGAGCAACAGCTCGGCCTATGGGTTGAGCAACGGGCTGAGCGACGGCTCGGGTAATGGGCTGAGCAACGGCTCGGGCAATGGGTCGAGCAACGGTCTGAGCAGCAACGGTCTGCCGCCGCACCAACCACCGCGGCCTCCCCAGCGCCTGCAACCTCCGGCTCCCCGCCCCCAGGACAACACCGAACCCCAACGCCGCCACGAACCAGGCCCCGGCCCAGAACCCATCTGGGGCCAGTCCTCCCCACCCAGCCCCTGGGCCCCCCGCACCACCCCACCAACCCCAACAC
>NZ_DASRVN010000016.1:0-20059 GCF_035655035.1 Kribbella sp. | reverse complement strand
ACGGATCTGCCAGGCGGCGACCATCCGGCGATGCTGCATACCTTGGCCACCAAGATCCTGCCGATGCGCGACGAGATCGTCGTCCTGCCGGGTCATGGTGGCCAGACCACGATCGGCCGGGAGAAGGCGACCAACCCCTACCTGCAGGACCTGGAGATTCCAACACTATGAGCAAGGTGACCCCACTCAGCGGGTTCCCCGAATTCCTCCCGTCGGACCGGATCGTCGAGCTGCGGTTCCTCGACACGATCCGGGAGACGTTCGAGCTGCACGGTTTCGCGTCGATCGAGACCCGGGCGGTGGAGCCGGTCGAGCGGCTGTCCAACCAGGGCGAGGACGCCGACAAGGAGATCTACGGCGTCCGGCGACTGGCCGCGAACGCCGACGAGGACGCGGCCCTCGGCCTGCACTTCGACCTGACCGTGCCGTTCGCGCGGTACGTGCTGGAGCACAGCGGCAAGCTGGTGTTCCCGTTCCGGCGCTACCAGATCCAGAAGGTGTGGCGCGGCGAGCGCCCGCAGGAGGGCCGGTACCGCGAGTTCACCCAGGCGGACATCGACATCATCGACAGCGGCGAACTGCCGTTCCACTACGAGGTCGAGCTGCCGCTGGTGATCGCGGACGCGTTCCGGAAGCTGCCGATCCCGCCGTTCCGGATCCAGGTGAACACCCGGCAGATCCCGGAGGGTTTCTACCGTGGCCTCGGGATCGAGGACATCGTCGGCACGCTGCGGATCGTCGACAAGCTGGACAAGATCGGCCCGGACAAGGTGACCGAGCTGCTCACCGGGGCGGGGCTGTCCCCGGAGACCGCCAAGCAGGTACTGCGGCTCGCCGAGATCTCGTCGACCGACGCGTCGTTCGCGGACCAGGTGCGGGCGCTCGGGGTGCAGCACGAGATCCTCGACGAGGGGCTCGAGCGGCTGTCGCAGATCATGACGGCGGCCAACGAGCACGCTCCGGGGCTGCTGGTCGCGGATCTGAAGATCGCGCGGGGGCTCGACTACTACACCGGGACCGTGTACGAGACGCAGCTGATCGGGGACGAGGGGTACGGGTCGATCTGCTCGGGTGGGCGGTACGACTCGCTCGCGTCGGACGGGAAGACGACGTACCCGGGGGTTGGGATCTCGATCGGGGTGTCGCGGCTGGTGCACCGGTTGATCTCGAAGGGGCTGGTGAGTGCGAATCGTCGTACTCCGACCGCCGTGCTGATCGCCCTGAACTCTGAAGAAGACCGGGCGGAGGCGATGCGGACGGCGATCGCGCTGCGGGGCCGGGGGATTGCCGTCGAGGTGGCGCCGGCTGCCGCCAAGTTCGGGAAGCAGATCAAGTTCGCCGACCGGCGGGGGATTCCGTTCGTCTGGTTCAGCACCGAGAACGGGCCCGAGGTGAAGGACATCCGCAGCGGCGAGCAGGTCCCGGCCGACGCCGCCACGTGGGCCCCGCCCGCCGAAGATCTACGACCAAGCATCAACACGCAAGAGGAGAACTCGTGATCCGTAACCGTTCCGCAGGTTCGCTGCGCGCAGAGCACGCCGGCGAGACCGTGATTCTCGCGGGCTGGGTGGCGCGGCGGCGCGATCACGGCGGCGTGGCGTTCATCGACCTGCGCGACTCGTCCGGCACGGTCCAGGTGGTCATCCGGGACGAGGAGGCCGCTCACGGCCTGCGGTCGGAGTACTGCCTGAAGGTCGTCGGCGAGGTGTCGCCGCGCCCGGAGGGCAACGCGAACCCGAACCTGCCGACCGGCGAGATCGAGGTGATCGCCAGCGAGGTCGAGGTGCTGAACGAGGCCGCCCCGCTGCCGTTCCCGGTCGAGGAGCACCACGCGACGCCGGTGAACGAGGAGATCCGGCTCAAGTACCGGTACCTCGACCTGCGCCGCCAGGGCCCCGGTACGGCGATCCGCCTGCGCAGCAAGGTCAACCAGGCCGCGCGCAGTGTCCTCGCCGAGCACGACTTCGTCGAGATCGAGACGCCGACGCTGACCAAGTCGACGCCGGAGGGCGCCCGGGACTTCCTGGTCCCGGCCCGCCTGCAGCCCGGCAGCTGGTACGCGCTGCCGCAGTCGCCGCAGCTGTTCAAGCAGCTGCTGATGGTGGCCGGTATGGAGCGGTACTACCAGATCGCCCGCTGCTACCGCGACGAGGACTTCCGCGCCGACCGGCAGCCGGAGTTCACCCAGCTCGACATCGAGATGAGCTTCGTCGACCAGGACGACATCATCGCGCTCGCCGAGGAGATCCTGGTCGCGCTCTGGAAGCTCGTCGGGTACGACGTGCAGACGCCGATCCCGCGGATGACCTACGGCGAGGCGATGGCCCGGTTCGGCTCCGACAAGCCGGATCTGCGGATGGGCCTCGAGCTCGTCGAGTGCACGGAGTACTTCAAGAACACGCCGTTCCGGGTGTTCCAGGCGCCGTACGTCGGTGCCGTCGTGATGCCGGGCGGTGCGGACCAGCCGCGCAAGCAGCTGGACGCGTGGCAGGAGTGGGCCAAGCAGCGCGGCGCGCGCGGGCTGGCCTACGTCCTCGTGGGACAGGACGGCGAGCTGGCCGGCCCGGTCGCGAAGAACCTGTCCGAGGAGGAGCGCGCGGGCATCGCCGACCACGTCGGCGCGAAGCCTGGCGACTGCATCTTCTTCGCCGCGGGCCCGGTCAAGTCGTCGCGGGCGCTGCTCGGCGCGGCCCGGCTGGAGATCGGCCGCCGCGGTGGCCTGATCGACGAGTCGGCCTGGTCGTTCGTCTGGGTCGTCGACGCGCCGCTGTTCGAGCCGGCCGACGAGGCGACCGCCGCGGGTGACGTCGCGGTCGGGTCCGGCGCCTGGACCGCCGTCCACCACGCCTTCACGTCGCCGAAGCCGGAGTCGCTGGGGACGTTCGACACCGACCCGGGCTCGGCGCTGGCCTACGCGTACGACATCGTCTGCAACGGCAACGAGATCGGCGGCGGGTCGATCCGTATCCACCGCGAGGACGTGCAGAAGCGCGTCTTCAAGGTGATGGGCCTGACCGACGAGGAGGCGACCGAGAAGTTCGGGTTCCTGCTCGACGCGTTCAAGTTCGGCGCGCCGCCGCACGGCGGGATCGCGTTCGGCTGGGACCGGATCACCGCGCTGCTCGCCGGGACCGAGTCGATCCGGGACGTGATCGCGTTCCCGAAGTCCGGCGGCGGCTTCGACCCGCTGACCGCGGCTCCGGCGCCGATCACACCGGAGCAGCGTAAGGAAGCCGGTGTGGACGCCAAGCCGGAGAAGAAAGACCAGTAACAGCGCGACTGCCGTACATCTTTGGATGTACGGCAGTCATTCGTTGGACAGACGACAGGGAGCAGACCGCTCCTTAGCGTCGTCTGTGTGACTACTTCGAGCCGTACGCGTGTCCTGCCGCTTGTCCTTGGCGCACTGGCCGCACCGATTGCCGGTGCGGTCGTGTTGCTTGTGGTGGCAGCTGTAGTGCCGGTGGCTGGTGTGTTCCTGGGCGTCGGCGCTGTGGTGCTGTTCGTTGTCACGTGGTTGATGGCGCGTCTCGCCCGGGTGCGGGGAGCGGTGTACGCCGCGGCCGGGTGGTCGGTGCTGGTCGCGTTGGGGTTCGGGCTGGTGTTCCTGCGGCCGTTCCCGGCGCAGCCGGTGGCTGCGGAGCCGGCCTGGGTGGGGTTCTGGTCGTTGCCGGACGGCAGCCGGCTCGCGTACGTCCACAGCCCGGCGACCGGTACGCGTCTTCCGACGCCGGTGATCTTCCTGCACGGCGGTCCGGGGACTCCGCACGAGGGCCTGCCGTACGGGACGGCCGAGCTGAACGCGGCGGGGTACGACGTCTACAGCTACGACCAGATCGGTGCCGGGCGGTCGACCCGGCTGAAGGATGTCGCCGGGTACACCGTGGCGCGCAACGTCGCCGACCTGGAGGCGGTCCGGACGGCGGTGAAGGCGGACCGGGTGATCCTGATCGGTCAGTCCTGGGGCGGTTCGCTGGCCGCGCAGTACCTCGCCGCGCACCCGGACCGGGTCGAGAAGGTCGCCTTCACGTCGCCGGGCGAGATCTGGCCGAAGGCGCATCCGGAGACCGAGGTGTCGCCGTGGAACCGGCTCACCGGGCCGGAGCGGAAGCGGTACGACGCGTTGGTGTCCGCGCCGCGCTTCCTGCTCCAGGCCGTCCTGCTCGGCCTCAACCCGCGCTCCGCGCACGCCCTGGTCGGTGACGCCGAGGCGGACTCCCGGCTGCACGAGATCGCCCTCACCGGCCGCGGACTGGCCGACTGTGCAGGCGGTCCGGAGGGGACGGCGCACAAGAACCCGCAGGGCTTCTACACGAACCAGCTCACCAACGCCGACTTCGACCAGATCCCCGACCCACGACCGGTACTGCGCAACCTCCGCACGCCGGCCTTGGTACTGCGGGCGCAGTGCGACTACGTCCCGTGGGTGGACACCCGCGAGTATCGCGACACCCTGCCCGGCGCGACGCTCGTGTACGTGCCCGGAGCCGGTCACGGCATCACCAGCCAGGCGGGTCCGGCGTACCTGAACACCATCCTGCGCTTCCTGGCCGGCCAACCGTTGACGGCGTACCGCGGCACGGCGGACCCGGCGGAGTAACCCAGCAGCAGGATCGAAAGGGTTGAGCAGTCCGGCGCGCTGGAGGAGGCTTCACCTCAATCCGCCCCCTCCTACCGCCCCAGGAGTTGTCCGATGCGTCGTCTACTCATAGCCCTGCTGGCCGGTCTCGGCCTCACCTTCGCCGCGGTGGTCCCGGCGTACGCGACCGTTTTCCAGACGTACGGCAGCGGCGTCAACGTCCGCGCCGACGCGTACCTGTCGTCCGCCGTGGTGCGCACGCTCGGCGGCCCGACCTCGATCGACGTCGACTGCCAGAAGCACGGTGACCGGGTCAGCACCGCGGACGGGACCAGCGAGTGGTGGGCGCACGTGCCCGCGCTCGGCGGATACGTCACGGTCGTGTACATCTCGGTGCCGGAGGACAAGCTGCCCGGCGTGCCGGAGTGCGGTGGCGACACCCCGCCGCCGACCGGTGGCGACGTCACGCTCGCCGACGTCCAGGCGATGTTCGGCACCCGGATCGCGAACCCGTCGATCGTCGAGACCGGCCTCCCGTCGCTCAACCAGGCGATGAAGGACGCGCAGATCAACACGCCGTACCGGAAGGCCGCGTTCCTCGCGACGCTCGTGCACGAGTCGCGGCTGGAGTACAACATCCGCGAGATCGGCGACACCCGGCTGTACGGCGGCCGCGGGTACATCCAGCTGACCGGCGACTTCAACTACGGCCCGGCCGGTCAGTACCTCGGCATCGACCTGCTCGGGAACCCGGACCTCGCGCTGTCGCTGCAGTGGAGCGCGCCGATCGCCCGCTGGTACTGGACCGTTGCCCGGAACATCAATCCGTACGCCGACAACCTGGACATGGGCCGGGTGAACGCCGCCATCGGGTACCCGGCCGGCGCGGAGGACCAGCGGCGGTGCGACTCGTTCAAGAACGCGCTGCGGTACCTGACCGGCTCGGTCCCGGCCGGCGTCATCTGCACTCGCCCGGCCGCGCTGAAGGGCGACACCAGCAAGCTCGGCCGGACCCAGTTCGACGCACTCGCCAAGCAGGGCGGCGGTCTCGGCTAGGGCGCGATGTCCGTGAACTGATCGGTGCGCAAGAGGCGGCCGTCGGGAGCGAGCGTGCTGAACGCGCGGATCTCGGTCACGATCGGGCTGCCCTTGCGCATGATCGCGGTCAGCGTGTAGCGCGCCGCGGCGAAGCCCTCGCCGACGACCGTGTCGTGCACCTCGACCTCGACGGCCGTCGCCCGCTTGCGGGCCGGCCGGACGTGGTCGATCAGCCGCTTCCGGTCGAGCGAGACCCCGTCGCTGACCATCAGGAAGTCCTCGCGGTGGTAGCGGTCGAACACCGCTTCGGATGGTTCGTCGCCGAAGGTGACCTCGACGGGATACCGGGTCAGGTAGCCGACGAGGTCGGCCTCGGTGCGGATCGACATTATCTTTGACATACATGTCAAGGTAATTCGATCGGCTAAACTTGACAAGCATGTCGAGGAAAAAGCGCGAGGACGCCCAGGCGAACGCCGCCGGCATCGTCCGCGCGGCGGAGGAGTTGCTGGCCGGCGGTGCGGACCCGTCGATGGCCGACATCGCCGCCCGCGCCGGGGTGAGCCGGCAGACGCTGTACGCGCACTTCGACCGGCGTACCGATCTCTTCGACCAGCTCGTCGACCGGCTGACGCGTGAGGTGGCGTCGCACCTGACCGGTACGGCGCTTCCGGACGAGCCGCGGGCGGCGATCGCCGAATGGGCCGCCAGGTGCTGGCGGGTGATCGAGGCCAATCCCGCGCTGCTGAACCCGGCCCTGTTCGCGCATCGGGACGGCGGCGCGGACCCGGCCGCCCACGATCCGATCACCGGCGGGCTGCGGCAGGCGCTGCGGTCCGCCGCCGACGCTCAACTGCTCGCACCCGCCGCGACGGTCGACTGGCTCGTCACGGCGGTCCTGGCGATCGGTCACGCGGCGGCCGGCGAACTGACCGCCGGCCGGATGACAGCGGCCGCGGCCGGCGCCGCGTTCGAGGATTCCGTCGTACGGCTGTGCCTCAGCTGAGTTCTGCTCTGACCCACATCCGATCGGCTGAGAGGTACCCGCTGAGTTGCAGGCCGGCCTCGGCCAGCTGGGCGGTCAGCTCGTCCTCGGACAGGTACTTGGTGACGATCCGCGGCGACCAGGTCCGGCCCTTGACGATGTGCGTCAGCGTCGCGGCCTGGGCGCCGCCGGGGAGGTCCTCGACGTCGGCGATGACCAGCTTGCGGCGTTCGTCCTCCAGTACGGCGGGAGCGTGCCGAGCGACCTCCTGCTGGAGGATGACCGACCCGCCGGGGCGGACGTGGTGCGCGCACGTCCGCAACAGGCGCACGCGTTCGGCGTCGTCGGCGACGTTGATCAGGAACGACATCATCAGCACCACGTCGAACTTCCGGTCCAGGCGTAGTTCGTCGATGGTCGAGAGGATCGTCTCCGTCTCGGTCACGCGCGCGATCATGTCCGCTGACTCGTCCACCGCGACCACCCGGTGGCCGCGGGCGAGCAGCGGGCGGGTGATCCGCCCGGTGCCGCAGCCGAGCTCGAGGATGCTGCTCCGCGGCGCGATCGCGGCGTCGATCAGCTCGTCCTCACCGTGCGTCGGCGTGACCTCGTACAGCTCGACCGCGCTCCCGTCCCGCGTGTGCGCGCCCGGCCCGGTACCGCTCTGTCCGACTCTCATACCCCTCAGGCTCCGATCGGGGCCGCGGTGCCGCCAGTCTTTCGGTACGAACCGAAAGTCCCTAGGGTTCTGAACGTGAGCGTCGTACCGACCGAGCTGTTGCCGCACCTTCGGCGTGCGCGGGATGTTGCCGATCGCAACTACGCCGAGCCGCTCGACCTGGCGGCGCTGGCGGCCGCGGCCGGGGTCTCGAAGTACCACTTCCTGCGCTGTTTCGCGGCGACGTACGGCGAGACCCCGATGCAGTACCTGACCCGGCGGCGGATCGAGCGGGCGACCGACCTGCTGCGGGCGACCAACCTGACCGTGACCGAGGTCTGCGGGCTGGTCGGGTACTCCAGCCTCGGGTCGTTCTCGCAGCGGTTCACCGAACTGGTCGGGATGCCGCCGACGCAGTACCAGCGGACCCGGACCGGGCCGCGGATCCCGGGGTGCTTCGTGTTCATGCTGGGACTGAACTCCGCAATCGCGGAGAAGCCGCCGGTGGACTCCGACGGCTAGCGTCGTACCAACGACGTTTTGGAGGAACCTGTGATCACCAACATCAGCCTGTTGAGCGTTTTCGTGAACGACGTCGACGAGGCGAAGGCGTTCTACACCGAGAAGCTCGGGTTCGTGGTGAAGGACGACGTGAAGCTGCCCGACTACCGCTGGTGCACCGTGTGCCATCCGAACCACCCGGAGCTGCAGCTGCAGCTGGCGGTGCCCGGCCCGCCGCTCGACGAGGAGGGGACGGAGGCGGTCAAGCGGATGATGGCGAAGGGCACGATGCACGGGTTCGGCATCGCCACCGACGACTGCCGCAAGACGTTCGCGGAGCTGACCGCGAAGGGCGTCGAGTTCATCCAGGAGCCGGCCGATCGTCCGTACGGCGTGGAGGCGCTGCTGCGGGACAACTCCGGCAACTGGCTGGTCCTCGTCGAGCAGAAGGAGTACTCCGCGGCCGACTTCTCCTGACATGCTGACCGGATGGACATCACGGTCGACCCGGTCGGACTGACGCCGCCGTACGAGCAGGTGCGCTCGCAGCTCGAGGCGCTGATCCGCGCCGGGGAGCTGGCCCAGGGGACCCGCCTGCCCACCGTGCGGCAGCTGTCGCTGGACCTCGGGCTGGCGGTCAACACGGTGGCACGCGCGTACAAGGAGCTGGAGGCCGACCAGCTGGTCGAGACCCGCGGGCGGAACGGGACGTTCGTACTGGCATCCCGCAGCCAGATCAACGACGCGGCGACGCACACGGCCGCGGCCAAGCTGGCTGCTGCCGCTCACGCAGCAGGGCTGTCCCTCGCTGAGGCGACAGCGATCCTTCAGCGTGCCTGGTAGGTCAGACCGGCGACGACGTTGCCGCCGTCCTGCTCGATGACGTGCAGGCCTGCGGCCGCTAGTTCCGTGCGGAGGGCGTCGGGGCGCAGGTGGCGGCGGTGCGGGAGGTACCAGGTCCCGTCGAGCTGGACCGCGTCGGGTGATCGTACGGACGTCTCCTGGTAGCAGATGCCGGTACGGGCGTCGTACCGGAACTCGCCGTCGTAGACGCGGTCCGGGTCGTACATGGCCGTCGACAACACGTAGTACCCGTTGGGCTTCAGGCGTTCGCGGACGGCCCGCAGTACCTTCGCCCGGTCGGCGTCGGTGACGATCGACTGGAGGCAGTAGCTGTCGAGCACCACGTCGTACCGCTTGCTCCCCGGCGGTGACGCGCACACGTCCTGCACCCCGAAGTTCACCTTCACGCCCCGCTCGCGGGCCATCCGCCGCGCGACCGCGATCGCCTCCGGAATCAGGTCGACCGCATCCACCCGGAACCCCCGCCCCGCCAGGAAACACGCCGCCGGCCCGGTCCCACACCCGTACTCCAGAACCTCCCCACCCGCCACCAGCCGCCCGAGCACGCTCTCCAGGAACGCACGATTGGGAAAGTCGTCGAACGTCCAGCTCTCCCCGAAGAGGTCGTTCCACTGCGTCATGCCCTCCCGCAGCAGCCGGCGGTAGGCATCCTGATGCTCGGCGTAGTAATACCTCATCCGGCTTACTATTGCTGGCCGTCGTGCGCCTGTGCACATGAGTTTCCGGAGGGACGGGTATGGAGGACGAAACCGAACGGGCGCAGCGCCTGGCCGCCGAGGCGGAGGCCGAGCGGATCCGGGCCGAGGTCGAGGAGGCGACGTCCGATCCGGCCGCCCAGCAGGAGTGGATCCGGCAGTCCAACCTGATGTACGGCGGGCTCGGCGCCGCGGGACTCGTGGTGGTGCAGCCGTTCCTGACCACGAAGCCGCTCGACCTGACCGCGACGATCTGCGTGGTCGCGTTCGCGGTCTCGATCCCGCTGCTGGCCGCCCTCCTCGTCCTGAACCTGCAGGAGGAGTTCCGCCACCGCGTGACCACGTCGCGGCTCGTCTCGGTCGCGAAGGCGATCGCCCAGGGTTCGGCGTTCATCGGGATCACCGCGGCCTTCTGGCACATCTCGATCATCGCGGGGATCGTCTTCGTGCTGGTCACGTTCTTCGCGGTCGGCGTCCATTCCTCC
The DNA here is from genome assembly GCF_035655035.1 of Kribbella sp. Lineage (GTDB taxonomy): Bacteria > Actinomycetota > Actinomycetes > Propionibacteriales > Kribbellaceae > Kribbella. Next base: position 10,254 of record NZ_DASRVN010000016.1, on the reverse strand, counting down.
GGCTACATGCACCTCGAGTACGACGGCACCTTCCGCTCGCGCTTTCCGCGCCGCAAACCCTGACCCCCTGTCTCACGCTATATCACGCTGTATCACCGCGGCCGAACCGGGCTCCGCCTTGGTAGGGGGTGTTCGTTGGGGGCGCCGCTGTGTAAGGGGGAGTGATGGCTGACAGCATGACTGTGCTGCGGAAGGCTGGTCCGCCTGGGGTGAAGCGGAACATCGCGGTGCTGGGGGACGGGTTCACCGCGGTGGATCAGGTCGCGTACAACAACTGGGTGCAGACGACGCTCATCGACGGCGTCTTCGGGCACGACTACTTCAGTGAGGACGCGTCGGCGTACAACATCTACCGGGTGAACCTGGACTCCGTCGACTCCGGAGTCAGCACCCGGACGTACGACGAGCACGGCACGCCGACCGACCCGTCGGACGACACGATCGCGTCGGAGACGATCCACGACACCGCGCTCGGGATGATCTTCAGCGGGTCGTGGGCGCACTGCTGGCTCGAGTACGGGACGGACACCGAGGCGCGGATCCAGGCCGCGCTGAACAAGTGGGTGCCGGACTGGAACGAGCTGCTCGTCGTACTCAACAACCCGAACTACGGCGGCTGCGGAGGCGGCGGCCGGGCGCACGTGCCGATGGGCGTGAACTGGACGGTGATCGCGCACGAGTTCGGCCACGGGATCGGCGGTTTCGCGGACGAGTACTCGGCCGGCGGCGCGTACACCGGCGGCGAGCAGGGCTGGATCAACCTGACCACGATCACCGACCGCTCCACCACGAAGTGGGCGAACCTGATCGCGCCGTCCACCCCGCTGCCCACCGGTAGCGGTGCGGCCGCGAACTACAACAACGGCCCGCGCCCGGCCGACTGGGACAGCAACACCGACGTCGGCCTGTTCGAGGGCGGCGGTACGAACAACACCGGCATCTACCGCCCGGTCGAGAACTGCCGGATGAACAGCAACACGCCGCCGTACTGCCCGGTCTGCTACACCTCGATCAAGACCGCGCGCGACCACGAGACCGAGCACACGTTCCGCACCGCGTACGCGGGCAACTTCTACGGCACCGGCCGCAGCGACCTGCTGCTGCACCACGGCACGTCGATCCAGCTGTTCCGTGCCGACGGCACCGCGCTCGAGCACAGCTTCAGCGCGGTCGAACGGGTCCCGGGCTCGTGGCAGTTCATGCCGAACGACCAGGTGTACGTCGGTGACTTCGACGGCGACGGCACCGACGAGGTGGCGATCTTCAACGGCGTCGACTGGGTGATGCCGTACCTCGGCCTGCTGAAGTCCGACGGCGCCGGCGGACTGCGGCTGGTCGCGCGGTACGACGGCGACATCCGCGGCTGGGGCGGGTTCGCGGCCCACGACCGGTTCCTGGTCGCCGACCTGAACGGCGACGGCCGCGACGACCTCGTCGTGGTGAACACCGACGACTGGTCGATGCCGTACGTCGGCCTGCTCCGCTCGACCGGCAGCGGGTTCTGGGTCAGCCGCCGCTACGACGGCGACATCCCGGGCTGGGGCGGACTCGCCCGGCACGACGAGTTCTTCGTCGGCGACCTGACCGGCAACGGCAGCGACGACCTGGTGATCTTCAACGGCGACGACTGGTCGATGGCGTACGTCGGCCTGTTCTCCGCGAGCGCCTCCGGCTACTCGATGACCCACCGGTACGACGGCGACATCCCCGGGTGGGGCGGGCTCGCGCAGCACGACCGGCTGGTCCTCGGCGACTTCGACGGCGACGGCAAGTGCGACGTGTTCGTGTTCAACGGGCTGGACTGGTCGATGGCGTATCTCGGCATGTTCCGGTCCACCGGGTCCGGGCTGGCGTACGTGCACCGGCACGACGGCGACGTACCGGGCTGGGACGGTCTCGCGCGGCACGACGAGTTCTTCGCCGCGGACATCGACGGAACCGGGCGCTGCGACCTGTGGGCGTGGAACGACCAGGACTGGTCGACGGAGTACCTCGGCCGGATGCTCAGCTCGGGGACCGACCTGAAGGCCGACTACGTCGGAGACTGGGTGGGGGAGTGGAACCTCGGCTCGGCCGACCGGTTCGAGACCGCCCGGATGACCGGGCGCCGCGGCCGGCCACAGCTGTACGTCCACAACACCGACTGGTTCGGCGTCATCGACGGGCGCCGCGGGATCGCGCTCGACCGGATCTACTACCGGTGGATCCACAACTACCGGCACGGCCGGAACTGGTAAGGGAGCCGACGATGAAACAACCCAAAGGCACGGAGCGCTCCGCGACACGGAACCGCCGGCCGTCCAAACCACCGGCGGGCGACGTGCGCCGCCAGCACAACGCCGTACCGCCTCAGGCAGGGCCGACAAAGCCCACCGCGACGCGGGGCGCCGCGCCGGCGGCCGGACCCGACCCGACCCGGGCGGTGAAGCCCGCGTTCGACCGCGAGGCCGCTAGCCGTGAGTCCGCGGAACAGCAGCCGGCGGGCGGGTACCCCGACCAGCAGGCGGCACGGACCCGCCGTACCGGCGCTCCTGACGAGCAATACGTCCGGCTCCGGATCCGGGTCCGCGGCGACCGCCTGACGGTCGTCGACAGCCACCTGGTCGACGGCCCACTGGCCCAGTCGACGACGTTCCACGGCGCCGACGCGTACGAGGTCACGTACCAGGACCGCCTGCTGCACGCCGGCACCGTAGCGGATCCGAACACGCAACGCTCGTTCCCACTCCCGGACGGCCCCGAAGGCCACCACGTCACGCCCCGGGAGATCTACGAGTTCACCGCTCGCATCCCCGCCGCCGACGTCACCGCCGAAACCCGGGCAGGCATCCACGTCCGCCTGCACCGCATCGACGAACCGACCACCACCACGCACGTCGGCGCCGCCCCGCTGGCAACCCAGTTCGAAGGCCGCCTGACCCCGGTCGCCGAGCTGGTCGGCCTCCCCGAATCCGCCCTCCCCGAGGCCATCGACTCCCGCGGAGCCCGCACCGGCCAAGGCAACTGACAACACCCGCTGGTGTCCGAGAACAAGTAACAGCTTGTTCCCGGACACCGCCGCCTGTCCCAAGTCGGACGGAAACGATTCCAAGTGAGGTATGTACACGCTCTCGTGGGGTTGCTACATTCCCGGCAGATTTGACATCGATGTCAACCTCAGGGAGTGGTCGCGATGGTTTCGAGACGTGCGTTCCTGGCGGGTAGCGGCGCGGTGACGGCGGGGCTGGTCAACCCGTTCGTATTGACCGCAAATGCCGCAGATTCATCGACGTCCGGCAGCCCCGCTCGGCTGCTGCCGGTGTTCAACCGCCCACGACACCTGGACTACGCCGACGTCAGCAAGCTCAGCGGGGAGGATCAGACCCTGCTGACAACGTTGCAAGGCGTCGTCAACCGTACCGAGCCGGAGTTGTACTTCATCTACGACACCGGGACCGAGAGCGTGCCGGACGCCAAGTGGCTGTCCGACATGCGCCTGCCGAAGAAGCTGTACCCGAACCCGCTGGACCTGGTCGCGAAGTACCGGAGCCGGATCCGGGGCGCGATCGTGTACGACGCCGCCGTACCGGACTCGCTGAACGTCGCGACGACGCTCGCCGGGCTGGAGAACTCCGTGGTCGCGAACGCGGACCAGGCGAAGGCGTACGGCCTGAAGATCGTCAAGGACCTGCGCGGGATGTTCGACGACGACCGGGTGAAGACGTACCGGTGGCAGCTGGACAACCTGTTCCCGCGGGTCAGCAAGCAGCTGCTGGCCGGCCTCCCGCCGACGCAGGTGGTCGACGTCGAGGGCGTGCAATGGGTGGAGATCGCCCGCGAGACCCAGCAGATCCGCGACTCGTCGAACCGTGGTACGTACCACCTGGACGTTTCGGCCAAGCTCGGGAAGGAGGCCGTGTACGTCCGGTTCGCGGACTCGTTCACCGACGACGGCTGGGGTGCCTCGGTCCGGCACGTGTCGATCGCGGCGAACGGCACGGTGATCGCGACGTTCGAGCCCGGCACGCCGGAGGAGGCGCCGTACCTGTTCGACGGCTCGCACTCCTCGATCGGTGGTGAGGCCAACAGATTCGCCGACGGCGGGAACTACTGGATCTACCGGATCGCACCACCGGCCGGTACGACGTCCCTCGTCGTCACGGTGGAGATGTGGAACCAGTACCTGGTCACCGCGACCGACACGTCGCCGACCCGCGTCGAACCGTTCCCGTACTTCCGCGACTACGTGGTGGCCACCAAGGCCCTGGTGAGCTGGCTGCCACCCGGCGGGGCGACGGGCGACCTGCTGATCGAGCACTACGCGAAGTGGCCGACGCTGGCGCCGTACATGGGCTGGTTCGCGAACGACGTCTCCGGTGAGTGGGACGGCGTCGACCTCGCGTCGAAGGGCGGTTCGCCGGTGGTGGCGGCCGACTTCTACATGAACGGCACCGTGCACGCCGGTCTCGCCTCGCCGATCTCCGACAAGCCGCGCGCGATCCGGCGGATCGACAAGCCGAAGAACAAGGTGTACCTGACGCTGACGTTCGGCGAGGGCGACAACATCCAGTACTGCCAACGCCGGCTGCGGGAGATCTGGGACGACCCGAAGCGCGGCGAAGTACCGACCAACTGGACGATCGACCCGCTGCTGGTGGAGGCAGGCCCGAACATCTACAGCTACTACCAGCGCACCGCGACCGCGAACGACCTGCTGGTCTGCGGTCCGTCCGGCGCGGGGTACACCTACCCGGCGTCGTGGAAGCCCGACGAGCTCACGCAGTACCTGAAGATGACGGGCGGTTTCATGCGCCGTACCGGACTGGAGGAGGTGTACGCGTACAGCGGCCGGGAGAACAACACGTGGGTGCTGCTGTCGGAGGAGATCGCCAAGGGGTACGCCGAGTACACGCCGACCAAGGGGATCATGCAGACCTGGGACGGCGACACGCTCACCGCCCGGCAAGGCGGCATCCCGATCACCGGTGGTTGGGGCGCACCCGGTAAGGCGGCCGAGTTCAAGGCCGCGCTCGACCAGCGGATCGCGAGCTGGGACGGCGCGAGCCCGCTGTTCATCACCGGCCTGATCGGCGCCTGGTCGTGGTCGCCGTCCGACATGGCCGAGCTCGGCCCGCTGCTGACGGATCCGTACGAGCTGGTCCTCGCGAACACCTTCTACGACCTGCTCAACCGAGTACTGCCGTAATCGGGTTGCGGCGGTGTAGCACGATGAGCGAATGACTCCGGACGAACTGCTCGACGTGTTCCACCGCCGCATCCGCCTGCCGGACGCGGACGCGATCCCTGGCTGGAAGCAGGAGCACGCCGGGCTCGTGCACCGGTCGTACGTCGAGGGCGCGGACGGCGCCGGGTTCGTCGAGGCGCCCCGCGGGCTCGGGGACGACCCGGACGCGGTGATCGCCGGGGAGGTCGCGTTCTTCGGCGAGCGCGGCCTGCCCTTCGAGTGGAAGACGTACGCCTACGACGAGCCGGCCGACCTGGGGGAGCGGCTCGAGCGGTCCGGGTTCGTGCGGGACGATCCGGAGACGCTGATCCTCGGCGAGGTGGACCGGGTCCTCGGGCGGCCGTCGGCGCTGCCGTCGAAGGTCCGGCTTCGGGAGGCGGGCGGGGCCGAGGACTACGAGCGGATCGCCGTACTCACGGACTCGCTGTGGCACAACGGCACCGAACGGATCGTCGAGCACCTGGCCGGTGAGGCGCGGATGTTCCCGGACCGGCTGTCGGTGTTCCTGGTGGAGGACGTGCTGACCGGCGGGCCGGTGCTGTCGGCCGCGTGGGTGCGGTTCCACCCCGGTACCGGGTTCGCCAGCCTGTGGGGCGGCGGGACGCATCCGGAGTGGCGGCGGCAGGGCCTGTACTCCGCACTCCTCGTCCACCGCGCCCGGCTGGCCAAGGACCGCGGGTACGAGTTCCTCCGGGTCGACGCGTCCGCGGACTCGCGCCCGATCCTGGAGAAACTCGGGCTCCACGCGGTCACCGTGACAACGCCGTACCAGTGGACGCCGGACCTGCGCCACTGACCAACCTCCCCGGAGCAGGGCCATTCGGGTGGCGGCGAGCGTGAGCGGGCCGGTGGCGCGGCGGTTGGTCAGTGCCGGGCGTCCGGGGGTCGCGCGCGGAACGACCGGTTGAGGCTGTACGTTGCCTGCATCATGGCCCTGAAAATCGCTTCCCGCTTCCGCCGGCTGCTGCAGCGCCCCGGCTCGATCGATCTCGGCCCGTACGAACGGCTCACCCAGCTGGTCGGCGAGGCCGAGGAATCGGTCCTCCCGCTGACCGACGAAGAGCTCACCGAGGCGGTCGCCGAGCTGCGCACCGAGGGCGGGCTGCACGAGGACGAGCAGATCGAGTTCCTGGCGCTGGCCCGGGACGCGGGCCGGCGGGCGATCGGCGAGCGGGCCTTCGACGGCCAGGTGGTCGGCGCGCTGGCGATGCTGCAGGGCCGGATCGTCGAGATGGCGACCGGTGAGGGCAAGACGCTGGCCGGTGCGATCGCCGCCGCCGGGTACGCGGTCGGCGGCCGCAAGGTGCACGTGCTGGCGGTCAACGACTACCTGGCCAAGCGCGACGCCGAGTGGATGGGCCCGGTGTACGAGCTGCTCGGCGTCACGGTCGCGCACGTCGGCCAGGCGTCCACCCCGGAGGAGCGGCGTGCGGCGTACCAGGCCGAGGTCTGCTACGTCCCGGTCAACGAGATCGGTTTCGACGTACTGCGGGACCGCCTGGTCACCGACGTCGCGGACCGGGTCACCGTCGAGGCGGACGTGGCGCTGGTCGACGAGGCCGACTCGGTGCTGATCGACGAGGCCCGGGTGCCGATGGTGCTGGCCGGCGCGACCCGCAACGAGGCCCTCGACGACGACGTGGTCCAGCTGGTCCGGACCCTGCGCGCGGGCGTCGACTACGAGATCGACGGCGACGGCCGCACGGTAGCCCTCACCGACAAAGGCACCGACAAGGTCGAGGAAGCCCTCGGCGAACGCGCCGCCGCGGCCACCGCGCCCGCGAACGAGGCCGACGAGGCTCACCAGGCCGCCTCCGAGGAAGCCGCCGGCGGCGGTGCCGACGCCGACACGGACGCTGACGCCGCGGCCGGCAAGGACGCCGACACGGACGCCGACACGGACGCCGACACGGGCGCCGACACTGCGGCCGGCAAGGACGCTGACGTGGACGACGAGGTCGCGGTTGAGCCTGAGCGGCCGCGGTTCAACCTGTACGACGACGAGAACCTGGATCGGCTGACGCAGGTCAACGTCGCGCTGCATGCCGAAGTGCTGCTGCGCAAGGACGTCGATTACCTGGTCCGGGACGGCAAGGTCAGTCTGATCAACAACAGCCGCGGACGGGTCGCCAAGCTGCAGCGCTGGCCCGACGGTCTGCAGGCCGCGGTCGAGGCGAAGGAAGCGGTCCCGGTCAGCGATTCCGGTGAGGTGCTGGACAGCATCACCGTGCAGTCGCTGATCAAGCGGTACAAGTCGCTGTGCGGCATGACCGGCACGGCGGTCGTGGTCGGCGAGTCGCTGCAGGAGTTCTACGACGTGGACGTGGCCGTCGTACCGCCGAACAAGCCGAACGTCCGCAAGGACGACCAGGACCGGCTGTACCTGACCGTCGACCAGAAGAACGAGGCGCTGGTCAAGCACATCGCCGAGGTGCACGAGACCGGGCGGCCGATCCTGATCGGCACCCACAGCGTCGAGGAGTCCGAGCAACTCAGCGACAAGCTCGCGGCGGCGGACATCCCGCACGTGGTGCTGAACGCGAAGAACGATGCCGAAGAGGCCGGGATCATCGCCGAGGCCGGCGTCCCCGGGACGGTGACCGTCTCGACGCAGATGGCGGGCCGCGGTACCGACATCCGGCTCGGTGGCAAGGACGAGACGCACGACAAGGAGAAGGCGCTCGAGCTCGGCGGCCTGTACGTGATCGGCACCGGCCTGCACGCGTCCCGGCGGCTCGACGACCAGCTCCGCGGTCGCGCCGGCCGGCAGGGCGACCCGGGTGGCACGCTGTTCTTCGCCTCGCTCGCCGACGAGCTCGTCACGCGGTACTCCGTCTCCTCGGGCCTGCGCCCGCACCCGGATGAGACCGGCCGGCTCACCGACCGCAAGTCGATCGGCATGCTGGAGCACGCGCAGCGGGTCGCCGACGGCGCGAACGCCGAGCTGCACCGGACCACCTGGCAGTACAACCGCCTCACCGGGCAGCAGCGCGCGATCCTGCTGGAGACCCGCGAGAAGGTGCTGACCGAGGACCTGGCCGCGGAGGAGCTGGCCGAGCGGGCCAAGGAGCGGTACGACGAACTCGTCGACGAGGTCGGTGAGGACGTCGTGAAGAGCGCCGCGCGGCGGATCGCGCTGGGGCACCTGGACCGGCGCTGGACCGACCACCTGGCGTACCTGGCCGACCTGCGCGAGGGCATCCACCTGCGGTCGCTGGCCGGCGGGATCGTGCACCTGAAGCCGATCGACGAGTTCAACAAGTCCGCGATCGCGTCGTTCGACACGCTGATCTCCGACGCCTGGGACGACGCGGTCGAGACGTTCAAGGAGGCCGAGATCACCGCCGACGGCCTGGACGAGGAGGCCAGCGGGATCCCGCGCCCGACCGCCACCTGGACGTACCTGGTCAACGACAACCCGTTCGGCACCGAGGCGGACCGGATCCTCGGCCGGCTGCGGAACGCGATCAGGCCGGAGTCCGGCGCCGAGCCCGAGGAGATCCTCGAGGAGGAGTTCGACGAGCTCCCCGAGGAGCTGCGGGACGCGGACGAGGATCCAGAGGATGACCCCAAGAAGTGAGCTCGTCGGCGTACAGAAGACCCTGACGCCGGTCCTGAAGGCCAAGGCACTCGACAACCGGCTGCCGGACCCGATCCTGGGCGATGTGTACGCCGAGCCGGTCATGCGTCTGCTGGACCCCGAGTTCGACCGCGGCTGGTTCGCGGCCAGTCAGCTCGGCCTGTCCGCCGTCGTACGGGCGAAGGCGCTGGACGACTGGGCGCGGACCTTCCTCGCCGAGCACACCGATGCCGTCGTACTGAGCCTGGGCTGCGGTCTCGACGCCCGGGTCCACCGGATCGACCCGCCGGCCACGGTCGACTGGTACGACCTGGACTACCCCGAGGTCATCGCGTTGCGCCGGGAGCTGCTTCCGGAGCGCGATCACTGCACGCTGATCGGCTCCAGCGTCACCGACCTGACCTGGCTCGAGCCCGTTCCTCGCGGGCGGCCCGTGCTGATGATCGCCGAGGGACTCGTGCCCTACCTGACCGAGGCCGAGGCTCGGGAGCTGCTGACCAGCATCGTCGAGGCCTTTCCCACCGGACAGCTGGAGCTCGACACGGTGTCGGTCTCGGCCTGGCGGACCTCGAAATGGGATCCGGTGAGCCGCAGGTACAACGCGCGGTTCCGGTGCGGCTTCGACGATCCGGCGGCGCTGGCCGGTTGGCACCCGCGGCTCGAGTACGTCGACGAGGCGCCGATGAACGACGCACCGGTGCTCCTGCGGAAGGCCCCTGCGAACGTACGACGGCTGTACCGCCTGATGAACGTGATGCCGGGCTTCACCCGGTCGTCGCGGATCGTGCGCTTCCGGTTCTGACCTCCTCAGACTTTGGTCTAGGGGTGGGCAGCCGTCGGCTCGATGCGGGTCGGTGGTCCGCTGGGCGAACCTCTTGGCATGCCCGCGCGTAAAGGCCCCTGGCTCCTGGTCGTCGACATCGCGATCCCGCTCGCCCTGTTCTACGGTCTGAAGGCTCTCGGGGTGAGCGACCTCACCGCGCTGCTCGCCGGCGTGATCCCAGGCCTGATCAGCTCGGCGGTGTCGCTGGTGCGCACGCAGCGTACCGACCTGGTGGGGATGGCTGTGGTCGTGAGCATGGTGGCCAGCACGATCGTCGCGGTCGTGGGCGGGGACGCGCGACTGCTGCTCGTGCGGAACGCGTGGATCAGCCTGCCGTTCGCGGGCATCACGCTGTGGTCGCTACGGCACCCGCAGCCGCTGACGTACGTCGTCACCCGCGCGATGTTCGCACCCCGGGCCGCGCTCATGGACGAACTGTGGGAGACCGACGAACGTTTCCGGCACGCGTGGAAGTGGATCACGGTCTGGTGGGGGATCGCGACGATCGTCGACGGCATCGTCCGGATCGTCGTCTCCTACACCCTCCCGATCTCCGTCGTCCCCGCAACCGACCCGGTGATCACGGTCGCCACCATCGTCGCCCTCCAGGTCCCCACCATCGTCCTC
>NZ_DASRVN010000015.1:0-45426 GCF_035655035.1 Kribbella sp. | reverse complement strand
GTTCCAACGCGCGAGGCTCCAGTCCTGGTTCGCGACCAGGTCCACCGATTGGTGCACGACCGCGTCTCCGGTCCACGCCCGCTGCTCCCTGGTCGGGCAGTCGACGTACGCGTCGTGCGCGGTCAGGTCGACGGTCCGCAGACCGACCCGGTAGATCTCGTCCAGCCTCTCGTCGCTCGAGGTGAACGGTTGGACCGCACGCCGCGGGCGGTGCGACTCGCGGAGACGGACGGACCGTACGACGGTCGGATGGTCCAGCAGCAGTACGGCGTACCGTCCGCCGATCGGATCGCCCGAGATGTACCGGTCATCGTGGCCTCGGGTCACGTACCGGAACACCGGAGCGCTGTCGAGCGCCGCCACCGTCGGCACCTCGAGCAACGCCCCCACGACAACCGCACCGGCCGGCCCATCGACCTCCAACTCCAACCGCCCAGCCACCACCATCCCAAAGTCCGCCACCACCAACACCCGATCGCCGTCCCCACCCGAGACCCGATCCCCAGCACCCACCCGCCGACCAAGGACAGCGCTCAACTCGCGCCACACATCACCACGCCCGTTCCCACCCGCGACCGGCTCGTGGGGGATGTGGTGGTGGATGGTGGTTGCGGTTCGGAGATCGCCGGTTAGGTGTGGGATAGGGCGGGGCGCGAGTGCGCCCCACGGCTCGGTTGGTGGGTGGGTCGCGCCTTGAGGGCCGACGATCGAGTGCTCGGCGAGTACCCGTGCGTCCTCCCAGCCGCTGTCGTCGAAGTCGGGCTGTGTCCACCGCGGATCCAGCAGTCTCGCGTCGAGGAACTCAGGCAGTTGCGTCAGCAACATGCTCGGCGGCTCCGCGGCCTGCCACGCGATGCCCGGCGAGCAGCGCCAGGTCTCGTCGGTCCCGATCACCCGATCGCCGGTCCTGAGCTCGGCGACCAGTCCGCCGCCGCCCATCGTGAAGCTCGGCGGCGACGGCTCCCACCACGGCACCGGATGCCCGTAGAACCGCCCGAGCACCGCGACCACGTTCCGCCCCGGAACCAGCAGCGCGCGTACGTCGTACACGTCGTACTCGAGCCGCCGAGGACCATGCCGCACCGGCCCGGCACCGACCTCGGATCCGTTGACATACAGCAAGTACCGAGCATCCGCGCTGATCCGGAGCCAAGCGTCACCCGGTACGTCGGCCACCTCGAACACCCTGCGGAACAGCACCCGCTGGTCGAACCGAGCGCGGTCGAGCGACCCGTACGGCTGCGACCGCGTCGGCCCGCCGAGCGCCGTACCCGCCGACCAGATCCATTGCCCCGTCCACATCCGGCCTCACTCCTCCCGCGCCGACCCGGTGACGAGGATTCTACTTACCACTAGGTAGAATTCAAGAGATCGCGATAGGAAGGTTCCATGACGTCATCCAGCCCCGCACCGACCGGACGGCAGGGCCGCAAGGCCTCGGCCCGGGGCGAGTCCCGGCGCGAGGAGCTGATCGCGGCCGCCGCCACGCTGTTCGCCGAACGCGGCTACGCGACCACGAGCATCGCCGACGTCGCCGCGGCAGTGGGCGTCACGCAGCAGGCCCTGCTCTACTACTTCGGCAACAAGGTCGGCCTGCTGCACGCCGTCATCGACCAGCGTGACGGCGCGAGCCTCGAGTTCGCCGAGGAACTCACCGCGCTCGGCGGGCCCGCCGCCATCGAACAACTCCCCCGCTACGCCCGCCGCAATGTCGCGAACCCGAGCCTCGCCAGCCTCTTCGCGGTGCTGGTCATGGAGAACCTCCGGCCCGGCGACGTCGCCCACGAGCACTTCGTCACCCGCTACCGCAACCTGCGCGCCGTCATCGAGCAGATGATCACCGCCGGCCAGGAATCCGGTGAGTTCAGCCGTACGGTCGACGCCCGCCTGAAGGCCTTCGAGATCCTCGCCTTCATCGAAGGAGCCAACACCCAGTGGCTCCTCGACCCCGACTCCGTCGACCTGGTCGCCGCCACCACGGCCTACGCCACCGACCTCCTCCGCACGCTCACCCCATAGGTTCAGACGGCCGGCGGTACGGCCACGACCTTGCCGTGGATCTCGCCGGCCTCGGCCTGCTGGTGGATTGCGGGTAACTCGCTCAGTGGTATGCGTCGGGCGATCTCGACATGGAGTGCGCCGTCGTCGACGAGTTGTACGAGCTGCGAGAGCACGCCCGCGTCGGGGTGGAGGAAGATCGTTGCCGCGCGCACCTTTCGCTGCTCGTCGCCGGGCGTCGGTACGGTCGGCGTCGTGGAGACGACCACGCCACCGTCGCGGACCCGCGCGACCAGGGCAGTGAACCCGTCGGGCGTGATCGGTGCCAGGTTGAGCAGTACGTCGACCGGCTCGGTGACAGCGTCGAGTACGGGCGTGGCCGTGTGGTCGACGATCTCGTCCGCGCCGGCCGCCCTCACCGTCTCGCTGCTCCGTGGGCTCGCCGTCGCGATGACATACGCACCGGCGCGCTTGGCCAGCTGTACGGCGTACCCGCCGACCGGGCCGCCGGCACCGTTGATCAGCACCCGCTGACCGGCCTTCAGCTCACCGGCCTCGAACAGCGCTTGTGATGCGGTCAGCCCGACGGACGGCAACCCGGCGGCGTCGGCCAGCGGGATGCTGGTCGGCGCCTTGACCAGCGCGTCCGCCGGGCGACGACGTACTGCGCCGCCGAACCGTCGGCATCCATCGGGATGAATCCGACGACGTTCTCGCCCACGCCGAGGCCGTCCACGCCGTCGCCGAGCGCGTCGATCGTGCCGGAAACGTCGTACCCCGGAACGTGCGGCAGCGTCACCGGGATCGGCAGGAATCCGCCGCGGAGACCACCGTCGGCCGGGTTGTACGCCGACCCCGCGACCCGGATGCGCACCTCGCCCGCGCCGGGGATCGGCTGGTCCGCGTCCTCGTAGCGCAGAACCTCCGGGCCGCCCGTCTCGTGGAACCGTACAGCCTTCATGATGTGCCCCTTCGATGATGTGCTTCGGATTCGAAGCAACTGCCATCACCGTAGTACTGCTTCGAACTAGAAGCAAGTGCTTCGAACTAGAAGCACTGATAGAGTCGGCTCATGACCTCCGCGCCACGTTCCCTGGATGCCACGCAGCTGGGCGCGTACTTCGCGCTCATCGAGGCGAGCAGCCTGCTCAAGCACGCCGTCGAGCAGCAGCTGCGGGACGCCGGGGATCTCAGCTACGTGCAGTTCCAGCTCCTCGCCACCCTCGGCGACTCCCCCGCGGGCAGCCGGCGGATGACCGATCTGGCCGACGGAGTCGTGTACAGCCGGAGCGGACTGACGTATCAGGCGCAGACGCTGGAGAAGCGCGGCCTCGTGACCCGTACGCAGTCCTCGGACGACGAGCGCAGCGTCACCGTCACGATCACCGATGAGGGACGTGGTGTGCTCGCGAAGGTCTTCCCCGGGCACATCACGGTCCTCGACGAGCTGCTGTTCGCACCGCTGTCCCGCGCCGACATCGAAACCCTCGCCGACATCCTCGCCCGCGCCCGGGACCACATGCGCCGGACCCCACCAAGGTCCGCAGAGCCACGCCGCCGCCGCAAACCGGCCGGAACGGATCAGTTGCCATAGTTCGGTCCAGGTGGGCCCTCAGTCACGCTCGCCGTGCACCACGCGACCGCCGATGATGGTGTACGTCGGGTTCAGGTCGCGCAGCACGTCGCTCGAGCAGGTCGCGGGGTCGCGGTCCCAGATCGTCAGGTCGGCGAGCCTTCCCGGCGTGAGCATGCCGCGCAGCTGTTCCTCACCGACCAGTCGGGCGGCCTGTGTGGTGTGCAGGGCGACCGCCTCGTCATAGCTGATCGCCTGCTCCGGCCCACGGACGCCGACCACGGTCTCGCGGGTCGTCATACCCCACACCGATCGCATCGCGCCGAACTGCCCGACCGGGAAGTCCGATCCGGCCGCGATCAGCGCGCCCTGGTCGAGCCACCCACGCGCCGGGAACATCGCGGCGACGCGCTCGGTGCCCCAGAACTCCTGCTCGACCTCGGCGGTGTCGTGCTGCAACGGCTGCTGGATCGTGACCGGGATGCCCAGGGCGACCGCGCGAGCTCGCTGTTCGGGTCCGGCCAAACCCGCGTGTTCCATCACGAGCGAGTTCGCGGGCAGGCCCGGATTGCGTTCGAGGACACGCTCGTACACGTCGAGCAGAACGCGCACCGCACGGTCGCCGTACGCATGAGTGCCGACGCGCCAACCCCGCCGTACCACCGCCTCGACCGCCTCCGTGAGCGCGTCGGGCTCCCACAGCAAGGTCCCTGAGAACGTGTGATCGCAGGCGTACGGTTCCTCGGTCGCGCCGGCCTCGAGCCCGCCGTCGAGGCCGAGCTTGACGCCCCACACCCGCAGCCACGGATCGGCCTCGTACCGCCGGTCCTCGAGGGCGTCGAGCAGTTCGTCGAAGTCCGTGACGCCGAACCCGGAGATCAGCGCGCGGACCCGGACGTTCAGCACTCCCGCGTTCCGCGCCGCCTGCAGCGCCGCGTAGTCGTCGAGCGACACCAGGCAGTCCCGAACCGTGCCGATTCCGGTCGCGGCGTACTGGTCGCCGGCAAGCCGCAGACCGTCGACCTGCGTCGCTCGGTCGGGTGCCGGGAAGTGCCGCTCCACGAGGCCGATCGCGCTGTCGATCAGGCGCCCGGTCAGCCGGCCGTCAGCGTCCCGGCCGATCACCCCGCCGGGCGGCGCCGGGGTGTCCTCGGTGATCCCGGCAAGGCGGAGTGCATACGTATTCAGCACGTCGTTGTGACCACCTCGCTTGACCAGTACCGGATGCCGGCCGGTCGCCTGATCCAGCTCGGCCGCCGTCGGCATCCGGCGTTCGGCGAGGTTGAGTTCCTGCCAGTTGGCCGTCGTCCGGATCCACTGCCCCTCGGGAGTGGAGGCGGCGCGGCGGCGGATCAGCTCCAGGAACTCCCCGAGGTCACGGGCCTGCTGCACCGGTACGTCGTGGGCGCTGTGGCCGGCGAAGATCAGGTGCGTGTGCGTGTCGTCGAAGCTCGGCAGTACGGCGGAATCCGGCACGTCGAGGACCTTGGTCCGCGCGGTGACCCAGGCGTCGAGGCCGCCGGGATCGGCCGACAACGCGACGACCCGATCGCCGCGGACGGCGACCGCTCGTCGCGGAGCCGCCCCGGGGACCAGCGTGTGCACCGCTCCGGCTCGGATCAACAGGTCTGCACCGTGTTCGGTCATGATCACCGTTCTACGGCCTCCGGGCAGATCGACCATCAATCCGCCGCCTCCACTGCACATAACCGGACAGATCGCGGCAGTAGGATGCAGATCATGCGTCAGGAGCTCGACGACACGGATCGGCGGATCATCGCCGTTCTGCTGGCGTCGCCGCGGGCCTCCTGGCGCGAGATCGGCACCCGCCTCGGCCTGTCGGAGCGCACCGTCGTCCGCCGGGCCACCCCGCTGTACGCCGACGGAACCCTCCGCGCCACCGCGGTACCCAACCCCTTGTACTTCCCGCAGTTGATCCCGATGGCCCTGCGGATCCGGTGCCGGCCGAGCAAGATCCGGCAGGTCGCCGGCGCCCTGGTCCGCCGTACCGACACGGTGTGGGTCGACATCCTCGGCGTCGGCGACGAGCTCTCCGCGGTCTTCTTCCTCGACGGCGCGGAGGCGCGCAACAACCTCTTGCTGCGTGACCTGCCGGCCACCGACGCCGTCGACTCGTGGACCGCGCACACCTTGCTCCGCGTCTTTCCCACGGCCTTCCGCTGGACCGCCGGCCTGCTGTCCGCCGACGAGATCGCCGGACTCGGGCCCATCGTGCCGCGCCTGCCTACCGCGCCGACGCCGATCAGCCGGATCGACACCGCACTGATCGAAGCGCTCGCCAAGGACGGCCGAGCGACGTACACCGATCTCGGCCAACGCGCCGGCATCACCGCGCTGACCGCGCGCCGCCGCCTCGACGCACTCACCCGCTGCCTCGTCCTCCGCCTCGCCACCGAAGTCGACCTCGCCCTCCTCGGCGCGCACAGCGAAGCATTGCTGTGGATCTCGGTACAGCCGAGCAGCCTCGACCAGACCGCGAGCGCCCTCAGCACCCACCCGCAGGTCCGCTTCGCCGCCGCCACCACCGGCCCGGCGAACCTCCTGATCGCGGTCGCCGCCACCGACCTCGATGCCCTCTACACCTTTCTCACCACCACCCTCGGCCCGCTCAACGGCATCACCTCCATCGACACCACACCTCTCCTCGCCACCGCCAAACGCACAGGTCTCCCCCGCCCCTTCAAGGCGTGATCACTCCGGCCAGCTGTTGTTCTGGATGATGTCGACGAAGTCGGTGCGCCGGAAGGTGGGGTCGAAGTGGGCGAGTACGTCGTCGTTCATGGTGCCGAAGGTGGTGCCGGGGCGGGCCGACATGCCGGTGTAGAAGGCACGCAGGATCTGGTTCTTGAAGTCCGGGCGCGGGTGAGCGGCGACGACCTCGGCGCGCTGGGTGTCGGTGATCTCGTGGAGGTCGAGGCCGAGTACGTCGGTCTCGACGCCGAGCGTGACGACGGCGACCTCGGGTGCGAGCCGGGCGGGGATCTCGGGCGTGGTGTGCAGCGCGATACCGAGCCAGACGCTCTCGGCCGCGCGGTCCGGTACGCCGTGGTCGAGCAGAAAGGCCCGGGCGAGGTCGGCGCCGTCGATCTCGAACCGCTGGTTGGTGGTGCGGTACTTCGCGGTCAGGCCGAGGTCGTGGAACAGGCCGCCGACGTACGCGAGTTCCGGCTCGACCTCGAGTCCGCGCGCGGCCGCCTTCAGGCTGCCCCAGAGGAACACCCGGCGGGAGTGGTGGAACAGGTTGTCGTCGGCAACATCCCGGACCAGGGCTGTCGCCTCGCGGACGAGGGCGGTGCCGGGGATCGTGACTCCGGCGATGATCTCGGTCATGGCGTCTCCAGTCGTCGAGGGGTCTTGAGTCCCATCGTGCTGGCGCGAGGCTCGGGATCGGCAGGCGCAATCTGACGCCTACCCCACAGATGCGGACATCACGAACGCGCGGCGCTGGCGAACCGGTTCCGGTACTGGCTGGGTGACACGCCGAGCCGGGCGACGAACACGCGCCGCAGAGTCTCCGAGCTGCCGAAACCGGCTCCCGCGGCCGTTTGCTCGACCGTGTGCCCGGCGTCGAGAAGTGCTTTGGCGTGGTCGATCCGCACCTGCTCGACATACGTGGCCGGCGTCATGCCGAACTCCGCCTGGAACAGTCGTACGAGGTGCCGTGTACTGACGCCGACCCGATCGGCGAGGTTCTGCGCGCTGTGGTCGAGGCCGGGGTCGGCCGAGATCAGGTCCACGATCTCCCGCAGCGTCGGCGTCCGCGCCCGCCGGAGTTCGAGTGGCGCGGAGAACTGCGACTGACCGCCGGGACGCTGCATGAACACGACAAGACTGCGGGCCACCGCGCGGGCGACGTCCGGCCCGTGGTCGGCCTCCACCAAGGCCAGCGCCAGGTCGATGCCCGCCGACACTCCGGCCGAGGTGAAGACCCCGCGGTCCTCGACGAAGAGCGCGTCCGGCAGTACGTCGATGTCCGGGAAGGCGCGGGCGAGCAGCCGGGTATGCCGCCAGTGGGTGGTCGCCCGACGGCCGGCCAGCGCTCCGGAGGCGGCGAGCGCGAACGAGCCCGTGCAGATCGACACGACCCGGCGCGCCCGCGGCCGCAGTACCTGAATCGCCGCGATCAACTCGGGATCGATGGGCGATCCAACGAGCACGTCACCGCCACACACCACGACGGTATCGGTTCGCGAGACGCCGTCGGCCGGTCCGTCGACCGGCAGGGACGCGCCGGTGGACGTCGAGACCGCTTCGCCCGACGGCGAGACGTACTGCAGGGTGTACCGTCCGCCGAACCGATTCGCCTCCGCGAACACCTCCGCAGGCCCGGCCACGTCCAACGACTTCACGCCGTCGAAGACGACGAACACCACTTTCCGCGCTCTCGGCATGGCACCCAGCGTCCCACCCCGCGCCGGGCCACGCGCAGGCGGTGTCCGGATCTGTGGGATCCGTGTCGCCTTCCGGACTGCCACGACGCCACCCGATCCACAACGCTGGAATCACCACGTCTGCCGGTCCCGGCAACCAACAACGGAGAAGAGCTGATGGACAACACCGAACCGTTGACCACCGCCGCGGGCGCACCAGTCACCGACAACCAGAACAGTATGAGCGCGGGCGAACGCGGGCCGCTGCTGCTGCAGGACCTGTGGCTGATCGAGAAGCTCGCGCACTTCTCCCGCGAGGTGATCCCCGAGCGGCGGATGCACGCCAAGGGCTCCGGTGCGTTCGGGGTCTTCCGGGTCACCGGCGACATCTCGGCGTACACGAAGGCTGCGATCTTCGGTGCTGTCGGCAACGAATGTGAGCTGGTTGCCCGCTTCTCCACGGTCGCGGGCGAGCGCGGTGCCGCGGACGCGGAGCGCGATATCCGTGGGTTCGCCCTGCGGTTCTACACCGAGGAGGGCAACTGGGACGTCGTCGGCAACAACACCCCGGTGTTCTTCCACCGCGACCCGCTGAAGTTCCCCGACCTCAACCGGGCCGTGAAACGCGACCCGCGGACCAATCTCCGCAACCCCGAGAACAACTGGGGCTTCTGGACCAACCTGCCCGAATCCCTGCACCAGGTCACGATCATCATGAGCGACCGCGGCATCCCGAGGTCCTACCGGCACATGCACGGGTTCGGCTCGCACACGTTCAGCCTGATCAACGCCGACGGCGTACGGCACTGGGTCAAGTTCCACTTCCGCACCCAGCAGGGCATCGAGAACCTTACCGACGACGAGGCGGCGGCCGTGATCGCCCGCGACCGCGAGTCGCACGGGCGCGACCTCTACGAGGCGATCGAGCGCGGCGACTTTCCGCGCTGGAAGCTGTACGTGCAGATCATGCCGGAGGCGGACGCGGCGACGTACCGCTTCCATCCCTTCGACCTGACCAAGGTGTGGAGCAAGTCGGACTACCCGCTGATCGAGGTCGGCGAGTTCGAGCTGAACCGCAACCCGGAGAACTACTTCGCCGACATCGAGCAGGCGACGTTCACCCCGGCGAACCTGGTCCCCGGCATCTCCTACAGCCCGGACAAGATGCTCCAGGGCCGGCTCTTCTCGTACGGCGACGCCGCCCGCTACCGGGTCGGCGTCAACCACCACCAGGTCCCTGTCAACTACCCGCGCGGCGCCAAGCTCGTCAACACCTATCACCGCGACGGAGCGATGCGCGTCGACGGCAACCAAGGCGGCGTACCCGGAATCGAGCCCAACAACTTCGGGCGCTGGCAGGAGCAACCGCAGTACGCCGACCCCGCCGAGCCGGTCGGCGCCACCGCGGACCACTTCGACTTCCGCGCGGACGATGACGACTACTTCACCCAGGTCGGCAACCTCTTCCGCCTGATGACGCCGGTCCAGCAACAAGCCCTCTTCGACAACACTGCCCGCGCGATCTACGGAGCCCGCCCCGACACCGTCCGCAAACACATCCACAACTGCACCCAGGCCGATCCGCAGTACGGCGCCGGCGTCCGCACGTCCTGCGAGGCGAACGGCGCCCTGTGATCCCGCTTCAGCCCCGCGACAGGGCTGTCTGTGTCGCCTGATCCGGCTCGGCAGCTTCGAGATTCTCGGTCAGGTGGGCCACGGTGCGGGTGCCGGGGATCAGCAGGATGTTCGGAGCGAGGCCGAGGAGCCAGCCGAGGGCGAGCTGGGCCGACGTCACGCCGAGGCGCTCGGCGTGACGGGCGAGCAGCGGGTGCGACAGCAGGCGTCCACGCTGCTCGCCCGGCAGGCCGAGCGGGCAGAACGGAACGAAGGCGATACCCCGAGCGGTGCACTCGTCGAGCACATCGGTCGACCCTCGCTCGATCAGGTTGAACAGGTTCTGCACGCAGACGATGTCCGTCTGCTCGACCGCTCGCAGCAGATGGTCCCGGGACACGTTGCTGAGGCCGACGCCCTCGATCAGCCCCTCGTCCCGGGCCTTGCCGAGCTCGGCGAGTCCCAGCTCGAAGGTTGCGTCCGGGGGCGCGGCCGGATTCATCAACCGGTAGTTCACCGCCGCGAGCCGGTCGGCCCCGAGCGCGGCCAGGTTCTCCTCGATCCCACGCCGCAACTCCCCCGGTCGCAGGCGACGGACCGAACCCACCTTGCTCACGATCGCCAGGCTCTCCGGGTACGGCGAGAGCGCCTCGCGCAGCACCTGGTTGACCGACCCGCCGCCGTAGAACTGCGCGGTGTCGATGTGATCCACACCGGCGTCCACGGCCGCCCGCAGCACCCGCAGTGCCTCGTCGCGGTCGCGGGGTGGGCCGAAGACGCCGTCGCCGGCGAGTTGCATCGCGCCGTACCCGACGCGATGCACCTGCCTGGGCCCGAGCCCGAACGTCCCGCCGAGGAAGGTCACGGATGCACCTGGGAGCCGACGCCGAGGTCGAGGCGGACCGATTCGAGGATCAGGAAGGTCGTCGTGGCCGTGTAGACGTCCGCGGCGGCCAGGACGCCGAGGTACTTCTTGATCACCGGGCCGGACGCGTACTTCACCTGGGCGGCCTGGTACTCCTTCACCGCCGCCCACACGTTGTTCCCGTACTTCGTGAAGTACGGCGTCGGGTCGACGTTCGCCAGCGCCAGCTTGACGTTGGCGACGATGTCGTCGATGTACTGCCGGTACACGACCATGTCCTGCCGCGTCCCGAGTCGCCCGATGTGGCCGCCGATGTAGTGCTTCCACGGGTATGACAGCGCCTTGGCCGGCGCGGCGATCGAGCCGGGCACGTCCTCGTTGATGTTGAAGAAGTCGAACGGCACCCAGCCGGGCAGGTTCACGTCGACCAGCATCAGTGTGTCGTGGTCCGGGAAGTGGATGTAGATGTTGTCCGGCGTGTGATTCGTCCCGTGGTACGCCAGCTCGACCCGCTCGCCGCCGACCCGCAGTGTCATCCGGTCCTCGAACGTCACGTCCGGCACCGGCCGGGCCGGATCGTTGTCCCGGGCAAGCAAGCGCTTGTTCTCGGTGTGACCGATCCGGACGACCTGGTTGCCGAACAGCGACGACGCGCCGAGGTGGTCGGCGTGGTGGTGCGAGTAGACCAGGTGGGTCACCGTGTTCGGCACCCCGTTGGCGGCCGCGACCTCGTCGATCGAGCGCTGCAGGTTGGCCCCGATCGACGGCGGCGCGTCGAACAGCACGACACCGTCCTTCGTGGTCAGGAACGCGGCCTGGTACGTGCTGTCGGTCACCCAGTAGAGGTTCTTCCGCATGCGCCCGACGAAGTACCCCTGCGCGTTGACCGCGGGCCCCAGCGCCGACGGCGGGATCGGTGCATAGTCCGGCAGCGTGTCCGCGTTCGCGGGCAGCTCTCCGAGCATCGGAACCGCGGCGAGGGCGGCTCCCCCGGCCAGGAAGGTACGACGGTTCGCTGTCATCTCGGTCCTTTCGGGTTCTCAGGCGCCGTACGTCGGCACGATCGCGCCGCTCACCGGGGCGGCGCCGTCACTGACGAGGAAGGCGATGACCTCGGCCACGGCCTCCGGCTCGACCGCATGCGCGAGCAGTTCCGGCGGCAGATACGGCCGGTTCTTCGCGGTGTTGAGCACGGCCGGCGCGACCGCGTTGACCCGGATCCCCCGCGGCCGCAGCTCGACGTCGAGGACCCGGACCAGGTGCACCAGCGCCGCCTTGCTCACGGCGTACGTCGTCATGCCCGCGGTCGGCTCGATACCGGGCCGCGCCGCGACGTGGAGGATCGCGCCACGATCCTTCATGTACGGCACGACCGCCTGCGTGAGCCAGAGCGCCGCGCCCGTGTTGACGTCGAGCATCAGCTTGAGGTCGTCCGGCGTCGCGTCCAGTGCGTCGCCCAGGTGGTAGGTACCGAGCGTGTTCACCAGAACCTCGGGAGGGCCGACCTCGGCCGCGATCCGGTCGACGAGGGTCTTCGCGGCAGCCGGATCGCTGGCGTCGCCGACCACCGACTCGATACCGTCCGGCAACTCCTTCAGCCCGTCGGCACTCCGGTCCACACCGACGACGGTGAAACCGGCCGCGGCCAGTTTGCCGGCGGTCGCGCGGCCGAGTTCGCCACCGGCGCCGACGACGATCGCCACCCGCGCGCTCATGGGTGCACCTGCGATCCGCCGCCGAGATCGAGCCGGATCGACTGCAGGATCGAGAATGTCGTGGTCGTGGTCAGCGCCGGTATGTCGGCCGCTGCCAGCACGCCGGTGTACTTCTCGATGACCGGCGCCGCGGCCTGATCCGTGACCGCGTCGAGGTATCCGGCGACGCCGGCCCAGGCGTTCGCGCCGTACCGGGCGAAGTACGGCGTCGGATCGACCGATCCGAGCGCGGCGTGGGCACTGTCGACGATGTCCGCGATGTAGCGCTGATGCAGTACGACGTCGTCGCGCGTGCCGAGCCGGCCGAGATGACCGCTCAGGTAGTGCGTCCACGAGTACTCCATGGCGCGGTCCGGTGCTTCCAGGTAACCGGGTACGTCCTCGCTCAGGTTGAGGTTGTAGATCGGGACCCAGCCGATGTTCACGATGTCGATCTGCATCAGCGTGTCGTGGTCCGGGAAGTGGATGTAGATGTTGTCCGGCGAGTGGTTCGGCCCGTGGTACGCCAGCTCGACCCGCGAGCCGCCGACCTCCACCGTGTAGCGGTCCTCGAACGTCACGTCCGGCACCGGCCTGGCCCGGTCGTTGTCACGCCGGAGCAGCCTCCGCGTCTCCACGTGACCGATCCGCGTGACATCGCCGAACAGGTACGACGCCCCGGCGTGGTCCGCGTGGTGATGCGAGTACACGAGGTGCGTGACGTTGTTCGGCAGGTCCTCGGCCGCGGTGACCTCGTCGATCGCGCGCCGGAGGTTGTGGCCGATCGTCGGCGGGGCGTCGAACAGCACCACGCCCTGCGGCGTCGCGAGGAACGCCGCCTGGTAGGTGCCGTCGGTGACCCAGAACAGGTTGTCCCGCACGCGATCGACGAAGTATCCGTCGGCATTCAGCTCGGGGCCGAGAGCCGACTCCGGCACCGGACCGTAGTCCGGCAACTGCAACGTACCCATCGGTTGCACTCCCTCCGGTTGGTGGTCCCAGACTCGCCACCGGACAGGTGAGTGAGCGTCACCAGGATCAGGTGATTTCCACGGGTTACGCTGACCGGGTGCCTGGCCAAAGGCTCATCGACCGCCACGACCTGATCGCCACGCTCGACCGCGCCGCGACGAAGCAGGTCACGATCGTCACGGCACCGGCCGGCAGCGGGAAGACGTCCCTGCTGCGCAGCTGGTCCGCACACACGGCACGTCGTACGGCGTACTTCGCGATCCGGCGCGACCAGTACGACGCCCAACTGTTCTGGCTCGACCTGTTGGCCACGGTCGGTGGTCCCGCCTCGGTCAATGGCCCCGCGCCCGTCGACGCCGTACGCTCCGAGCTGGCCGCGCTGGCTCCGGTCGTCCTGATCATCGACGATCTGCACGAACTCACCTCGGCCGAAGCGATCTCGCAACTCAGCGTCCTGCTGACGAGCCTGCCCGCGGACGTGCACGCCGTCATCGCCACCCGCGGTGAGCCCAAGTTGCGCCTGCAACGTCTCCGCCTCGCCGGCGAGCTCGCCGAGCTCCGCGCCGCGCGGCTGCCATTCAGCCGGGCCGAGACGCACGAGCTGCTCGACCTCGCCGGCGTCAAGCTGTCCGGCCACGCGATCGACGTGCTCCAGGAGCGGACCGAAGGCTGGGCCGCCGGTCTGCGGCTCGCGATCCTGTCGCTGTCCGGGCACCCGGATCCGGAGCAGTTCGTGGAGGACTTCTCCGGCACCGACCGGACCGTCGCGGAGTACCTGCTGGCCGAGATGCTCGACCGGCAGCCGGCCGAGGTCCAGCGGCTGTTGCTCCGGACGTCGGTCCTGGACCGGGTCAACGGCGAACTCGCCGACCTTCTGACCGGATCGACCGGCACCGAGCGGATCCTGCTGGCGCTCGAGGACGCCAACGCGTTCGTCGTGTCGCTCGACCACGAGCGGACCTGGTTCCGGTACCACCATCTGTTCCGGGACCTGCTACGCCTGGAGCTTCGGCGTACGGACGATGTCCATCAACTGCACCGCGACGCGGCCCGCTGGTTCACCTCGCACGGCGATGTCGCCGAGGCGGTCCGCCACCTCCAGGCCGCCGGGGACTGGGCCGAGGCGGCCGAGCTGCTGACCGATCACGCGCTCAGCCTCACCCTCGACGGCCAGGCCGCCACGGTCGCCGCGCTCCTGCACTCCTTCCCCACCGGTGCCGACCTGCGCGGCCTGGCGCCGGCCCACGCGGTCGCCGAGCTCAACCAGGCGCGCCCCGAACGAGCCGCCGCCCACCTCGACGTCGCCAGGGCGGATCTCGCCGCCCTGCCCGCCGACCGCGGCTATCGGCTCCGGACCACGATCGCGGCGCTGGACCTGCTCGTCGCACGGCTGCGCGGCAACTTCGACGGCGTCGCCGGAGACCTCGACGCGTTGCCTGCGGCAACCACCATGTCGGCAACGGATCTTGCCCTGAGCAACGACGCGCGCGCGACCGCGTTGCTCAACCTCGGCGTCGCCGCGGCCTGGTCGCTCCGGCTGGCCGACGGAGAGAAGTACCTCCGGCAAGGCGCGGAGCTGGCCCACGAGCTCCGGCGGCCGTACCTCGAGGTCGCGTGCCTCGCCCACCTCGGCTTCACCGCCACGAGCGGCTCGCTGACCCGGGTACGGCGGTACTGCGACGAGGCGATCGCGATGGCGACCCGGCATGGCTGGGCGAGCGAGCCGGTGATCGCGCCGGCGTACATCACGCTGTCCGCGACCGCGAGCTGGACCGGAGAGTTCGAGCTGGCCCAGCTGTGGCTCGACCGCGCCCGGGACGCAGTGCCGACCGACGGCGAACCAGGTGTCCAACTACTCGTCCAGCTCGCCGCCGCGACGCTCGCCGCAGGCCGGTGCCGGTACGACGAGACGCTGGCGGCGCTCGTTGCCGCCAGCAACGTCCGGATGACCGGCAGGCACGCACTCCTGCCACGGGTCCTCGGCTGGATCGTCGAGACTCAGGCCCGCCTCGGACAAGTCGACGAGGCTCGGGCTCAGCTCGCCAGCCTCGACGATCAGCTCGCGGCTACCGCAGAGATCCGAACGGCGGCCGCCGTACTCCACCTCGCCGAAGCACAGCCCGTCGCCGCGCGAGCCGAGCTCCGCGCGGTCCTCGACGGCAGCGCGCCCAGCAACCCACGCCTGACGACGATCGAGGCACATCTCCTCGACGCCCTCGCCGCCCGGGCACTCGGCGACAAGGCAGCCGCGCGCGCATCGACCGAGCGGGCACTGCACCTGGCCGAGTCCGACCGCATCGTCCTGCCGTTCCTGATGACCGGTGCCGCGCCACTCCTCGAAGACCTCCCGACGCACGGTACGACGCACGCCGCCCTGGTCGCCGACATCCTCGACGCGCACGCGGCCGATCCCATCGCACCGGTGGAGACTCTCAGCCGCACCGAGCTACGCGTACTGCGGTACCTCCCGACGAACCTCACCCGCCAAGAGATCGCCGCCAAGCTGTCCGTCTCGCCGAACACGGTGAACACCCACATCCGCCACATCTACACGAAACTAGGCGCCACCGACCGCTCCACCGCGGTTCAGCGAGCTCGCGAACTCCGCCTGCTGTCCGTCGGCAGGGAGTAGACACGGCAGGCGTTGCCGCCGTACAGGTCCTCGCGCTCACCAGCGCTCAAGCTCAACGCGTCATCGAGACCCGCCATGACCTCGCCGTACGAGCCGGCCAGCAGGCACACCGGCCAGTCTGAGCCGAACAGCAGCCGCTCGGTGCCGAACCAGCCGACGACGCGCTCGACGAACGGGCGCAGGTCGTCAGCGGTCCAGCTGGACCAGTCGGCCTCGGTGACCATGCCCGAGAGCTTCACGGCGACGTTCGGCGCCGCGGCAAGGCCGGGCATCAGCTTGCTCCAGGCCGGATCGGCCCCGTCGACGATCCGCGGTTTCGCGATGTGGTCCAGGACGAACTGCAGCTCCGGGAACGCCTGTGCGGTCACGACCGCCGCCGGCAGTTCGCGCGCGCGGACCAGCACGTCGTACACGAGTCCTCGGTGCTGGACCGCTGCCAGACCACGTCGTACGTCGTCGCGCAGTAGCCAGTCGGGGTCCGGCTCGTCGTGGACCTGGTGCCGGATGCCGACCAGCCGCCCCGGGCAGGCGAGCAACTCGTCCAGGTCGTCGCCGACCGTCGGTGAGGTCAGGTCCACCCAGCCGACGACGCCGGCCACGAACTCCGCGTCCAGCCGCAGGAACTCCCGCGTCTCGGCCGGACTGGACAGCGTCTGCACGAGGACGGTGCGATCGATGCCCGAGGCAAGCAGTACGTCGCGCAGGTCGTCCGGCCCGAACGCCCGCCGTACCGGATCCATGAGCGGGCCGGCCATCCACGGGTAGCTGTACCGCGCGGGGTCCCAGAAGTGCTGGTGAGCATCAACCCGCATGGATCAGCCCCGCGTTCCGGAGGTCCGCCCAGAGCGCGGGCGGGATCTCCACGTCCAGCAACGCCAGGTCGTCGTCCAGCTCGGCCACCGTCCGCGCGCCGATCAGCACCGTGCTGACGCGCGGATGCGCGAGCGGGAACTGCAACGCCGCCGCGGCCAGCGGTACGTCGTACTTGCGGCACACGTCCTGGATCGCCAGCGCCTTGGCAACCACCTCGTCCCGCGCCGGGATGTAGTCGAACGACGCGCCCGGCGCCGGATCGACGAGTACGCCGCTGTTGAACACGCCGCCGATCACGACCGACACCTCACGCTCCTCGCAGGCCGGCAGCAGATCGGCCATCGCCGACTGGTCGAGCAGGGTGTAGCGCCCGGCCAGCAGGACAACGTCCAGGTCGCACGAACGGACCAGTTCGGCGAGCGGCGCCGAGTGGTTCATCCCGGCACCGATCGCACGGACGAGTCCGGCCTCACGCAGATCACGAAGAGCGGCGTACCCGGTCGTGGCGGCCTCACTGAGGTGGTCGTCCGGGTCGTGCATCAGCAGTACGTCGAAGCGCTCCAGCCCGGTTCGCTGCAGGCTCTCCTCGACCGAGCGCCGGACGCCGTCGTAGCTGAAGTCCCACACCGGGCCGACCGGCGGTACGTCGACGTAGAAGGGCACACCGTCGTGGTACTGCGTCTCGTCGCGCGGCGCGTCCGGCCGCAGCAACCGGCCGACCTTCGTCGAGATCACCAACTCGTCCCGAGCAGCCGCCGCCACCGCGCGACCGACACGCTGCTCGGCCAGCCCGTGCCCGTACAGCGGAGCCGTGTCCAGGTAGCGGAGGCCGCGCTCGAGCGCGTGCTCGACCACCGCGATCGCGTCGGCATCGCTGATCGCCCGCTGAAAGTTGCCGAGGGCAGCGGTTCCGAGTCCGATCCGCGGCGCGAACAGGTCCGTACGGCCGACCCGCACCTCATTCATCCGAGGTCCTTCCGCCAACCCCGCGCAGTTGCCACCGCTCGCGGGCTTCCTTGCGTACGGCGGTCGACGCGCCCGGGGTCTGCGGCCGCTCGGCGAACCCCTCGTTCACCACGCTCCGCGACTCGAACACGTCCTGCGTCCACGGGATGAACTCGAGCAGCGGCGGACTCTCGCTCAGCACCACCCCGGCGAGATGCTGATGCACCTGCATCATGTCGCCGGCATGCGGAACCAGCCGCAGCCCCCGTGCCGCCGCGTGCTGAGCGACCTGCATCCATTCGGTCACCCCGGCCAGCCGCGTCACGTCCGGCTGGACCACGCGTACGGCGTCCGCCTCGATCAGGCCGGTGAACGCGTGGTACGAGTACAGGCTCTCCCCCGCGGCCACGTCGACCGTCCCGGCAGCCTGCAGGCGGCGATGTGCGCCCAGATCGTCGGCATGTACGGGCTCCTCGATCCAGTCCATCCCGGCTTCGGCCAGTACCGGGAGCATCCGGTGCGCGGTGGCGAGGTCCCAGCGCTGGTTGGCGTCGGCCATCACCGTGATCTCCGGGCCGACCGCCTTCCGGACGGCACGGATCCGGGACGCGTCCTCGCGCCAGTCCGGCGTACCGACCTTGATCTTGACCCGTCGCCAGCCGCGGTCGACCAGCGAGCCGAGGTCCCGTACGACTTCCGCGACGCTGAGGTTCAGCCAGCCGCCGTCGGTGTTGTACGTCTCGATCGGGTCGGCGGACCCGCCGAGCAGCCGCCACAGCGGCACCCCGGCGCGCTGCGCGGCGAGGTCCCAGAGCGCGATGTCGACCATCGACAGGCCCATGTGCACCACGCCGGCGCGGCCGATCCAGTGTGTCGGCAACCAGTACAGACGTTTCCAGGTGCCGAGGATGTCCTCCGACGACGCACCGACCAGCGCGGGCGCGTAGTACCGGTCGACGACGTGGCACAGCAGCTCCGCGCCGGTGTGGACGCCGGAGATCCCGGTGCCGACCCGGCCGTCGGCGGTCCGGATCTCGACCACCGGAACGATCCAGGACGTCAGCGCCGCGGTCGAGTCCGCCAGCGGCTGCGCGAGCGGCACCGCCAGCGCGTACGTCTCGACCGCGACGATCGTATTGCCCTCGTCGCCCGGCGCGAGATCGTTCCGCTCCGGCGACAACAGCCCCCGTGCCTCGTGCGGCATCTCCAGTTCCACGCGCTGACCCCTCCGTTGCGGACCGATTCGACCTTCACATTCAGGCACGCCGGACGGCCCGGAACAATGCCGATGTACGAATACACACGTTTCGTACGACGAATACCGATCACCGCGGGCCTGCGGCGAACGGCTGCTACCGTCCGGAGAAACGGTCGAGCTGCGGAGGAGGCAGCCGTGATGGATGTCGAGCTGTCCTGGCTCCGGACCTGGATCGAGGTCGTCGACTCCGGCGGATTCGCCCGCGCGGCGGCCCGGATGCACCTCTCGCAGCCGCGCGTGTCCGCTCGCGTGGCCAGCCTGGAGCGGGCGCTCGGCTGTGTGCTCATCGAACGCCGGATGCGGCCGCTCACGCTGACCGACGACGGGCAGCGCCTGCTCCCCCGGGCCCGGATGATCGTCACCGCGATGGACGACACGGTCTCCGACATGCGCGCCACGGCCGGCTCGTTCACCGGCAAGCTGGCGGTCGCGAGCTTCGCCAGCGCCAGTTCGGAGTTCCTGCCGGATCTGCTCATGCGGTTACGGACGGCCCACCCGCTGCTGGAGATCGCGGTCCTCGACGGCGACGTCCAGGTGATCGACGACTGGCTGTCGGACCGGCGCGCGGCCGTCGCGCTGCGCCCGCTCCGCCCCGAGCCGTCCGACCATGCGCTGATCCATCGCGGCATCTGGCGCGAGCCGTTCGTCGTCCTCGCGCCGCCCGGCCATGCCGTCCTGGACCACGACACGATCGGCCTCGAGGACGTCGCCGCCCATCCGGTGATCACCATCGGCGATCCGCTCGGCGATCCCAGCCTCGGCTACGAGGCCTGGTCGGCCATGCAGGCCAGCCGGATCGTCCCGTCGGCCGGTGTCGTCTCGCACCAGCCGACGACCCTCGCGGCGATGGTGCGAGCGGGTCACGGCATCGGTCTGGTGAACAGTCTCGCGGCCGCGATGGTGCGCACCGACGGGCTCGTGGTCCGCGAGGTGAGCAGCCAGCAGCTGTACCGCGACGTCGGCCTGTGGTGGCACGCGGAACGCCCGCTGAGCCGTGCCACGCAGGCCTTCGTCGACCTGGTGCTGCAGGCGGACCGGCCGGCCGGGACGTTGCCGATCCCGGACTGACGGCAGTATTCGCCGGACGAATACCGACCATCCGGGATGCGTCGTTGCACGGTCGCGGGCGGCTATGACTGAATGTCCACAAGGTTAATTCCGCGAGTCGCGCCGCATTCGCCGGTGGTCATTCCGAAAAGCGACTCGCCGCATTTGTTCCGTGAAGGAGCCCACCGTGGTCTCAGTCGCCGCCGCCGCTCGGCCGCGGGTGAAAACAGCCGCCGGACCGGCCCATCGGTCGGACTGGAAACTCGCACTCGTCCTCATTCTTCCGGCCACTGCCGGTTTCATCGCCTTCGCCGCGGTCCCGGTATTGCGCGGTATTTACCTGAGCTTCACGAGATTCCGGATCCTGACCCCGGCGACGTGGACCGGGCTGGACAATTACCGGGAGTTGCTCGGCGACACGGTGTTCTGGAAGTCGCTCGCCGTCACCGCCGAGTACGTCGTACTGTCGGTCGGCGTCGGCCTGGCGGTGTCGCTCGCGACCGCGGTGATCATGCACCGGCTGACCCGGTCGGCGGTGATCCGCGGCCTGGTACTGCTGCCGTTCCTGGTCTCCGGGGTGGTCGCCGCGCTGATCTGGCAGTGGATGCTCGACCCGGGCCTCGGCATCGTCAACGTCGTGGTCAAGGCGGTCACCGGGCACGAGATCCTGTTCCTCGGGTCGCAGGGCTGGGTGATCCCGTCGCTGGCGTTCATCGGCGTCTGGAAGTCGATGGGCTACAACGCGATCCTGGTGTTCGCCGGACTGCAGACCATCTCGCCGCAGATCTACGAGGCCGGCCGGATCGACGGCGCCAGCGAGCCGCGGATGTTCCGGCACCTGACGCTGCCGCTGCTGCGACCGATCATGGCGATGGTCGCCGTCCTGACCGTGATCAGCTCGTTCCAGGTCTTCGACCTCGTCGCCGTGACCACCAAGGGCGGTCCGGCCGACGCGTCGAAGGTGCTGCCGCTCTACATCTACGCCAAGGGCTTCAGCGAGTTCGACTTCGGTTACGCGTTGACCATGTCGATGGCGCTGTTCGTGTTGCTGCTGGCAATCACCTTCGTGCAGTTGCGGCTGCTGCGCGCCAACGAGTCCGACACGAACTGAGGTACCCGTGAAGCTCTCACTCGGCAGGACGGCGGCCTGGGTCTACCTGGTCCTGTTCCTGATCGTCACACTCTTCCCGTTCTACTGGATCGTCCGGACCGCGCTGTCCAACAACTACGCGCTCCTCGACCATCCGTCGTCGCTGCTCCCGGTCGATGTGACGCTCGGCCCGTTCGAGCGCGTCCTCGGGCTCGCGACCCGCGCGCAGGCAGTGGCCGAAGGCGGATCGGGTGCGACCATCCAGCTCGGCCTGTACCTGCGGAACTCGGTCATCTACGCCACCACCCTCACCGTCCTGGTGGTGTTCTGCTCGCTGCTCGCCGCGTATGCGTTCGCCCGGCTGCAGTGGCGCGGCCGGGACGTGGTCTTCGGCGTCTTCCTGAGCGCGCTGATGATCCCGGGCATCATGACCCTGCTGCCGAACTTCGTGCTGATCCACGACCTCGGCCTGACCAACACCTTCGCCGGCCTGATCCTGCCCGGCGCGCTGTTCTCGGCGTTCGGCATCTTCTTCCTCCGCCAGTTCCTGCTCGGGCTGCCGGCCGAGATCGAGGACGCCGGGCTGATCGACGGCCTCGGCCGCCTGCAACTACTGTTCCGGATCACGGTTCCGATGAGTCAGGGACCGATCACCACCCTCGCACTGCTGACCTTCATCAACGCCTGGAACGACTACTTCTGGCCGCTGATGATCGCCGGCAACTCCGACGTCCGGCCGCTGACCGTTGCCCTGGGCGTCTTCCAGCAGGCCTCACCGCAGACCCAACCGGACTTCGCCGGCCTGATGGCGGCCGCCCTGGTCGCCGCGTTCCCGATGCTCCTGCTGTTCGTGCTCTTCGGCCGGCGGATCGTCGACTCGATCGGCTTCACCGGGCTCCGGTAGCCGGCCACATCTCCGTTCCGAAAGGGGAAACGGTGAAAACCACACGCCTCACCCGGGCGGTCGCGCTGACCGCCGCCGCACTCGCCGCTGTCGCCGGCTGTTCGAGCGGGGGAAGTTCCGCCGCCGGCGGTACGACGACCGTCAACTGGTGGACCTGGTCACCGGACCAGGCGATCGCCTACCAGCAGTGCGTCCCGGCGTTCGAGAAAGCGCACCCGGACATCAAGGTGAAGATCAGCAACTACAACGTCAGCGACTACTTCACCAAGCTGACGTCCGGCTTCGTCTCCGGCGACGCCCCCGACGCCTTCATGAACAGCGTCACCTTCCTCCAGTCGTACGCCGGCCAGGGCCAACTGCTCGCGATCGACGACTACCTGAAGAAGGACAACCTCGACCTCGGGAAGTACGCGATCGGCGCCGAAGGCTGGAAGTACAAGGACGGCAAGCAGTACGCGCTGCCGATGGACTGGGCCACCGGAGCCCTGTACTACAACAAGGATCTGCTGGCGAAGGCCGGCTACACCGACAAGGACGTCGCCGCGCTCAACTGGACCCACACCGACGGCGGCACGTTCTGGAAGATGATCAAGCACCTGACGGTCGACACGAGCGGCAAGCGCGGCGACCAGCCGGGCTTCAACCCGGCCGCCGTCAAGACCTACGGTCTCGGGAACCTCGAGTCCACCGGCGACCCGTTCGGCCAGAACGCGTGGGGCTGGCTGCTGCCGAACGACGGCATCAACATCCCGGACAAGCCGCAGTGGGCGACGGTCTTCAACTACAACGATCCGAAGGTCGTGCAGTCCGTCCAGCTGGTTCGCAAGCTCACCGACGACGGGTACACGCCGAAGCTCAACCAGTTCACCACCGCCAACAGCCAGCAGGTCGGATCCGGCAAGGTCGCGATGGTGGTCGGCGGCACCTGGGAGGCAGCGACGTACGCCGGACTGAAAGGCACGAAGGTCGGCACCGCACCACTCCCGGCCGGAGCCGACGGCAAGCGAGCGCTGATGACCAATGCCAACGGCAACAACCTCTGGGCCGGCTCGAAGCACCCGGACCAGACCTGGAAGTGGGTGTCCTACCAGGAGAGCGAGGAGTGCCAGACCACCGCCGCGAAGTACAACGCGTCGTTCTTCCCGTCGATCGCCGCCTCGATGAAGGCGCTCGCCGACCAGCAGACCGCGAAGGGCACCGACTTCACCGTGTTCAACAAGTACCTGACCAGCGGTGAGCTCGTACCATGCCCGGTGTACAACAACGGCGCCGCGCTCACGAACGCCATGACGCCGCAGTTCGAGTCGTACTTCACCAACAAGGCCGACGACGGCATCTTCGCGAAGATGCAGGACCAGAGCCGCACACTGCTCGCGGAAGGCAAGTAGACACCTCATGCTGAAGCTGTGGTACGACGAACCCGGGAGTCGCTGGTTCGAGGCACTGCCGATCGGCAACGGCCGTCTCGGCGGCATGGTGTACGGCGGAGCGCCGGCCGAGCGGATCGACCTGTCCGAGTCGACCGTCTGGTCCGGCGGGCCGTCGGCCGTCGACCTCAGCCCAACCGCGCGGGAGCAGGTGCCGAACGTACGGAAACTGCTCCTCGCGGGTGAGTATGCCCAGGCCCAGCAGGCAGCCGAGCAACTGCTGGGCACCAGGGCCTCCTTCGGCACGAACCTGCCGCTGCCGCACCTGTCGCTGACCTTCACCCACGGTACGGCGACCGGCTACCGGCGGACGTTGAGCCTCGACGAGGGGCTGGTCTCGATCCGGTACGACGCCGACGGGATCGAGTACACCCGCGAGGTGCTGGCGTCCCACCCGCACGGCGTGATCGCCGTACGGCTCACGACCTCCCGCCCCGGCGCCCTCGGCTTCACGGCCGGGCTCGACGGATCGGTGTTTCCGGGGCAGACCGGTCACGGGATCAGCTTCCGCGGCCGGGCAGTCGAATCGCTGCACAGCGACGGCGGCACCGGTGCCCAGGTCGAGGTCCGCGTCGAGGTCGTGGCGGTCGGCGGGACGACGCTGCTCACGGACGGCCGGTGCGAGGTTGCAGGTGCCGACTCCGCCGTACTGTTCGTTGCTGTCGGCACCGATTGGGAGGGCGCGGATCCGGGTGGCCGGGTCGACGAACTGCTGGCCGCTGCCGTCGAAGCCGGGTACGACGAGCTCCGGGCCGCGCACCTCGCGGACCACGCGCGCCTGATGCGCCGGGTCACGTTGGACCTCGGCGGCGGGCAGGACGACGTACCGACGGATCGACGCCGCGAACGGCTGGCGGCCGGGGAACGCGACGACGGGCTGCTGGCGCTGTACTTCCAGTACGGCCGCTACCTGACGATCGCCGGATCGCGCGCGGACTCGCCGCTGTCCCTCGCCCTGCAAGGGTTGTGGAACGACGGCCTGGCCAGCAGCGCCTCGTGGAGCAACGACTTCCACCTGGACGTGAACACCCAGCAGAACTACTGGGCCGCCGAATCCGCCAACCTTGCGGAGTGCCACACGCCCCTGTTCCGCTTCCTCGAACGCCTGGCCGAGGCGGGCCGGTCGACCGCGTCCCAGCTGTACGACGCGCGCGGATGGGTCGCGCATACCGTGACGAACGCGTGGGGTTACACGGCTCCGGGCACCGCGCTCGGCTGGGGCGTGAACGTCACCGGAGGGTTCTGGCTCGCCACGCACCTCTGGGAGCACTACGAGTACAGCGGCGACATCAGCTTTCTACGAGCTGCCTACCCCGTGCTGCGCGACGCGGCGCTGTTCCTCCTCGACTACCTCAGCGAGGACCCGGCCACTGGGGAGCTCGTGGCCGGCCCGTCCGAGTCACCCGAGAACTGGTACGTCGCACCCGACGGCACTCGCTGTTCCGTTGCCATGGGCAACACGGTCGACCGGGTCTTCGCCGCCGCGATCCTGCGCGACTGTGCGACCGCCGGCGCGATCCTCGGAACCGACGCCGACCTGCGGCAACGGATCGCGTCAGCGCTGGCCCGGCTGTCGCCGTACCGCGTCGGGCGGCACGGGCAGCTCCAGGAGTGGCTTCACGACTTCGACGAGGCCGACCCCGCCCACCGGCACACCTCCCACCTGTGCGCGTTGTACCCCGAACGCCAGATCACACCACGCACGACGCCGGAGCTGGCCCGAGCGGCCGAGGTCACCATCGAACGCCGCCAGAACGCGCCCGGTTGGGAGCAGACCGAATGGGTCGAAGCCAACTTCGCGCTCTTCCACGCCCGCCTCCTCAACGGTGACAAGGCGCTGGCCCATCTCACCAGCCTCATCACCGACGCAAGCGAGGCGAACCTGCTGAGCTACTCGGTCGGCGGCGTCGCCGGAGCAGCCCAGAACATCTACTCCTTCGACGGCAACGCCGGAGGCACCGCGGCCGTCGCCGAGCTGCTGCTCCAGTCGTCGACCGACGAAGTCGAGCTACTCCCCGCGCTGCCGACCGCCTGGCTGAACGGTTCGGTCAGCGGCCTCCGCGCCCGCGGTGGTCTCACCGTCGACATCACCTGGGCGAACGGCCGGCTGACCGAGGCGACCGTCCACCCGTCGCACACCGCGACCCACAACCTCCGGTACGGCGACGAGGTCGTGGAGGTGACCTCGTCGGCGGGGTCACCGGTGCGGGTGCTGCCTGACGACGCTGCAGGCCGCGAGAATCGCCATGGCCTGCGGATCTCCGGGTCTACTCGGACGGGATGATGCCCAGTTGCTGGAGGACCTTCACGCCGTCGTCGAGGCCGATCTCCTCGGCGATGCGGCCGTCGACGACCTTGAGGACGGTCGTGCCGGTGAAGTGCATGGTCTTGCCGGAGGCGGCGGGGACCGAGCCGATCGGCAGATCGTCGAAGACGACCGGGCCGGTGTGGGTGCCCCCGCCTTCCCACTGGCCGACCACGTAGTCGCCCTCGGCGATCAGGTCGGCGGTACCCCAGAAGTTGAGGTCGGGGAACGCCGTACGGAACCGGGTCGCGAACGCCCGGACCTCGTCGCGGCCGGTCATCGGCTCGTGCAGCGAGTAGTGGAAGCGGATGTCGGCGGCGGCGAGCTCGTCGATGACGGCGGGGTTGAAGTCCTTGCCCCAGAATTCCGTGAACCAGCGCCCGACGACAGCCTTGTTCTCTTCGACCGACATGGAGTTTCTCTTTCTCTCGTGAACCTGCCGGCGAAGGTGTTCGCCGGCAGGTGGAAGACGGCCGGGAGCGGCGATTCGTGAGATGCGGGCGTCAGACCGGTACCAGGCCCAGGGTGCGGTAGAACGCGGACGAGGACGGGTCGCCGTTCGCCCGGAGCTGCGTGGCGCCGGCGTCCACGACCCGGCCGAGCGCGTGCGCCTTCATGATCGTGCCCAGGCCGCAGTGCCGAACCATCGGATTGATCCAGGTGAGGCTGTCGAACCCGACCTCACCCTCGACTCGTACGACCGACAGGCCGACGCTCCGGTCGAGGTCCCAGGCGATCGTCACCACGTCGCTCCCGCGAAACCCGAGCCTGACCATCCGCAGCTCGTCCATGATCAGGCCGAGCATGGCCGAGAACGTCCGCTCCCGGTCCGGCGACTCGCTCGTACCGATCTCGGAGACTGTGGTGAACTCCAGCTGAGTTCCCTCGAACGGGCTCTTCCCGATGATCAGTCCGTCGAGGTCGTAGAGGATCTGTTCCATGGCTCAGCGCTCCGGTCGCAGTACTCCCGGCCGCTGCCGGGCGGGGTGTAGACGTACTGCGGTGCCCGAACGTGAGATCAGTCCTTGAGGCCGGTCATTCGGAGGGTGATGTTGATCCGTCCTGCGTCGAGTCCGCAGCCGTCGGGAGCGGTGTGCGGGTGGACGCGGGTGACACCGTGGTAGGCGAGGCGGGCGGCGCCACCGAAGACGAACAGGTCGCCCGACTGCAGCCGGAGATCGGTGTACGGCTTGCCGCGATGCTCGGTGTTCCCGAAGCGGAAGGTGCAGGCGTCGCCGATGGACAGCGACACCACCGGCGCGAGGGAGCGTTCGTCCTTGTCCTGGTGCATGCCCATCCGCGCCGCGTCGTCGTAGTAGTTCACGAGTGCGGTGTCCGGGGTGTACGCCGCGACCTCGGCGTCGGCGTACCCGGTCGCACTGAGCGCGCGCCGGCCCAGGCGGATCAGCCAGTCGGGGAACGGGAGCACGCGGGCGCCGTTGACGTCGGTAGCTGCTCGCGTGTACTTGTACGGCTGCCAGTGCCAGCCCAGGCAGACCGTGCGTACTGACATCTCGTGGCCGCGGACCTTGGCGGCGCGGATCGGGACCGGGCCGGCAGCCCACTGGTTGAACTGGGTGACGATCCACGTCTGCTGGTCAAGTGTGAGCCAACCGGGGACGTGGGCCGCGCCCTCGGGGATGGTGGGTTCGGCGTCCAGAGGGAACAGCGTCATCGGTCGGCTCCTGGTGTTGCCTCGTGCCAGGGGGTCCCGTCGCGGGTGACGCCGGCGATGCCGGGGAGGTTGTGCAGGCCGACGAGGTTGAGCACGCTCGGGTCGGAGATCTCGCCGGCCAGCAGGGTGCGGGCTGGGTTCCACGGGGTCGACCAGAGGAGGCGCCGGGTCATCTGTGCCCAGCCGAGCGGCGGGCCGAGCATGATCCACACCTCGGCATCAGCCGCCGCGAACCGCCTCGCCTGCCGCAACCAGGACGCCGCTCTCTCCGGCCACGACAGCTCCAGCGCAACCTCACCACCCACCGCCTCCCAGGCCTCCACCACCGCCCGCACACCATCGACCGCCCCGCCCTCACGCCCCGCCCCCACCGCAACCACCCGAGCCCCACGCCCCCAAGCCAATTCCACCAGCGCCGAAACCTCCCGCTCGCCCACCAGGTCGGCGCCCCGCACCGCGCGCTCGCTCGCGGCACCGCTTTCCCCGAGCGAGCCGGAAGGCCGCTCGACCGGCTGTTCGGGGCTGGTTGGGCGGAGGTGTAGGAGTGGGCTGGGCTGGTGGGTGTTGTGCCAGGTGGTCATGCCGCGGCCTCCAGGGTGAGGAGGGTGGTCTTGGCGTCGATGCCGCCGACGTAGCCGCCGGGCGAGCCGTCGGTGCGGAGTACGCGGTGACAGGGTACGACGATCGGCAGCGGATTCGTCGCGCAGGCGGTGCCGACCGCGCGGACTGCCTTCGGGCTACCGACCAGCTCGGCCATCTCCTTGTAGCTACAGGTCCGGCCGTACCCGATGTCCGGCAGACGAAGCTGCACCAACTGCCGGAAACCCCGCGACAGCGACAGGTCCAGCGGTACGTCGAACACCCGCCGGCGCCGCCCGAAGTACTCCTCGACCTCCCGCGCGGCTACGTCCAGCTGCCGCGGAGACCGCAGTACCCGCGGGCTGATCTTCTCCGACAGCGACTGGAGTACGTCGTCGTGGTTCTCGACCGCGAACGCGACGCGGACCAGACCGCGCCGGGTGGCAGCGAGGAGCAGCTTGCCGAGCGGGCTGTCGACGATCGTGTAGGCCACGTCGAGCAGATCCGCCGCCAGCGCCGCGCTCTCGAGCCGGCTGTGCAGCCGGTCCAGGTCGGGCTCCCTCCGGGTATCGCTCATGGTCGTGCTCCCTTCGTGTTCGCGGCCGTCGGACAGTTCTTCCTGAGGTTGACGAGACCGTCGGCCGAGGCTCGTCGGGCCGCGTCGACGGTGCCGCCGAGGATCGCCGCGATCTCGGCGTACGGCATGCCGGCGAGGTACCGGAACGTGATCGCCTGCCGCTGCTTCGCCGGCAGCCGGCCGACGAGTTCCCACACGTCGGTGCCGCCGGGGAGTTGCACCTCGGTCGCGACCTCGGGCAGCCGCTCCACCGGTAAGGGGTTCCGCTTCGCCACGCGATGTACGTCGATCGCCTTCCGCCGCGCGATCGTGACGAGCCAGGCCTCGAGATTCGCCTGGTCTGACAGCTCCGGGTACGCGCGGAGCGCTGCCAGGAACGTCTCCGACCAGGCGTCGTCCGCGTCGTGCGTCCCGAGCAGCGCACGGCAGACCCGCAGAACGGTCGCGCCGTGCTGCGCGACCACCACTTCGAACGGCTGTTTCCTGTTCACCTCAATGGAAACGCCACAACCCCACTCTTTGTGAGGCTGATGCCCGTCAGTGCGGCGCGGCGGGTGGGTTGAAGGCCGCGACCAGGGTGGCGAGGTCGCGTTGGCGGGCGTCGGCCGGCCAAACGGCCCAGGTGCGGCGGATGATCGGGTTGCCGTCGATGGGGTGCCAGTGGACGCCTTGGGGCAGGTTGTTCGCCCACTCCGGCGGCGCCAGGGTGAACGACCTGCCGGACCGGACGGCCGCGAACTTCACCTCCGCGGTGATCGACGGCTCGCCGTCCGCCTCCGCGACCTGGTCGGTCAGACCGTGCGCCCTGAGGATCGCCGACACCTCGTCGTACCACGGCGGCGCGTCCGACCGCGGGAAGCCCAGCCAGCTCATCCCCGCCAGCCGGTCCAGCCGCACACCTGTCGCCTCGGCCAGCGACTGCGAGTGCCCGGCGTCCAGCAGCACCCCGATCGGTTCACGTACGACGAGGAAGGCGTCGAACCGCTCCCCCGCGGGCCGGTACCGGACCAGCGCCAGGTCGAGGTCGCCGGCGTCGAGCGCGGCCAGCTGCCCGGCGCTCGACGCGTGCCGGACATCGACCCGGGTCTCCGGGTACGCCGCCCGCAGTTCGACCAGCGCCGACGGCAGCACGTCGAGCGGCAGCTCCAGCGGTACGCCGACCCGGATCCGCCCGGCAACCGCCGAACCGTCACCGCCTGCCGCCATCACCTCAGCCACGGCCCCGTCGTGGGCGGCCAGAATCGCCCGGGCCCGCCGTACCAGGATGTCGCCGGCCAGGGTCGGCGTCGTACCGCTGTGGCTGCGGGTGAGTAGTTGGACGCCCAACTGGCGCTCGAGCGACTGCACCACCTGCGACAACGCCGACTGGCTCAGATGCAGACGGCGCGCCGCCGCGGACAGCCCGCCCTCCTCGGCAACGGCCACGAACGCACGCAGTTCACGGATCTCCACAGGCCGATTCTGGCCTATCAGGAGCACCGATGGCCCGCTACCGCCACCGGAGATGGCGCGGCGGATGACCGCGGAAGCCGCGCCGGTTGAGCCCACAGACAGCAGTTCGCACCAGTACTCAAGGAGACAGCAAGTGACTGCACAGCTCGACGGCTCGACCGCCCTCGTCACCGGCGGCAACAGCGGAATCGGCCGGGCCATCGCGCTCGACCTGGCCAAGCACGGCGCGCACGTGATCGTGTCCGGCCGGGACGCGGCCCGCGCGGAGGACGTCGTGGCCGCGATCCGGGAGAACGGCGGCAAGGCCGACTTCGTCGCCGCGAACCTGACCGACGAGGCCAGCGCCCGCGAACTCGCCCGCGCCGCCGCCGAGCTCGGCGGCGGACAGGTGGACATCCTGGTCAACAACGCCGGGATCTACCCGTACGGACCGACGGCCGAGACGACGCAGGACGTGTTCGAGAACGTCTACGACATCAACGTGAAGGCGCCGTACTTCCTGGTCGCCGCGGTCGCACCGCTGATGGCCGATCGGGGCAAGGGCGCGATCGTCAACATCGCCACGATGGTCGCACACTACGGCGATCCCGGGTACGCGCTCTACGGCTCCAGCAAGGCGGCGCTCCTGCTGCTTACCAAGGCCTGGGCGGCCGAGTACGGCCCGTCCGGTGTCCGCGTGAACGCGGTCAGCCCCGGCCCGACCCGTACCGAGGGCACCGCGGCGTACGGCGACGCCCTCGACAAGCTCGCCGCGACCACCCCGCACGGCCGCCCCGGCCTGCCCGAGGAGATCGCCGCCGCCGTGACCTTCCTCGTCAGCGACGACGCCGCGTACATCCACGGTGCCCAACTCCCCGTCGACGGCGGCCGCATCGCCGTCTGACCAGCCGGCCGCGGATACCTTGGTGCCATGAGGCTGACGATGAGGTTGATCATGGCGCTCGCGGCATTGCAGGGTCGGCCGATTCGATTGTCCGGGGTCGCGGCCGGCGACGACGATCCCGACAGCGTCGTGATCACCCCGGATCCGCGGCCGCGGATCCGGGGTGGGCGGCGAGCTGGGCGCGGGCACAAGGGGATCGAGTACTCCCCCGGACTGAAGATCGACGTCCTGGCGCCGGCCGGGCCCGGACCGCATCCGCTGGTGGTCTACCTGCCCGGAGGTGGTTTCGTGTCCGCGCGCCGCATGATGGCGGGCAAGCAGCGCCGGTACGTCGCCGACGCCGGGTTCGTTGTCGCGAGCATCGATTACCGCACCACGACCGTTGGCGCGACCTACCATGACGGTCTGGCCGACGTCGCCACCGCTCTCGGGTTCCTGCGTTCGCACGCCGCGGAGTACGACCTCGATCCGGACCGGGTCGCGCTCTGGGGTGAGTCGGCCGGGGCGTACCTCGCCGCGATGGCCGCCACCGATCCGGACAACCGGGTCGACGCGGTCGTCGACCTGTTCGGCGCCTCCAAGCTGGACGAGGTCGCCGCCGGGTTCGACGCCGCGATGGTGGCCGCGATCACCGGCCCGAAGTCCGCGATCCCGGCGTACGTCCTCGGCCCGGGCCGGGCGTTCGCCGACCACCCGGACGAGGTTCGGCAGGCGGACCCGGTCAGCCGCGTCACCCCCGGAACACCACCGTTCCTGCTGCTGCACGGCGACGACGACCGAATCATCGCACCGAGCCAGACAGCACGCCTCCACCAGGCACTCCGCGCCGCCGGCGTCAGCACCACCCGGTACGTCGTGAAAGGCGCCGGCCACGGCGAACTCTCGGACAACCCCGCTCCATGGACCGGCACCCAACTGATGAACCTGATCACCGACTTCCTCCACACAACCCTCATCCAGCACTAGGCCGTATCCGTCAGGCCCCGCGCACCGGTCGGGTGAGAACCCGGTTGTCCTCGTCGAGCGCCCGGAAGATCAACCACCCGTACACCTTCGTCGAGACGGGCCGTGGCATCAGGAACTTGCCCATCAGGTCCATGAACTTGTTGGGCGTCCCCACCACGACATGCCCGCGCCGGCCGAGGTTCCG
This sequence comes from Kribbella sp., assembly GCF_035655035.1. Taxonomy (GTDB): domain Bacteria; phylum Actinomycetota; class Actinomycetes; order Propionibacteriales; family Kribbellaceae; genus Kribbella. Next base: position 13,582 of record NZ_DASRVN010000015.1, on the reverse strand, counting down.
GAGCGCGACGCGCGCGACTTTCTCCGGAGCCGACATCGGGACGGGCAGCCTGCGGAAGTCGATCCCGTCGGCGTTCGCGACCGCCGGGGTCGCGGTGGGACCGGGAGTCACGACGAGCAGGTCGACCCCCAGCTTCCGGTACTCGAGATTGAGGGCCTGGCCGAGTGACAGGATGTAGGCCTTCGCCGCCCCGTAGTTCGCCAGGTACGGCGCGGGGGCGGCGCCGACGGTGGACGAGACCAGGATGATCGCGCCGCGTCCGCGGTCGGCGAAGCGCCGGCCGTACTCATGGGCGAGCTGCATCGGCACGCTGGTGTTGAGCTTCAGGACGTCCAGCTCAGCCGCCAGGTCGTTGTGCAGGAACGCCCCGGCGACGAAGTTGCCGGCGTTCGGGATGACCATTCCGACGTCGAGGTGCTCGGTGCGGCGCAGCAGCTCGTCCACCGCACCGTCGGCGAACAGGTCCACGGCGACCGACTCGGTCCTGATCCGGTAGCGGCTGGTGAGTTCCTTGCCCAGAGCGTCCAGACGGTCTTTGCCTCTGGCAACGAGAACGAGGTGCAGACCACTGGCAGCCAGTTGATGCGCGAATTGTTCACCGATGCCGGAGGATGCTCCGGTCACGACGGCATACTCGCCGTAGCGTTGCGGAAGGTTGTTCATCTGAGTGACCTTTGCGGTGTCAGGCGAGGGTGCCGAGGGCGGTGATGATGTCGGACACCTCGGTGCGGGTGGTGTAGTTCGGGTGGACGTCGAGCCAGCGGAGCCGGCCAGTGGCGTCGGTCAGGAGGACGGTCGGCATCGGTACCGCGGTGGTGCCGTCGGCGTTGGTTTCGCGCAGGTCGAGCCCGAGTGATCCCTGGACCGCCCGCACCTCGTCCGTCGGTGCGGTGAGCACGCCGAGTGCGCCCGCGATCCGGTTGCCCGGGTCGGACAGCACGGTGAAGGTCAGCTCGTTCTTCTCCTGCATCGAGAGCGAGCCGTCCGGCTTCTGCGGGCTGATCGCGAGCAGCCCGATCCCCCGCTCGGCGAGTACCGGGACGAGGTCCTCCTGGTAGGCCCGCAGCGCGAGGTTGCAGTACGGGCACCACGCGCCCCGGTAGAGCACGATCACGGCAGGCGCACCGGCGAGGGCGGCGTACAGACTGGTCTGGTCCCCATGCACGTCGAGCAGCGGCACGTCCGGAACGACGGAACCGGCAGCCGCGACGCCGCCGGGAACGCCGCGCGCGTCGAGGCCGGTCTGTTCCGCACCGAAAGCCTGCAGCGCCGCCTCGGGCAGCTGCCCGGTCATCCCTTCGTGGAGCGCATGGACGCGTTCGGCGATCGTGACTCGTTCGGCGTCAGGGGTGGCGGTCATACGGGTGTCCTTTCCCGAGCGAACCGGGTGGGATCCGGTTCGGTCTCACCGTGAGACACCACCGAGCTTGCCGAGTAAAAAATGGAGTGGCAACGCCAGAATTCTAGATTGCGCACTCCAGAACCTGTACGCTCGGGAGCGTGAGCATCGGACAAGAGCGGGCGTTGACCCGCAAGGGCGCCATGACCCGGCAGCGCATCGTCCAGGCCGCTGCCGAGCTGATGCTGGAGCGGGGAATCGCGGGTACCCGGCTGGAGGACGTGCAGCTGGCGGCGGGTGTCTCGACCGGGCAGGTGTACCACTACTTCGCGGACAAGCAGGCCCTGGTCCTGGCCGTGGTCGACTTCCAGTCCGACGAGGTGCTGGACGCCCAGGAACCGCTCTTGGCTCGCCTCGACACGATGACCGGGCTCCGCGCCTGGCGGGACGCGATGGTCGAGCACCAGCGTCGCCTCCAGTGCGTCGGCGGCTGCCCGATCGGATCGCTGGGCAGCGAGCTGGCGGAGACCGATCCAGCAGGCCGGCACCGCGTGGCCGCCAGCTTCGAGCGTTGGCACGGCGGCATCCACCACGGCCTGCGACGCATGCAGGAACGCGGGGAGTTGGCCGCCGACGTCGACGTCGACGATCTCGCACTCGAAGCGCTCACCGCGCTCCAGGGCGGTCTCCTGCTGACCCAGATTCAGCGCACCACCCGTCCCCTGGCGGTCGCACTCGACGGCATCATCGCCCGCATCAGCGCCTTGCGAACCCAGGCGGGACAGCTCCGGCGTACAGGCGCGGCCGTTCGATGAGCGCGGGCTCTTCGTCAGGGAGTTTTCGGGCCGGGTGGGGTGTTGAGGTGGTTCGCGAGTTCGGTTCGGGAGCGGACGGCGAGTTTGCGGTAGATCCTGGTCAGGTTGGCCTCGACGGTCTTCACCGACATGAACAGCTGGGCGGCGGTCTCGTGGTTCGACCGGCCGGCGGCGACGAGTTCGGCGACCCGGTGCTCGGTTGCCGTGAGCAACGACGTACGGGGGGTCAGGCGGCCGGAGTCGGCCCGGGCGCGTTCGGCCCACCGCGGTACGCCGAGGTCCTCGAAGGTGGCGGCGGCCGCGTTCAGGGTCTCGACGGCGAGGCCCTTCTGGCCGGCACGGCGGTACACCTGCCCCAGCGCCAGCCGCGACCGGCCCGCCTCGAACGGGCATTCCGTGGCGTCCCGGAGCTGCCGTAGCGCGGCGATCGCCGTGTCCAGGTCGCCGCCCGCGGCGGTGAGCAAGGCCTGGCAGCGATCCGCGGCGACGGTCGCCTCCGGCCGGCCCGCCGCACCTTGACGGCGGAGCAGGGTGATGGCGGCCGCGACCTCGTCGAGCGCGCCGACCTGCAGCGCGGCATCGGCGTAGTCGACCGGCCACAGCAGCTGTTCCAGGTCCACCAGTTCGGTCGTGGCGAAGATGTCCGCGAGCTCACGCAGCGGCTCGAGCGCGGCCTGCCAGTTCCCGGCCGAGACCTCGACGAATCCGAGCTGGGCGAGGAATCCGGCCAGCCAGTAGGTGATCCCGTGCGACCGCGACTGCTCCGCCGCCTCCAGCGCGAGCCCGCGGGCCTCGTCCAGCTCGCCGGAGTACTCCGCGACCAGGATCCGCGCCAGCTGCTCCTGCAGGTTGAAGTCGTTCGCCCACGCGCCCGAACGATCCGCCTCCTCGAGCGCCTTCCGGGCGTCGGCGATCCGGGACCCGCGCACGTGGCACATGATCAGGCAGATGTACAGGCTCGACAGGTCGCCGTACCGTCCCGCCTCGACCGTCCGCCGGATGCCCTCGCGGATCCCCCGCTCCGCGGTCGGATCGTTCCAGGCCGCGTGGAACCCGTGGCCCCACACCCCCTCCGCGGCCGAGACCTCCGTACTCGCGATCAACCGTTCCAGCTGCTCGACCGTCTCCTGCCGGCGGTCCGTGATCCCCCACAGCCACTCCGCGTTCAGCCGCTGGTTCAGGGCCATCAGCTGTACGTCGGTACGCCGTACAGCTGCCGCCTCGTCGGCCGCCAGCCGGGACAGCCGCAGCGTGAGCCGGCCGTGGCCCTCCATCCGGTGGTACTCGCTGAGCTCCTGCAGGATCTCGGCCCGCACCTCGTGGCCGGCCGCCGGCGCGAGCCGGAACGCCTCCTCGGCGAGCGAGCGCGCGGCCCGCAGGTTGCCGGGCAGCCGCGCCTTCCGCAGCAGCACCTGGGCGCGCTCTTCCGCCGACGCCGCCACCGCCGACGCATTCTCCAGCGCGGCCCGCGCCGCGAGTACGTCCCCGGCACCGAGGTACGTGTCCATCGCACCGATCCAGCGCCGGAAGCTGCCCGACGCGTCGACATCGGACGGCGTCGCCAACGCCGCCGCCTCCAGCAGTTCGCCCGCCAACTGCTGAGCACCACGACTCCGCGAGATCTCGGCGGCACGTTCCAGCTCACCGGCGGCTGCCTCGTCGGGGGCGACGATCGACTGCGCGCGATGCCGGGCGCGCTCGACCGGGTCCTCGAGCTTCTCGGCCAGCATCCGGTGCGTACGCCGCCGCGCATCGGGCGCCGCCGCGTCGTACAGCGCCGACGCCAGCAGCGGATGGGTGAACGCGACCAGCGCGCCCGCCCCGACCCGCGCCACGTCCGCATCGGCCGCGGCCTCGAGCGCGGACCGCAGCCGCGTCTCCTCGACCATCCGCTGCAGCTGCGACACCGTCAGCCGCCCGGCCGCGGACACCAGCAGCAGTACGTCGCGGGCGTCCTGCGACAACAGCACCGAGACCTTCTCCCCCAGCAACCCGGCCAGGCTCGGAGGGACCGGGAAGATCGGCTCGTGGCCCTCCTGCGAACTCCAGCGCCACTTCGACAGGTCGGACTGCATCGCCAGCGCGATCATCAGCGCCAGGAACGGGTTCCCGCCGCTGGCCCGCGCCACCCCGGCGCTCATCGGCGGCGTCCACCGCAGCCCGAGCCGTTTGCGGAGCAGCTGCCCGATCGCCCAGTCCGGCAGCGGCCGCAGCTCCACCTCGCGCCGCGGCTCGACAAGCACCCGGATCAGCTCGGCCGCCGCCCCCGGATCAGGTCTCGACGCCAGTACGACGCTCAGCCGGCGCGGGTCGATCGTCCGCAGCGCGAACCCCAGACTGCCGACGCTCGCCTGATCCAGCCACTGGGCGTCGTCGACGATCAGCGTCACCGGCTCAGCGCCGTACAACTGGGTCAGCAGGCCACGGACCGCGAGTGGCACGGCCAAGGCGTCGATGTCGCCGCCTTCCGGCTCGGCGCGCTGCAACGCGACCTCCAGCGCGCGCCGCTGCGGTCCGGGCAGGCGATCGAAGACCGTCTCCGGGCACTGGCTCACCAACTCGGCCAGCCCGGCGAAGGGCAGCCCGCGGTCGAACTGCGTCGGGCCGACCGACAGCACCCTCCGCCCGCGCCGCTGGGCCAGCTGGTCGACCACCTTCAGCAGACTGCTCTTGCCGAGCCCCGGCTCGCCGATCACGACCGCGCTGCCTCCGCCGTCCACGACCTCCCTCAGCACGCCCAAGGCGTCCTCGCGGCCGAACAACCCGTACGCGGCGGCCAGCTCCTCGTCCATCAGGTCATTCTGCGGCACCCGGTCCGGCAGATCGAGGGTCCCGGTCAAGGGTTTTCCCGCCTGCCGTGAGAGCGGTCCCATCCCTACTGTCCCGAAGTACCAGACCGAACCTTGGAGGAAGATCATGAGCACCACCGGACCCGCGGTACTTCTCGTCCACGGCGGCTTCGTCGACGGCTCCGGCTGGCGCGGGGTCTACGACCGGCTCCGCGCCCAGGGCCACCGCGTCGCGATCGTCCAGAACCCGACCGTCTCCCTCGACGGCGACGTGACCGCGGTCAAGCAGGTCCTCGACGAGCTCGACGGACCGGCCGTGCTCGTCGGGCACTCGTACGGCGGCGCCGTGATCACCGCGGCCGGCACCGACGAGCGCGTCGCCGGGCTGGTGTACGTGACCGCGTTCGCGCCGGACAAGGGCGAGTCCGTGAACACCCTGATCGCCGACCCGCCGCCCGGCGCGCCGGTGCCGCCGATCCTGCCGCCGCGCGACGGCTTCCTGTTCCTCGACCGGGACAAGTTCCACGACTCGTTCGCCGGCGACCTGCCCGCCGACGAGGCCGCCTTCATGGCCGACTCCCAGGTGCCGTGGGGCCTCGAAGCCCTCGGCGGGACGATCGCGGAGGCGGCCTGGCGCAGCAAGCCGAGCTGGTACCTGGTCGCCGCCGACGACCGGATGATCCCGCCGCCGGCGCAGCGCCAGATGGCCGAGCGCGCGGGCGCCACGGTCCGCGAGGTCCCGGGCAGCCACTCGGTGTACGTGTCCCAGCCCCAGGCCGTCGCCGACCTCGTCCACACCGCCGTCGAGTCCCTGGCCTAGGAGATCACCATGGCAACGAATCTCACCCGCCGGCAGGTACTGGCGACCGGGGCCGCCGCACTGGTCGCCACCCCAGCCGCCACCGCCCAGGCCGCCACACCCCCGAAGACCAAGCCGACCATCGTGCTGGTCCACGGCGGGTACGCCGACTCGTCGTGCTGGAACAGCGTCATCGCCCAACTGCAGGACGACGGCTACACCACGATCGCCGGATCGAACCCGCTCCGCGGCATCCCCACGGACGCGCCGTACATCGGAAGTCTGCTGGACTCGATCAGCGGACCGGTCGTCCTCGTCGCACACTCCATGGGCGGCACCGTCATCACGAACGCCGCCGCCGGCAAGAGCAACGTCAAGGCACTCGTCTACATCGCGGCGTTCGTCCCCGACGTGGGCGAGACGCAGGGCGAACTCATCAACAAGTTCCCCGGCAGCGAGGTCCTGCCCGTCAGCGTGCCGGTCCCGTACACCAAACCCGACGGCACCACCGGAACCGACCTCTACCTCAGCAAGGACGGCCAGGCAGCCTTCGCCGCCGACCTCTCCACCGAGGCGTTCCGGATCCTGCAGGCCACGCAGCGACCGTTCGACGCCGACTCCTTCGCCTACCCGACCCGGGTCGCGGCCTGGCACACCATCCCCGCCTGGGGGCTGGTGGCCGGCCGCGACAAGGCCATCCCGCCGGCCTGCGAGCGCTTCATGTACAACCGTGCCAACTTCCGCAAGGTCGTCGAAGCACCCACCTCGTCGCACGTGGCGATGATCAGCCACCCTCGGACCGTGGCGAACCTGATCAAGGACGCCGCCCGGTCAACCACCTGAGGAGCTGTACGTCAGATCGGGAGGGGGTCGTAGTTGGCGCCGAAGGGGGCATCCGGCCGGGCGAACTCTCCCATCAGGGCGCGGCGCAGGGGTGTGGTGCGTTCGAGGAACTCGGGGTCGTTGGTGAAGCGGTCGGCCATCCGGACCCAGGGTGGGCTGTAGACGTAGTGGGTGGTGAAGCGGTCGTAGTCGCCGTCGTGGCGGAAGGTGCGGTGCCAGACGCCGTTGTGGAAGACGAGGGCGGCGCCGGCCTCGGCGCACACGACGTGGCCGATGGCGATGTCGCCCTTGCTCTCGCGGATCGAGTCAGGCAGGTTGACCCGCGAGCGGTGGCTGCCGGGGATCAGTTCCATGTTGCCCATGCCCGGGACGGTCTGGTCGGTGAGCAGGTACGAGACGCGGAGCTGGAGCAACGGGACCGGGTAGCCCAGGTCCTTGAAGTCGTACGCGGACGATCCGTCCTGGTGCCACCCGCCGTTCCCGGCGTGGGCCGGCTGCATGGTGTTCCAGCCGGCCTGCAGGATGAAGCGGTCGCCGAGCAGTCCCTGCACCTTCGGAAGGACGTCGGGATGGTCGATCAGCCGCTCGAGGGCCGGCTCGCTCTCGTACGTCCGGCCGATCTGGCCGAACTCGCGGTCGCGGCTCTCGTGCAGACGCTGCGACACGTCGTACGCCTCGGCGGCCTCCTCCTTGGTCAGGACGTTCGGAATCAGGAAGTAGCCCCACGACTCGAAGATGAAACGGTCGGTCTCGGTCAGCTGGCCTTTACCGACGACGGGGTCGAGCATCACGCGGTCCTTTCTCAGGGAACATGTCAGCGGGGGTGCCGGTGCTGCGGGAATGGCGGGAAGGGCGTGTGCGGGGCGGTCTGGTACCAGTAGGCGGTGGTGGCGATGTCGTCCTGGCGTTCGAAGAGGCCGTGATGCCACGCGCCGAGCTGCTGGAGGGTGATCTTGAGGCGGCTGCTGAAGTGGATCGGGTCCGGGAGGTGCCACCGGTACAGGCCGTGCATCGGCAAGGCCTCGGTGGCGAACGGGGACGCCTTCGTCCGGTCGCGGGTCGAGTGGAACGGGTACCCGCAGTACGGCGCGCTGAACGTGCGGATCTCCGGTTCCGGATCCGTGCGCAGCTCGTCCTGGAAGGCCCACGCGCCGCCCGCGTAGTCCTCCAGCCCGGTGCTGCACAACGTCGGGAACTCGTCGTCCTCGTCGACGAAGAACTTCACCTCGCCTTCTCCCCACCAGTACCTGTGCAGCGAGGTGAGCGCGACGTACGTGCCGACGTACGTCCCGCGACCTGACACCTCGTCCAGGATCACATGGTCGGTACCCAGTGGCGCCGTACCGTCGGAGTGTCGCCACTGGGCGTGGAAGTACGGCGTGTCCGCGGCGACCGCGTCGCCGAGGGTGTAGTCGACCTGGTAGAAGACCGCGGGCAGGTCGCCGGCGTGCTGACTCTCGAGGGTGATCCTGGCGGCGCCGCGGAACGGCATCGGGAAGTAGCAGTTCATCCCGCCGGTCGGTGCGACGACGATCGGCGCGGACGTGACCAGCGCGCGGGTACCGAACCCGTTGCAGAAGAAGTCCCCGAGCGGCACCTCGACGGACGGTACGGCGGAGCCGTCCCAGTACGCGCGGAGCACGAGGTCACGCAGTACGAAAGGCCCCGCGCCGGTCCGGTCGTCGACGGTCAGCCAGATGTGCCGGATCACCCCCGGCCCCTCGATCTCGGCCAGGGTGAGCGTCTCACCGGCCGGCAGCGGCAGGTACGCCGACCCCTTGCGACCCGGGCCGAGCGGGGACGCGGCGCGCGCGGCCGAGCCCGGTGCGCCGGTCGGGTTCTCGGCGTTGATCGATCGGCTGACGACACCGGCGGGCAGGACGGGGACGTTGACGGTGGAGAACAAGAAGGATTCCTCTCGAGGGGTCATTTGACGGCGCCCGCGGTCACGCCGCGGTTCAGGGTGCGCTGGAAGATCAGGAAGAAGACCAGGGTCGGGAGCAGCGACAACAGCGATCCGGCGTTCAGTACGGTGATGTCGATCGAGTGCTGGCCCCGTAGCGTCGACAACGCGATCGGTACGGTCTGTGACGACTGGTCGGAGAGCAGGACGACCGGGATGTAGAACTCGTTCCAGGTCCAGATGAAGAAGAACACGACGAGCACGGACAGCGTCGGCCGCAGGATCGGCAGCACGATCCGCCACAGGATCTGCCAGCGGCCGGCGCCGTCCATCGCGGCCGCCTCGAGGATCTCCCGCGGCACCGTCCCCATCACGCTCGCCAGCAGATAGGTGCCGAAGGCCCCTTGCAGTACGACGAACACGATCACGACCGACCACACCGTATTGAACGTGTGCGTGGCCTGTGCGCCGTAGAACAACGGATAGATGAGCGCCTCGTGCGGCAGCATCGTGGACAGCAGCAGGATCGCGAGGATCACGCCGCTCCCCCGGATCCGGCCGACGCCCATCGGGTACGCGCTGAGCAGACCGAGCGCGACACCGCCGAACGCGACCAGGGTGGAGATCAGGATCGAGTTCCACAATGCGACCGGGAAGTTCACCAGCGACAGATAGTGGCTGAAGGCATCGAAACTGAACGTCCGCGGCCAGGCGATCGGCCCGTGGCTCGAATAGTCCGGCCCGGTCTTGAAGGCGTTCAGCACCATCAGCAGGAACGGTGACGACATCACCAGCGCGATCACCCCGGCCGCGACCAGCACGAGCCAGGCCAACGGCGTACGTCGGTCCGTCATCTCAGGCCCCCCGTTCCGAGCGCCGCTGCCAACCGAGCAGTACGGCGGCCACGGCGAAGATCACGACCGCCATCACCGTCGCGATCGTCGACCCGTACCCGACCTGGGACAGCTCGAAGAAGTTCCGGTAGGCGTAGTACGACGGCACCAGCGTCGATCCCTCCGGCCCGCCGCCGGTGAGGATCAGGATCGGCGCGAAGACCTTCAGGGCCGCCACGGTCGCGGTCAGCACCACGATGAAGATCTCCGGCCGTACGGTCGGCAGCGTGATCGCGCGGAACTGCCGCCACCACCCGGCGCCGTCGAGCGCGGCCGCCTCGTACAGCTCGGGATCGACCCGGGACAGCGCGGCCATGAAGATCACCAGCGGGTACCCCAGCTGCAGCCAGACCAGCATCAGCATCACGGAGTAGAGCGCGAGGTCCGGGGAACCCAGCCAGTCCGGCGGGTCGCTGATGCCGACCGAGTGCAGGAACGTGTTGATCGAGCCGCTGCTCGGGTCGAGGATCCAGCTCCAGATGAACCCGGCCACCGCGATCGGCAGGATCTGCGGAAGGTAGTACGTCGCCCGCAGGAAACTCGCGGCCCGCGGGCCGAACCGCTTGCCGAGGAAGTCGACCAGCATCGCCGCGAGCAGGATGCCCAGACCGGTCGGGATCACCACGATCGCGACGATCATGAAGACCGAGTTGCGGAACGACAGCCAGAAGTTCGCGTCGTGCAACAGGTCGATGTAGTTGCCGAGGCCGTTCCAGCGCAACGGGGCGATCCCGCCCTTCCAGCGGAAGAAGCTCAGGACCACGTTCGCCGCGAACGGTACGGCGACCACCGCGGTGAACCCGACACCGATCGGTAGCAGGTACCACCAATAGCCACGCTTCATCGTTTCGTACCGTCGTCGTAGAACTTCTGCAGCGCGTCGAGGTACTGCGCCGCCGTCTCGTTGCGGTTCGACATGGCCTGCATGTGGGTCTGGATGAAGTCGAGGAATCCCGGCACCGGGTAGTCCGGATAGAACGAGAGCGTGTCGGCCTTCACCAGCTGGTCGAAGCGCGCGGTGAACTGCCGGGTGACCGGATCGGTGATCGTCGCGGTGTCACCGGCCAGCGGAAGGCCACCCTTCTGCCCGATCAGGTTCTGTACTTCCGGGCTCAACGTCGTGTTGATCCAGTCGTAGGCGAGCTCCTTGTTCTTGGCCTTGGCCGGCACACCCCACAGGTGACCGGACGACCCCATCGACAGCTGCGCCCCGGGCAGCGTGAAGTAGCCCCACCCGAACTTCGCGTCCTTGCGGATCCGGGCGAACTCACCGTTGTTCCAGATCAGCATCGCCGCCTTGCCGCTGAGGAAGTTCACCGTGGCCTGCTCGAACGACAGCCCGCCGAGCTTGTCCCCGACGTACCCCTTGTCGATCCACTGCTGGAACTTCTCGGTGCCTTCCTTCCACGGACCGCTGTGGAAGTCGACCGGGCTCTTCACGAACATGAAGTCGTCGACCTGCTGCCGGGTCGCCGCCGCCGAGACCAGCGAGTACCAGATCCACATCTGGTTGAAGCCCTGGCTGGTGTTCGCCGAGCTCGAGATCGGGATCTGCCCGGCCGCCTTCAGCTTGTCCATCGCGGCTTCGAACTCCGCGAGACTCGTCGGCACTTTGGTGATTCCGGCCTGCTGGAACTTCGCTTTGTTGTAGTAGAACATCACGTACTCGCCGATGTTCGGTACGCCGTACCACTCGCCGGACCCGGCGTGACCGTTGTCGTCGTACTTCGCGAACGCCGCCATCGCGCCGGTGACCTTCTTGTCCCAGCCGTACTTCGTGACCTGGTCCGTCAGCGGTTCCAGCAGACCCTGCGCGGCGAGCTGCCCGCCGTCCGCGTTGCCCTTGTTGAACTCGACGACGTCCGGTACGTCGTTGCCCGCGAGCGTGATCTTCGCGTTCTGGCGGAACGCGTCGAAGCTGGTCTGCTGGAACTCGACCTTCACGTCCGGATGCTTGGCCTTGAAGAGCTCGAGCGCCTTCTGCCACCCCTGTCCCTGGGCGGACGTCGGGTCCTCGTACTGCACGATCTTGAACGTCTTGCTCGAGTCCCCCGCGGTACCGCCGCCGCACGCGGTGACGGACGCGGCGGCCAGGGCCGCGACGGCGGCGATGACACAGGCTCTGCGCGAGATTGATGGCATGTCAGTCTCCTTGTGAACTGTCAACAGGCGTGACTGGTCGATCCGCCGGCCGGAGAAGGCCGCGGACAGTGGGATATGAGATGGATCAGCCGATCCCTGGTGGACCGACGGACGAACGCTCGACGATCGGGCACGGCATCAGTCGGTGAACCGGTGCCGGTCCGGCGGTACCACGGCTGCGGGCGATGGCCTGTTCGGCCGCCCACTCCCCCATGGCACGGTGCGGGAGCTGGATCGTGGTCAGCCCGGGAAGGATGCTGTCGGCAATGAACTGGTGGTTGTCGAACCCGACCACCGACAGGTCCCGCGGGATCTCCAGCCCGAGTTGCTGGGCGACCTGGTAGAAGCCCATCGCGAGCTGGTCCGAGAAGCAGAACACCGCGGTCGGCCGATCGGGCCGTCGCAGCATCTCCAGTGCGGGCACCCGGCCCGCCGCCGCACTCGGGTCCGCCGCGTCGACGACGAGCGAAGGATCGACCTCGATCCCGGCGTCACGCAGGGCGTGCTCGTAGCCGGTACGGCGGAGTTCACGGGCGACGAACATCGCGTCGGCGACGTTGCAGAACGCGATCCGCCGATGCCCGGCGGCGATCAGCCGCTCGGTGGCCGCCCGCGCGCCGCCGGCCTCGTCGGGCACCACCCAGTCGGCGTCGCCGTCCTTGGGCCGCCCGTCCAGGACGACGATCGGCAACGAGCTCGGCACCATCGGCAGGGCGACCTCGCGATGGAACTCGGCCGCGACGATCAGTGCCTCGATGTTGCGCTGCAGCAGGGCCCGGGTCGCGGGCCCCTCGACCTCCGGGTGGCCGACCGTGTCGATCAGCATCAGCAGGTAGCCCTCCTCGGCGGCCGCCAGCTGCGCACCGGCCAGCATCTGACCCGCGAACGGGATCGAGGCCACCCCGTCCGAGACCAGCCCGATGGTCAGCGACTGCTTGGTCTTCAGCCCCCGGGCCAGCAGGTTCGGGACGTACCCGAGCTCGGCGGCCACCGCCCGGATCCGCTCCGCCACGTCCGAACGCACCCGGCCCTGCCCGCGGTCGTTGAGCACCAGCGACACCGAGGACGCCGACACGCCGACCTGCTCGGCGATATCACGCAACGTCACCATAACCGTCCCTGCCAGCCCTGTCCGTCAAACGATTGCCGTTCCCCGCTGACGAGAGCTTGAATCCGTCAAACGCGTTGACGCAACCCCTGTGCCAAGGCTTCTGGACTAGTACTTTCGGTCAGGTTCGGGACCAGCCGTGCGTGTGATGTGCCGCGGCCCGCCGGTGGGCAGAGTGGGGGCGGTCAGGGAACGTGTGTCGGCTGGAGGGAAGGTTCGGATGCGAAGGGGCTTGGCCATCATCGCCGGGGTTGCCGTTGTGGCGGCCGCGGCGGTCGCGGGGGTTTCGCAGGCGCAGCTGTCGAGTGCTGCTCAAACGGGGCAAGCGGACACGATCAAGTGGGGTGAGTGTGACAAGGACGTCGGCGACGGGCTTCCGGTGCCGCCGGGGATGCAATGCGGGACGCTGAAGGTGCCGCTCGACTACGAGCATCCCGACGGCCGACAGATCGACATCGCCGTCTCCCGGCTGCCGAGCAAGAACCCGGAGAAGCGTCGCGGCATCCTGCTGACCAACCCGGGCGGTCCGAGCCCGGGCATCGGGTACCTCGCGCTGCTCGTCGCGGTGAAGATGCCGCAGAGTGTGCTCGACAGCTACGACCTGATCGGGATGGACCCGCGTGGCATGGGCCGGAGTACGCCGGTCAAGTGCAACCTCACGGACGAGCAGCTGCTCTTCGGCAACATCCCGCCGTACGCGAAGAATGCTGCCGACGTCGCCCAGCGGGCCGAGCAGTCGCGACAGATCGCGAAGCAGTGCGCGACGTCCGCGAGCGCCTGGATGCTGCCGTACGTGAGCGCCGCGAACACTGCCCGCGACCTGGACCGGATCCGGGCCGCGCTGGGTGAGCCGAAGATCTCGTACCTCGGGGCGTCCTGGGGCACGTACCTCGGTGCGGTCTACACGACCATGTTCCCGGAGCGCAGCGACCGGATCGTGCTCGACAGCAA
>NZ_DASRVN010000014.1:0-14058 GCF_035655035.1 Kribbella sp. | reverse complement strand
CGCTCGCACCGCTCCACGCGTCGGCATGGTCCGAGGAGACGTGACGCGGCCACCGGGCCGGGGCGACGTGACGCGAGACCAGGGCCGGGAAGACGTGACCGAGGAGCCGGGCCGCGGCGCGACGGAGGTCGTACCGGCCGGAGGCGGGAAGGCGGTCACGGGCACGTAGCCCATCTTCTCAGGCGACCGAGGCACCGGCCCAAACTCCCGCGGCCCTCGCCGCAGTCGTTTTCACACCGGTATCGACTGAATCCTTTCAACGAGGTCTTGACACCTTCCCGGGCCGTCCGTAGCGTCCCGCGTGACAAAAGTAACATCATCCGACGGTTACTTCACATCCCTGGCCGATAAGTCGGCGCTCAGGAGGAACCATGGCACTCGATCGGTCCGTCAGCCGAAGGCGGCTCCTGCAGTTGGCCGGCGGTGCCACCGTCGCGACCGCGCTCGGCGGTGCGCTGACGGCATGCGGCGGCAGCGGCGGTACGTCGTCCGGCGGCACGCTGAAGGTGATCGGCGTCGGTGACCAGGAGCCGGGCCTCCGCAAGGTGCTCGACTCGTACAAGACGGCGCACTCCGGCTTCGACTTCAACCTCTCGTTCGCCCCGGCGGACCAGGTGCAGACCGCGCTCCGTACCCAGCTCGGCGGCGGCAATGCGCCCGACGTCCACGTGGTCTACCCCGGCAGCGGCAGCGCGATGTCGATGGTGCAGCTGAGCAAGGCCGGGCTGCTCGCGGACCTCAGCAGCCAGTCGTGGACGCAGAAGGTGCCGGCCGGGTTCAAGGGCGCGTTCCAGAACGACGGCAAGACGTACATCTTCTCGCCCGGCTCCAGCATGCTCGGCGCGATCTACAACAAGAAGGCGTTCGCGACCGCGGGCGTCGAGCCGCCGACCACGTGGTCCGAACTGCTCGCGGTCTGCGACAAGCTCAAGAAGAAGGGCATCGTACCGATCGCCCTCGGCGCGCAGACCCCGTGGATCACCCAGCTGATCCCGTACGCGCTGGTCCCCGGCACGGTCTACGCGAAGACGCCGGACTTCGACGACAAGATGAGCGCCGGGCAGGCGTCGTTCGCGGACTCCGGCTGGGTCGACGCGATGAACAAGTACCTCGAACTGCAGAAGAAGGGGTACTTCAACGACAACCCGAACGGTACGACGTACGAACAGGCGACCGCGATGGTTGCCACCGGCAAGGCCGCGATGGCGGTCCAGGTGTCCGCCGTACTGTCGGCGTTCCGGGCCGCGACGAAGACGCCGGACGACCTGTCGATGTTCCCGTTCCCGTCGACGGATGTTGCCGCCGACAACTGGATCCCGGCCGGCGTGGTGGTCGGCATCGCGGTCAGCGCGAAGAGCAAGAAGGCGGACCAGGCGAAGAGCTTCCTGGAGTACTGCGGCCAGCAGGAGAACCTGAACGCCTGGGCCGAGGCCGTCTCCTGCGTCCCGCTGTACGGCGACGCGAAGGTCGACCCGGCGCTGACGTCGTTCCTCCCGCTCCTGAAGGCGAACAAGGCCGTCCCGTTCATGGACCAGCGCTGGCCGAACGCCGAAGTACAACCAACGCACTTCGCCGTGGTCCAGCAACTCCTCGGCGGAAAGACCACGGTGCAGGACGCACTCAAGAAGATGGACGACGCGTACAAGAAGGGCGCATGAGAGGACGTATCGCCCCGCCGTGGTGGTTCGCGGTGCCGGCCGTGCTGGTGTACGCACTTGTCGTCCTGTACCCGAGTATCGCCGGGGCGGGGTCGGCGTTCACGGACTGGTCGGGGGTGGGGAGTGCGAAGTCGTTCGTTGGGGTGGCCAACTTCAAGCAGCTGTTCCAGGACGACCAGGCGCTCGGCGCGTTGCGGAACACGTTGCTGCTGACGGTCGCGATCGTCGTGGTCCAGAACGGGATCGGCCTGCTGCTGGCGCTCGGCGTACACACCCGGATCCGGAGCCGGATGGTCCTCAGGCTGGTGTTCTTCGCCCCGGTCGTGGTGAGTCCGGTGATGGTGTCGTTCCTGTGGAAGTTCGTCTACAACCCGGCGCCGGACGCGGGGCTGAACGCCGCGCTCGGTGCGGTCGGGCTCGGCGGGCTGCGGCAGGACTGGCTGGGGAACCCGTCGCTCGCGCTCTGGTCGGTCGCGTTCACGGTGATCTGGCAGTGCGCCGGGTACTCGATGGTGATCTTCCTGGCCGGGCTGGAAGGCGTACCGGCGGAGTTGCACGAGTCGGCGATGGTCGACGGCGCCGGTACGGTCGCGCGGTTCCGGCACATCACCTGGCCGCTGCTCGCCCCGGCCGTGACGATCAACGTGATGCTGTCGACGGTCGGCGGGCTGACGTTGTTTACGCAGATCATCGCGATGACGAACGGCGGACCCGGGTACGCGACCGACACGTTGTCGACGGTGCTGTACAAGCAGGCCTTCGTCTACGGGAAGTTCGGCTACAGCACGGCGGTCGCGCTGGTGCTGGCGATCTTCGTCGCGGCCGTGACGTTCCTGCAGATCGGGTACCTGAGGTCGAGGGAGACGACGGCATGAAGTACCTCCCACGGACGTTCCTGCTCGAGGCCGTGATGATCGTGGTCGCGATCGCGTTCCTGTTCCCGGTGTACGTCCTGGTGACGCTGGCGTTCAAGGACCCGCAGCAGATCGCGAACAAGCCGCTCGGGCTGCCGTCGCCGCCGAGCGCCGGCAGTTTCGGCGAGGCGTGGCGTGAGGCGGGCCTCGGATCGGCGTTGCTGAACAGCACCCTGATCACGGTCGCGAGCGTGGTACTGCTGATCGCGGCCGGCTCGCTCGCGGCGTACTTCCTGGCCCGTACGGCGACCCGCTTGAGCTACGGGCTCTACATCCTGTTCCTGGTCGGGATCATCCTGCCGTTCCAGCTCGGGATGATCCCGCTGTACAAGCTGGTTGACGACCTCGGGCTGCTCGGGACGTACCAGGGGATGATCCTGTTCTATACCGGGATCCAGCTGCCGTTCACGGTCTTCCTCTACACCGGCTTCATCCGCTCGCTGCCGGCTGACTACACGAACGCAGCACTGATCGACGGAGCGTCACATCTGCAGGCGTTCATGCACGTGATCTTCCCCCTGCTGCGCCCGATCACCGGCACCGTACTGATCCTGAACGCGGTCCAGATCTGGAACGACTTCTTCACGCCGCTGCTCTACCTGGGCGGCTCCGGCCACGAGACGGTCCCGGTCCGGGTGTTTGCCTTCGTCAACCAGTACACCTCGAACTACGGCCTGGTCGCGGCGGGCCTGATCCTGGCCGCGCTCCCGATCCTGCTGCTGTTCCTGTTCCTCCAGCGCTACGTCATCCGCGGCTTCGCCTCCGGACTCAAGGGCTGATCGATGTAACACCGACCCTCCCAGGCCCGATACACGAGCAGGTGCGCCGTGGCGTCGATGGAGCACACTGGGAGGGTTCCGTCGACGCCGTACGGCGCACCTTGAGCGTCCGTCAGTAGACCTCGATGCGGTCCAGACTGATAACTGCGCTGGTGGAGGCCGGGTTCTTGTCGCCGGTGACGCGGACACGGACCGTGTGCGGGCCGGACGGCAGCGTGGGGCTGATGTACATCAGCTGCTCGCCGACGCGGATCGAGCTGTAGTAGTCGACGCGTTGCTCCGGGCCACCGTCGACCGAGATCGCGGCGATGCCGTTGCCGGTGTCGGCGACGCTCAGCAGGGCCACGCGGGTGCCGGTGAAGCTGATCGTGGCGGTCGCGTTCGGCTCCCAGCTCCAGTGGTCGTTGCCCCAGAAGCACTGGTTGCCGCAGCCGGATCCGGAGCTCCAGGCGCCCGTGTAGGCGACCGCGGCGTCGGTGTCGTTGATCCAGTAGTTCGAGGAGCCCGGGTCACCGGACGGCAGGTTCTGCGTCGCACCGGCGGCCAGCGGGCGGCCGAGGTTCGGCGTACCGTCCGCGTTCCAGGTGATCTTCTGGACGCGCGTGGTGCGGAATGAATACGTATACACGCTGGTGTTCTTGCCGTGGTACGCGATCCAGTCCTCGGTGCCGTCCGGCGACTTGAAGAACGAGTGGTGCCCGGGGCCCCAGACGCCGGTGTCGTCGTTGCGGGAGAAGATCGGGCCGGCGTGCTGCACCCAGTTCGACGCGACCATCGGATCGGCGCCGTTCGCGATGCTCTTCATCCACAGCTGGTAGTCCGGCTTGCCGGTGTCGCAGGTCGAGTACGTCAGGAACGTGCGCGTCGCGCCGTACAGCGGGGTCGGACCCTCGCGTACTTCGCTGCACCCGCCGTCGGCCGGGATCGCGACCCGGTTGCCGGTCGACGTCCACGGGTTGCTCATCCGGACGATGTACAGCTGCGCCGGCCCGCCCTGGCCGCGGCCCGGGCCGGTCCAGACGAAGTACTGCTGGCCGTTGATCGTGAACGGTTCGCCGTCGATCGCGTACTCGCCGAAGTCGGCGATCTTCGCCTTGAACGAGTACGGCCCGAGCGGGTCGTCGCCGGCCGACTCGAGCACGTACATCCGGTGGTTGGCGTCCACGCCGTCGGAGGCCGTGTAGTAGATGTACCAGCGGCCGCCGACGTGCCGGAACGCCGGGGCCCACATCTGCGTGTTCCGGCTGGTGTCGGAGTCCCGCCAGACCACCTGCTCGGGCTGGACGAGCAAGGTGGCGACGCTTGGCGACGACCAGATCCCGATCCGGTCGCCGCGGGTGGTCGCGACGTAGTACTTGCCGTTGTAGAACATCATCGACGGATCCGCCGACGGGTTCACCGGGTTCCGGAACGTCTGCGACGTCAGCTGGGAGGTCACTGCCTTCTCCTGGATCTCGGCGGCCGGTGCGGTCGGCGCGAGAACGCCGATCAGCAACAAGGCGGCCAGTGCAACGCGAAGCAGTCTCATGAGTACACCTCTCGAAACCTGGGGGCGGACCGGTCTCGCTCTCGGTTGTACCGGGTGCTTCTAACGTTGTAAACCGTTCAGACGAGAATCGAACGGCTCCCAGGGCTATCTCGTGCGCCCCTTCCGCTCGTTCTTCTGGGCCAACCTCCGCTCCGCCGCGCCGAGCTTCTTCTCGGCCCTCTTGACCTCTTTCTTGGCGTCCTTGTCGGCCCGCACACTCGACTTGACGGCGTCTCTGCCCGCTGCGGTCCCGTGGAACGCGGCCCGCGTTGCCCTGCCGTTGTCCTCCGTGTCCCGTTGCCGCCTGTCGGCCGCGTTGAGTTGCTCAGTCGCCTTACGCACCGCGCGCTTCTCGAACATCCTGCTGGCTCCGCTCTCGTCGTGGCCGGTTGAACTGACGCGACGATTGTGACGAGACGCCAGGTCACGTGGTTCCTGCGTTCGGACCCTTTCGACCTGCGTCGAAGGCAGGAACCGCGGTCCGTGAGGTGGCGTCCTACCGGGCATGAAGCTCAAGGTGCGGGTCGTGCACTACCGGCACGACTGCTGGTACGCCGACATCGACGACGCCGAGGACCGGCAGCCGGACGACCCGTTCTGGTACGCCGACTGCCGCACCCAGGCCGAGGCGATCACGCTCGCCTGCTCCCAACTCGCCGCCCTCACCGCGGCCGCCTCCACGCCCTGCCGGATCAGCGAAACCTGCACACAGGTCGCCTAGCCCGAGTTCGCCCTGTAACACAGCGCCACCGTCACTGGATGTAACCCCCGAGGGGGGAACTCACCATGGCAACTTTCAACTCGCCACCCGACTGGCCGGCACCGCCGACCCCGGACTGGCAACCACCACCCGGCTGGAAGCCGGACGCATCGTGGCCGGCGGCGCCGGCCGGCTGGGCCTTCTGGCTCACCGCTCGGGGTACGCGGGCGCGGGGACCGCGCGGGCGGTACGGCGCGGAATCACCGGCGAAGCTGATCGCAGGCTGGGGCGCGGGTGCAGCTGCGTTCATCGTCCTGCTGACGGCGATCACCGGTAACAGCGACGCTCCGGCGACCGGCGCGGGGACGCCACGGCCGACGGTCACGGCGGCGGGGCCGACTGTCACGGTGCCCGGGCCGACCGTCACCGCGGCAGGGCCGACCGTCACCGAGACCGTTCCGGGGCCGACGGCAACAGTCACGCCGCCGCCACCGGCACCTACCGTGACATCTCGGCCGACGACCACGCGCACTACCCGCACCACGGCGCCCGTGCCGCTCGCGCAAGGTACCCGCACCACGTCCGCGCCCACGAAGACGAGCGATCCGGCGACGCAGAGCGTGTACTACAAGAACTGTGCGGCCGTCCGCGCGGCAGGTAAGGCGCCGCTGTATCGCGGCCAGCCTGGTTACGCTGCGCATCTCGACCGTGACGGGGACGGTGTGGCCTGCGAAACGTAGCCAACGGCAACACAGGCTGTGGATAACTACCGCAAGCTGTGGATAGCTAGGTGATTGCTGTGCACAACTGTCCCGCAACCTGTGGATAGCCGGTGCCGATGCACGTGCAGTCCGCTAGGTGAGAGAACGGTTGCCGAGCGGTTGCTCCGATGGTGAGATGAGTCCGCGCGCCGGATGAAACTTTACGAAGATTTGTCCGTGACATCCGGTGCGTCGGGTCGTTGATCCGGCAGGTATGGACCAACGGCAGCGGATCGCTGACCATTCGGAGGGACCCGCTCGTGCACAAGTTCAACTCACCGCCCGACTGGCCCGAGCCGCCGACCGACGGCTGGCGCCCACCGGTCGGCTGGCAACCGGACCCGGCCTGGCCCGCCGCCCCGAAGGGCTGGCGATTCTGGCTGAACCGCAACGGCCGGCACAGCAGCGGCCCCATCGGTGCGTACGGCGCCGTCGACGCCGGCCGCCTCGAGCTCGCCACCGTCGACCCGGGCCTGCTCCTGATGCATTCCTGACCGCCCACAGGAATCTCGGCTCCCAAGCAGCTCGGTTCCCAAGCACCTCGGCTCCCGCGCGCTTCGGCGTCCGGGGGCCGACTTGTGTCCGCCTTCGGCCAGGGGACTGGCGCACTCTTATCGCGATCTGGTGTTATGTTACCAGCGCTGATAACACTCATTCTGGAGGCCGTACGTGGGCTGGATCGGGCTGGACCTCGGCACGCAAAGTGTGCGGGCCGTCCTGGCCGATGCCAAGGGGCAGGTGCTGTCCCGGGCGGCGCAACCGCTCATCAGCCACCGCGACGGCGCCCGGCACGAGCAGGATCCGCACGAGTGGCTGACCGCCGTCGACGCGGTCCTCGCCGAGGTCGGCACCCGCGACGTCGACGGTATCGCCGTCTGCTCCACCTCCGGCACCTTCCTCCTCACCGACCGCTCCGGCCGACCGGTCACCCCGGCCCTGATGTACGACGACGCCCGCGCGTCCGCCCGCCGCGCGCAGATCGTCGACGCCGACCCGGACCGCTGGGCGACCAGCATGCAACCGACCTGGGCGTTGCCGAAGATCCTCGACCTGGACCTCACCGGCCGCCGCGTCGCGCACAGCGCGGACTTCGTCGCGGCCCATCTCGTCGGCCACCCGGTTGCGACCGACACCAGCCACGCGCTCAAGACCGGCTTCGACCTGGTCGCCGACTCCTGGCCGACGGCCGCGTTCGGCAAACTCGGCCTGCCGCTCGAGGCCTTCCCTGAGGTCGTCCGCCCTGGCACCGAGCTCGGCCGCACCCCCGACGGCATCCCGGTCTACGCGGGAATGACCGACGGCTGCGCCGCCCAGATCGCCGCCGGCGCCCTCGCCCCCGGCGCCTGGAACTCGGTCCTCGGCACGACGCTGGTCATCAAAGGCGTCAGCGCCGACCTGATCGCGGACCCCACCGGCGCGGTCTACAGTCACCGTCATCCCGACGGCGGCTGGCTCCCCGGCGGCGCGTCCAGTTCCGGCGCCGGCGTCCTCGCCGAACTCCTGCCCGGTGCCGACCTCGACGCCCTGGACCACGCGGCGTACCCGATCGGCGCTGTTACCTACCCGCTCACCAAGACCGGTGAGCGGTTCCCATTCGTGGCGCCGCAGGCCGAGCGGTTCACGCTTGGTAGTACGCCGGACGCGGTGCATACGTATACA
This sequence comes from Kribbella sp., assembly GCF_035655035.1. GTDB lineage: Bacteria > Actinomycetota > Actinomycetes > Propionibacteriales > Kribbellaceae > Kribbella. Next base: position 6,059 of record NZ_DASRVN010000014.1, on the reverse strand, counting down.
GCCGTGCTCCAAGGAGTCGCGTTCGTCGAGCGGCTCGCGTTCGAGCACCTGCAGGCGCTCGGCGCGGACCCGGTCCGTTCGGTCTCGCTCACCGGCGGCGGCACGCGGAGCGGGTACTGGAACCAGTTGCGCGCCGACGTCCTCGGCGTACCGGTGGAGCTTCCGGCCGTCCCGGACCCGGCGTACGGCATGGCCGTGCTCGCCGCGTCTGGTGGCGAGGACCTGACAGGCACGGCCCGGCGGATGGTCCGCGTCGACCGGGTGCTCGAGCCGCGCGGGGGACGGCTCGACGAGCTGTACGGCGAGTTCGTCGCGGAGCTCGACCGCCGGGGGTACCGGGGATGAGGACGACGATCGTGCTGGCCCGTCACGGGCGGACCGAATGGCACCACGGCAACCGCTATACCGGTTCCACGGACCTCCCGATCGACGAGGTCGGCGTACAGCAGGCGCAACTGCTCAAGGCCTGGGCGCTCGACTTCGCGCCGGACGCGCTGTGGTGCTCGCCGATGCTGCGGGCGCGGCAGACCATCGCGCCGATTGCGGAGGCCTTGAACCTGCAGCCGACCCTCGACGCCCGGTTGCGCGAGGTCGACTTCGGCTCCGCCGAAGGGAAGATGCTCCGCGAGCTGCCGCCTGCGGTCGGCAAGGCGTTCGAGCTCGATCCGGTGCGGGACCACTTTCCGGGCGGTGAGGACCCGGTCGCGGCGGCCGACCGGGTCCGCGAGGTCTTCGACGAGATCGGGCGCCGGCACCAGGGCCAGAAAGTGTTCGCCGTCGCGCACAACACGCTCCTCCGGCTGCTCGTCTGCAGGGTGCTGGGCCTGCGGCTGAACGACTACCGCAGACTGCTACCTGCGCTCGGTCCCGCGGCGCTGGTGCGTTTCCGGTGGCAGGACGGCACAGTGGGTCTCGAGGCGTACAACGTTCCTCCTCTACGTTTGGAGACCCTGGCATGACATCGGATGTCGACGGCGACACCGCCGAGCTGAGCCGGCCAGCGCGCCGGCAGGCCGAGATCGCGGCGTACGTCGTGAAGCACGGCTCGGTGTCGGCGAACGACCTGGTCGAGGCGTTCGGCGTGAGCGTGATGACCGTGCACCGTGACCTGGACGAGCTCGAGCGGCAGGGTGTGGTCCGCAAGTACCGCGGTGGTGTCAGTGCGCAGCCGACCAGCGTCTTCGAGAGCAACGTCGCGTACCGGCTGAACACCGCGCACGCGGAGAAGCTCGCGATCGCCCGGCACGCGCGGACGATGATCGAGCCGGGGATGTCGGTGATGCTCGACGACTCGACCAGCGCGCTGGCGCTGGTGGACCTGTTCGAGGACATCACACCGTTGACCGTGGCAACGAACTTCCTGCCGGCCATCACCAAGCTCACGCAGTTGCGGGACATCACGCTGCTCGCGCTCGGCGGGATCTACTCCGTGACCCACGACTCGTTCGGCGGGATGCCGTGCGCGGAGGCGGTCGAGGCGCTGCACACCGACCTGCTGTTCTGCTCGGTCTCCGCGGTGTCGCCGACGCACGCGTTCCACCAGGAAGAGGAGATCGTGCTGGTGAAGCGCGCGATGCTGCGCTCGGCGAAGACCAAGGTACTGATGGTCGACCACGGCAAGCTGCAACGCACCGCCCTGCACCGGCTCGCACCGCTGTCCGACTTCGACATCGTGATCGTCGACGAGAAGACCCCGAAGGACCTGATCCAGGCACTCCGCGACCACGGCGCGACCGTGGAGGTCGCAGAAGTTTAGGAGGGGAGCGTATGGATGTCGGCGTCGACGTAGGCACCACCGTCACGAAGGCCGTCGCGTTCAGCGCCGACGGGCGCCCGCTGGCCGAGGCATCCCGGCCGACCACGCTCTTGCACCGTAGTACCGGGCGATTCGAGCACGAGACGGAAGAAGTAGTTGCCTCGGTCAACGAGGTACTGCGGGAGCTCGCGGCGACCGTCGGCTCTTCCCCGGACGTACTCGCGATCACCGCACAGGGCGACGGCCTGTGGCTGGTCGACGACGCCGGTACTGCGGTGCGCCCGGCGATCTCCTGGCTGGACGCGCGAAGCAGCCCGATCCTCGAACGGTGGACCGCGGACGGTGTGGCGGAACACGTGTTCCGACGCTCCGGAAACCGTATGTTTCCTGGGGCTTCAGGGCCGTTGCTCGCTGCCGTGCTCGATGAGGAGCCCTCAGTGGTCGAGGCGGCCCGTACGGCGGCGTACTGCAAGGACGTGGTGATGCAGGCGTTGACCGGCGTACGGGCGACGGATGTTTCCGATGCGTCGGCGCCGTTCCTTGATCCCAGGACGGGTGAGTACGACGAGGAGGCGCTGGCTGCCACGGGATTGGCCCACGTGCGGGGGTTGTTGGCGCCGGTTGTTGCCGAAGGGCCGGTTGGGGAGCTGCGGGACGGGGCGTGCGGAATGCGTGCCGGAACACGGGTTTCCGCCGGGCCGTACGACCTGCCGGCGGCGGCCGCTGGAGCCGGTGTGACCGAGGTGGGCGACGCCTTGCTGACCGTCGGTACAACGTTGGCCTGCCAGGTCGTCACGCGCGAGCTTCCCGTCGACGGCGAACCTGCCGGCTTGTTCCTCGGTACCTGGACGCCCGGTGTCTGGCTGCGCGCGATGCCGGCGATGGTCGGTACGGCGGCCCTCGACCGCGTGCTCGCACTCGTTGGGGTCACCATCGATCGATTGCCTGCGCTCCTCGCGGACAGCCGACCGGGCGCGTCCGGCGTGACGGTTCTGCCGTACCTGTCGGAGGCGGGCGAGCGGGCTCCGTTCGTCGACACCCGCGCCCGCGGCTCGATCGACGGCGTCTCGCTCTCGACGACGACGGCCGACCTGGTCCGCGCCACCTGCGAGGGCATCGCGTACGCCGCCAGGCACTGCCTCGAAGCGGCAGGCTGGACCGGTCGCGTCACGGTGTGCGGCGGTGGCGCCCGCAGCAGCGAGTGGACCCAGATCCTCGCCGACGTACTGAACGCACCCCTGCACACCGCAGAGGCGGAGCAGGTCGCTGCCCGCGGCGCGGTGATCTGCGCGCGCCGCGCGGTCGATCCGGCCAGCGCCGGCCCAGAGTGGATCGCGGAGACCCGCCAGGTCGACCCGGACCCGGCCCGCGCCGCGTTCTACGCCGAGGCCTACGCCCACTACCTCCGCCGCATCGAGTCAGCCCGCCCACGCTGGTCCGACCCGGCACCCACCTTCACAGGAGATTGATGAGAACCGTCAAGACGTTGCTGGCCGGTGACCACTTTGTACGGAACGAGTTGCTCGCTGCTGCGTTGCGTGCGATCCCGGATGTCGAGTTCGACTTTCGGGAGGTCACGTTGCCCTGGCCGTTGACGCCGTACGGGCGGGTCGCGGAGGTAGACGAGGCGAGTGATGCGGAGGACCAGCTGATCGAGGCGCTGGGCGGGGTCGAGCTTGCCGTGACACAGATGGGGCCGTTCACCGAACGTGTGCTGGACGCCGCGCCGGATCTGCGGTACCTGGTCGTCTGCCGTGGTGGGCCGGTGAACGTGAATGTCGCCGCGGCGGCGCAGCGGGGGATTGCGGTTGCTGCGACGCCGGGGCGGAATGCGGTTGCGGCCGCCGAGCACGCGGTCGCGTTGATGATGGGTGCCTTGCGCAACCTTCCGCGGTTGCAGCGGACCCTGGAGCAAGGCGAGTGGCGCTCCGATCTCTACGCGTACGACGAATGCGGCAGCGAGCTCGACGGGTCGACGGTCGGGCTGATCGGGTACGGCGCGATCGGGCAACGGGTCGCCCGCGTGATGCTGGCCTTCGGTGCTCACGTCCTGGTGTCGGACCCGTACGTCGAGCAGGCGCCGGACGGCATCGAGCTGGTCGATCTACACGAGTTGCTACGCCGGTCGGACGTGGTCAGCCTGCATGCCAGGCTGACCGAGCAGACCCGCGGCATGATCGGCGCCGAACAGCTTGCGGTGATGCGGCGCGGCGCCGTACTGGTGAACACCGCGCGCGGTGGTCTACTCGACTACGACGCGACCGGCGACGCGCTGGAGTCGGGGCAGTTGGGCGCTGCGGCGTTCGACGTGTTTCCCGCTGAGCCGCTGCCCGAAGGATCGCGGCTGCTGACCGCGCCGAACATCGTGATGACGCCGCACCTGGCCGGAGCGACGCGGCAGACGGCGCACCGCGCCGGCTCGATCGCGGCTAGCGCCGTCGCTGCGTTCCTGGCCGGCAAGGATCCGGTCGGACTGGTACACGTGTAGACGGGAGCGGGCCCGACTGTACGAGGAGAGGTGCTGTGATCATCACCGGCCACCGGGGCGCGCTCGGGACCGAACCGGAGAACACGCTGCGATCGTTCCGCCGAGCGGCCGCGGACGGCTGCGACGAGATCGAACTCGACCTGCGGGTGAGCGCGGACGGGGAGCTCGTCGTCATGCACGACCCGACCGTCGACCGTACGACGTCCGGGTCGGGTGAGGTCGCCGCGCTGACCCTCGCCGAGCTGCGGGCCCTCGACGCGGGTCGGGGTGAGCGGATCCCGACGTGGGCGGAGGTGGTCGCTGCCGTCGACGTACGGATCCAGGCGGAGCTGAAGGCCGAGGCCGCCGTACCGCTGCTCGCTCAGTCGTTGAGGTCGGACCCCGCGCTGGCTGCTCGTACGCTGGTCACGTCCTTCCAGCCCGACCTCCTGCTCGCGATCCGCGACCTGTTCCCCGAGGCCGAAACCGGCCACATCTTCGGCCACACCCCGTCGGCCGCCGAGCTCATCACCCGCACCCGCTCCGCCGGCGCCACCTGGTCCCTGTGCACCATCTCGGGCCTCACCCCCGAGACAGTCGCCGCCCTCCACACCGCCGGCCTCCAGGTAGCCGCCTGGCCCGTCCCCAACCCCCAAACCCTCACCCAAGCCCAATCCCTCCCCGCAGACGCCATCACCACCGACAACCCCCACCTCCTCCACACCCCCTGACAAACCCCCACAACCCGCCGGAGGCGGGGACGCCGGAGGTGACACGTTTCAACGGGTGAGTCCCACTCAGCCGCCGGAGGCGGGTTGTCGGAGGTCACACGTTCCAACGTGTGAATTTGTTCTTCCGTGGAACATAAATGTGTGATTGCCTAGTCCGCATGGGAATCAGCATCGGTGTGGTCGGAGCGGGCCAGTTCGCGCCCTCGTTCCTGCGGTTGTGGTCGGCGCACCCGGACGTGTCCGAGGTGCGGCTGACCGACGTCATCCCCGAGCGGACGGCGGAGCTCGCCGCCAAGCAGGGCATCACGACGACGCACGCGTCGTTCGAGGAGATGCTCGACTCGGACCTGGACGCGGTCGCGATCTTCACGCAGCGCTGGCTGCACGGCGAGATGGCGATCAAGGCGCTCGAGGCCGGGAAGCACGTGTACTCCACGGTCCCGATGGCGATCGAGGCGGACCAGATCGCCCGGATCATCGAGCTCGTGAAGGAGACCGGGCTCACCTACATGATGGGCGAGACCAGCTTCTACTACCCGTCCTCGGTGTACTGCCGGCAGAAGCTCGCCGACGGCGCGTTCGGCCGGGTGTTCTACTCCGAGGGCGACTACGTCCACGACATGGACCTCGGGTTCTACGCGGCGTACCAGTACTCGGGCGGCGACGACTGGAAGAAGACCGCCTCCTTCCCGCCGCTGCTCTACCCGACGCATGCCGTCGGCAACGTTCTGTCGGTGACCGGTCAGCACGCCACCCACGTGTCGGCGATCGGTGTCAAGGACGACCGCGGCGACGGCGTCTTCGACAAGGAGATCAGCCAGTTCGACAACGACTTCTCGAACGCGACCGCCCTGTTCAAGCTCGCCGACGGCGGCATCATGCGGACCAACGAGATGCGCCGCGTCGGGTACCCGTCGCACATCCGCGAGTCCCGGCTGCGGGTGTTCGGCACCGAGGGCAGCTTCGAGCAGCTCGCCACCACGACGCTGTGGCAGAACAAGCAGGGCGTCGAGGACGTCAGCCACCTGATGGAGACCAAGCCGACCGGTGACGACGCCGACCTGGCGAACGTCGACCCGGCGCTGCGGGACGCGTTCCGCTCCGG
>NZ_DASRVN010000013.1:0-9408 GCF_035655035.1 Kribbella sp. | reverse complement strand
AGCTGGTCGCGGATGCCGCAGACCGCGGCGTACCAGGGAGCCTGCAGGGGGTAGGAGGACGGCGCGCGCAACGCCCGGAGCGAGTTGCCGAGCTCGGTGAGCGGGGACACCACGAACCGCACCAGCCCGTAGTCCCCCGGCTCCAGCTGATAACGCGCCACAAGCGATTCTAGGCACGCGCCGACCTCCTGGGCATCAGCTCACGCGGTTGTACATGTCGTTGCCCGGGCACGCCGTCACGCCCAGCCGGGTCGCGCAGCCGGTGTACTGGCTGGAGCCGTTCCACCAGGTCCAGCCGCCGATGGTACGGCCGTTCAGCCAGGTGTACGTGCCGTTGTAGTTGGCGTCGTAGGTGCGGAGACTCCAGTGCACGTGGGCACCGGTCGCGGAACCGCCCGCGCAGGTGTCCATGCCGATGTTGCCGAGCAGTGCACTGCTGCCGACCGGTGTCGCGTTGTAGTACGTCGCGTTCCACATGTGGTAGTAGTCCGTCGAGAAGCCGTTCGGGTGGATCACCCGGGTCCAGCCGCCGCCGGCGCCGCACATCGAGGTCGCGGTCCCGCTGCCGGACGAACGGACCCGGCCGCTCGCGTTCCCACCGGCGAAGTCGAGGCTGCTCCAGTACCCGGTCGCGCCGTCGTTGGCGTGCGGGCCGCCGGTCAGGTTCATGTAGTAGTCGGGCATCCACGGCAGCAGCAGACCGCCCGTGTTGGCGGCGGCGGTGGCGGTCGCGCTCACCTTGTGCTCGGCGTACGCCGTCATCGTCTGCCGCTCGGCCTGGCCGACGAGCGGTGAGGTCGCGACGTAGCTGGCGAACGTACTGTCGCCTTCGAGGCCGGCGACCCACCGGCCGTTGACGTTCCGGGCGAGGTAGAGCCAGCCTTCGGGACTGCCCTCGGCGGTGCGCGGCGCCTCGACGTACGCGACACCACGAGCCCAGCTGGTCGTGGCGGTGCGGACGTCGACCACGACCTTGCGGCCCTGGGACGAGAGCTTGCTGACGGCAACGGCCGGCGTGAGGCCCTTGGCGTCGTGGGAGCGGGAAAGGATGCCTGCGGCAACGGTGTCGACGACAGCCTTGCTGCCGGCACCGAGAGTTCCGGAGGCGGCGGACGAAAGCTTCACGGTGACGCCGGGCGCTTGCGCTGGGGAGGTGGACGGCCGGCTGGAGCCGGCCGAGGCGGGTGGTGCGGCGAGGAGCAGGCCGCCGAGGGCGAGTGTGACGACGGTTGTCCTGAGGGACAGTTTCGAGGGCATGGGCGGGACCCTTCTGATCGAACTGACGGGTGCCGCGAGTGTGGCAGAACGCCTCGTCGGCCACGAGAAGTTGTAGCCGAACCCTTAACGGTTCGTCCGGGGAAGCCGGAATAGGGCGACGGGTTCCGGCTGTTCTCCCGTTCATGGCTGATTCCCGGCGTACGGCGGCGCGGTTCGACCTCGGTGAGCTCACCCATCAGTGGCTCGGGAGGAGTGGGTCGTTGAGCGTGCCGGGGCCGGTGTGGTTCCTGGTGCTCGACGGTACGGCGTACCTCGAGACGGCGGGTGGCAGTACGCCGGTCACGGTCGGCGACGCGGTGTGGGTCGACGGGCGGACAGCCTTCGCGGTCGGGTCGGACGGTGGCGCCAAGCTCGCGGTCGGGGACCTTCGGGTGGTGGTCGCGACGCGGGCGGTGCCGAGCCCGCTGGTGGTTCGTGGGTTCGCCGAGCGGCACGCGGGGGTCGCGGACCTGGTGAAGGGCTGTCCGCTGGACGGTGCGTGCCGGGCGTCGGTCTTTGCCGACGGGTACGGAACGCTGATCGGGGCGGCGATGACTGAGTCCTGGCAGCAGGACGAGGGGCCTGTTGCGGAGGCGGGCGATCCGTTGGTGGCGCGCGTGCTTGAAGCGGTGGTCGCGGACCCGGCGAACAAGTGGAGTGTGGAGTCGCTGGCGAGTCTGGTGCATCTGTCGCGGTCGGCGCTCAGCGCACGGTTCCAGAAGGCGCTCGGTCGTAGCCCGGTGCGGGTGCTCCGGGAGGTTCGGATGGGCGAGGCGCGGCGGCTGCTGTCCGATCCGCGGCTCCCGGTCGAGGCGGTCGCGTCCCGCTGCGGCTACGGATCGCTCGCCGCCTTCAGCCGCGCGTTCACCGCCGACCACGGCTCCTCACCCCAGTCCTGGCGCACCGCCCTCCTCGAAAACAGACACACCACACCGAGCCCTCAGGGCGGCCGCAGTACGGCGAACCCTCGGGACGGCCGTAGTGCGGCGAATCCTCAGGACCGCCGCAATACGCCGAAGCGTCAGGATGGGCGTAGTACCGCGAAGCCGATGCCGCTGAGTACTGCGCAGATCGCGCCGACTGTCAGCGCCGCGGCGACGCCGTGACCGTCGACGACCGCGCCGCCGACCGCAGAGCCCACGGTGATCGCGGTCTGGAACGCCGTCACCTGCAGGCTCATCGCCGACTCGGTGTGCTCCCGCTCCGCCCGCGCCACCCATAGCTGGGTCGCGACCGGGATCATGCTGAACGCGATCCCCCAACTCACCACCCCGACCACCAGCATCGGCACCCCGACGGCATACCCGGTGACAGCAAGGCTCACCGCCAGCAACAGCGGCGCAGCAGCCGACGCCACCCGCAACCGGGTCGCCAGCACCCCGGCCGCGAGATTCCCCAGCAACCCGCCGAATCCCCAAGCCAGCAACAACCACGCCGAATCCCCCGGCGTCACCCGCATGATCGCCAACCGGATGTACGGGTATGCCACGAAGTTTCCCAGCGCCGCCAGCACGATCATCACCAGCCCCGCGATCAGCAACGGGTTCCGCAGCGCGCTCCGCATCATCACCAGCCCGGCCGACGGATGCGCCGGCACCGGCGGGAACACCGCGACCAGGAACACCAGACTCACCACCGTGCAGGCAGCCGCCACCCCGAACACGACCCGCCATCCGGCCGTATCCGCGCCGACAGACGCCAGCGGGATCGCGACGATCGTCGCCACGCTGACCCCGACCGACAGACTCGTCGACACCACCCGCTCGCGCCCCGGCAGCGCCCGTACGCCGGCACCGAACGCGAACGACCAGTACCCCGCGATCGCGACCCCGAGCACCAGCCGGCTCACCAGCACAACAGCGAATGCGGGAGCCAGCGCCACCGCTACGTCCGAGAGGGCCGCCGCCGCGAGCAGTCCGATCAGCACGAGCCGCCGATCCACTCGCGGCAGCACCACCGCGATGGACGGCGCCGTCACCGCACCGGCGATCGCGGTCGCGGCGACCGCCAGCCCCGCCGTACCTTCGGAGACCCCGAGGTCGGCGGCCATCCGGGGCAGCACGCTGGCCGGCAGGAACTCACTCGCGACGAGCAGGCAGATCCCGAGATCGAGAGCGATCAGCGGCACGAGGCCGGAACGACGTACCGCCGGCTCTGAGACATCCGTAGAAGACACCCTCCAAGCCTCGTGGCCGGAACCGCCGTGCGCTTGATCGTCCGTCGCGAGCGGTTGATCGGAAGCGCTGCCTTGACCTTGACGCGGGGTCAACCCTGCATGCTGGCGCCCATGAGTACCGATGCGGCAATCCGGGTGCAGGGATTGCAGAAGTCCTACGGGAAACAGGAGGTCCTGCGCGGCGTGGACTTCGAGGTGGCGCGCGGCAGCATCTTCGCGCTGCTCGGCTCCAACGGCGCCGGCAAGACCACGACGATCAGGATCCTCGCGACCCTGCTCCGGGCGGACGCGGGATCCGCCACGATCAGCGGGTACGACGTCGCCGCGCAGGCCGCCGAGGTCCGGCAGTCGATCAGCCTGACCGGGCAGTTCGCGGCCGTCGACGAGATCCTCAGCGGCCGGGAGAACCTCGCGCTGGTGGCCAGGCTCCGGCACCTCGCCGACCCGGGCAAGGTGGCGGACGACCTGCTGGCGCGGTTCTCGCTGACCGAGGCGGGCGGCCGCCGGGTCGCGACGTACTCGGGCGGTATGCGGCGCCGGCTGGACATCGCGATGAGCCTGATCGGGGACTCGCCGGTGATCTTCCTGGACGAGCCGACCGCCGGCCTCGACCCCGAGGCCCGGATCGAGGTGTGGCAGCTGGTCAAGGAGCTGGCCGGCTCCGGTACGACGGTGCTGCTCACCACGCAGTACCTGGACGAGGCCGAGCAACTGGCCGACCGGATCGCGATCCTGCACCAGGGCCGGATCATCGCGAACGGCACGCTCGCCGAGCTGAAGCAGCTGCTGCCGCCGGCCAAGGTCGAGTACGTCGAGAAGCAGCCGACGCTCGAGGAGATCTTCCTGGCGATCATTGGAGACAAGCGATGACGAACTACTTCTTCAGCGACACCGTCGCCCTGACGGTGCGGACCCTGCGCCACATCACCCGCAGCCTGGACACGATCATCACGACCGTGCTCACGCCCGTCGCGCTGATGCTGATGTTCGTCTACGTGTTCGGCGGCGCGATCTCCACCGGATCCAAGTACATCAACTTCATGCTGCCCGGCATTCTACTCATCACGATCGCCTCCGGCATCTCCTACACGGCGTTCCGCCTCTTCATGGACCTGAAGAGCGGGATCCTCGAACGCTTCCAGTCGATGCCGATCGCACGGTCCGGCCTGCTGTGGGCACATGTCATCACGTCCATGGTCGCCAACGTGATCGCGCTCGTGATCGTCGTCGGTGTCGCTCTACTGATGGGCTTCCGCTCGAGCGCCGGTGTCCTGGCGTGGCTGGCGGTGACGGGCATCCTGCTCCTGTCGACGCTGGCGCTGACCTGGCTGGCCGTGATCCCCGGACTCACCGCGGGATCGGTGGAGAGCGCGGGCGCGTTCGCCTATCCGCTCATCTTCTTGCCGTTCCTGAGCTCGGCGTTCGTGCCCACGCAGACCATGCCCGGCCCGGTGCGGTGGTTCGCCGAGCACCAGCCGGTGACGTCCATCGTCAACACGATCCGTGCCCTGTTCGCCCGGCAGCCGGTCGGCAACGACATCTGGACGGCGCTGGCCTGGTGTGTCGGCGTGCTCGTCGTGGCGTACATCCTGGCGATGGTCGCCTTCCGCCGGAAGACCGCCTGAGGCAGGCTGGGCCCATGCTCTCCATCAGCCAACTGGCGGCGTACGCCGGGGTGACGGTGCGGGCGGTACGGCACTACCACAAGATCGGCCTGCTGCCCGAGCCCGTCCGCGACCGCTCCGGGTACCGGTCGTACGACTCCGCCGCCGTCGTCCGGCTGATCCGGATCCATACGCTCGCGGGGGCGGGAGTTCCGCTGGCCCGGGTCCACGAACTGCTCGCGGCGGCCCCGGCGGAGTTCGAGGACGGCGTACAGGAGATCGACAAGGAGCTGCGCGCCGAGATCCGCCGGTTGCAGGACAGCCGCCGGCGGCTCGCCAGGCTTGCGGCCGGTGATCACCTCGCGCTCCCGCAGAGCGTTGTCGGCTACCTCGACCGCCTGCGTGATCAGGGCGTCAGCGAGCGCTACCTCGAGATGGAACGCGGCGCCTGGATCATGATCGCCGCCAAGGTGCCCGAGGTGATCGACGCCGTGATCGCGGCGAAGCACGAGCAGCTGGACGATCCCGACACGCAGAAGCTCTACAGCCTGGTGAGCGAGGCGGTCGAGAACCAGGGCGACGAAGCGCTGCTGGTCGAGATCGCCGACATCCTGGAACGCTTGTACATCCGCGCCGCCGACGCCGGACAGCTCGGCGACGAACCGTTCGACGACCAGCTCGTCGAGTTGCTGGACGCGATCATGCTCGAGGCCGCACCCGAAGCCGCGCGGCTGCTCGCGATCCTCGAGGAACGCGGCTGGAAGGGCTGGACCCGGATCGAACAGGTGCCGGACCGGATCACCTCGAAGTGACCCAGCCCACTAATCGTTAGTGTGCTAACTATTTGCTATCCTCGGAGTATGACCGCGGAACGGACGATGCCGGAGAACCCGCTGGCGCTGGAGCACCAGGTGTGCTTCGCGCTGGCGATCGCCGCCCGGAGCGTGATCGGGCTGTACCGGCCGGTGCTCGAGCCGATGGGGCTGACGCATCCGCAGTACCTCGTGATGCTGGCGCTCTGGGAGTTCGAGCCGGTCTCGGTCAAGGACCTGTCCGGGATGCTCCAGCTCGAGCCCGCGACGCTGTCACCGCTGCTCAAGCGACTCGAGAGTGCCGGTCTGCTGCGCCGCGACCGTGACACCCGGGACGAGCGCTCGCTCGCGGTTTCGCTCACCGACAAGGGCCGGGCGCTGCGCAACGACGCGCTGAAGGTCCCGCCGGCCGTCGTCGCCCGGCTCGGCATGGATCTCGACGAGCTGATGGAACTCCACGAACGCCTGACCCGCGTCATCGCCGCGGCGCGGAACGCACCCCGAAGTGAGGAATGATGGAAGAGGCACCGTACGCCGACCACCGACCGAGGCCCCGGCGCCGGGTCCGACGCCGTACGCCGCGGCCGATGAACATCGAGACCGTCCAGCGCTGGGTCGTCTCGGCCGTCCTCTTCCACGTGGGCACCGTCCCCGCCGTGACGCTCGCGGTCTACAGCATCGGCGTCTCGCATGACACCTTCGGCAAGGGCGTCGGCCTGTGGTTCATGTCCGGCGTGATCGGCGTCCTGACCGCCGCCGGCATTCTCGCGATCCACCGCCGCAGCCTGCTCTCCCCCTGGCTCGTCCTCGGCGTCCTCCCGACCGCCGTCACGGGTTTCTACATCTTCCGCTAGCAGTGCTGTCGGCCGAGTGCGGCCTGCTATCGGTGAGCGGGTTGGTTCGATCGTTCGAATAGACTCGCCTGCTGTGCGCATTCTGGTATTGCAGCGTGACGGTGGGGCGGGCACGGTTGCCGCTCTGCGGGCGGCCGGGTTCGAGGCTGACCTGGTGGGTGACCGGGTCGCGGCGGCGCGTGTGCTGAAGGAGTCGGCGTACGACGGCGTCGTGGCGGACGATCTTTCGTTGGTGGTGGCGCTGCGGCGGGACGGGGTGATGGTGCCGGCGCTCGTGATCGGTGTGGAGGGCGACGGGGCCGCGCTGGTGCAGTACGGCGCGGACGACTACCTCGGGTTGCCGGTCGATCCGTCGGAGGTTGTCGAGCGGGTGCGCAGCATCTGCCGGGAACCGGTAAGCGTCTCCGTGCAGCGGTTCGACGACGTGGATCAAGCCGTACTCGAAGTGCTGCTGCGAACACCCGGCGCACTCGTGACACGAGCGCGGCTCGAACAGGAATGTGGTGCCGACGTCGACGCTGTCGTCGAGCAGATTCGGGAACGCGTCGGCGATGCGATCCGGATCGACGCGGTGCGGGGAATCGGGTTTCGGGCGCACGAGGCGGAAGCGGGGCAGCGATGAGCGATGCGGGTAAGCGGCGTGGCTGGTTCCAGCGCCGCCGGGACGCGCGGGTCGCGCAGAATCTCGCCGTACGGCAGGCGGAGATCTCCACGCTCGGCCTGGACTACGACAGCGCGCTGAACAGGTTCGACGACCTTGTCGAGTCGGACCAGGTCGCCGAGGCGTTCAACTTCGCCGAGCAGGCGCGGTACAGCCTGGACACCGGCACCCGGGGCGCCGGCGAGCTCATGGTCTCGCTGCTCGAGGTGACCCAGGAACGTCTCAAGGACGCCGCGGCGACTCTCGACCGCGTACTCACGCTGGCCGGTCCCCAAGCTGAACCCGACGTCGCCCTCCGCCGCGCCCAGCTCCTCCTGCACCTCGACCGCAAGGCCGAGGCCGTCGAGCAGCTGCACCGCGCGCTCGACAACCCGAGCACCCGGCGAATGGCGAAAGCAGCGATCGCCCTCGGCCGGATGAACGCCGACCAGGGCAACGACATCGAGGCGGAGCGCTACCTGCTGCTCGCGTACGACTCCGGCCACGCGCCGTCCGTCGTCTCGGCCGCCCTCGACCTGGGCAAACTCAAGGAACGCGCCGAGCTCCCGTACGACGCCCGTACGTTCTACGAGACCGCCGCCGACTCGACCCTCCACTCCGAGTACACCGCGGCCCGGATGCGACTCGGCGTACTCCTGATCGCGCTCGGCGACCACGATCGTTCCCGCGCGCTGCTGGAGGAACTCGTGGCAGACGACGACCTGGAAACCGCCACGATGGCCGCGATCAACATCGGCGCCCTGCACCGCGAACGCCAGGAATGGCCGGACGCCATCCGCTGGCTCGCCCTCGCCGCCGCGTCACCGATCCCACACCTGAGCACGATGGCCACCCAGCTCCTCGTCGAGGCAGAAGCCCTCTCCGGCCGGTAGGCAGGTCACGCGGTGGCCCAGCGAGTGCGGGCCGTCGCGGCGCGGCGGGCTAGCTCCTCCTGGTCCTGGAGGGCCTGTGCCAGGACGGGTGGTACGGCGGTGGCGACTTCGCGGACCCGGTCCAGGAACGGGATGTCGGCAGTGGTCGGGAAGGCGTAGCGGGCTAGGCGAGCGGCTGCGAACCAGTCAGTGGCGTGGGCGAACGGGACCAGGCGCTCCAAGAACTCCGTCGCGTGGTCGGTGTCGTGGCGGGGATGCCAGAGCGCTGCGCCGAAGGTCCGCAGTACGGCGGCCGGAACGCCGGGGGCGGTCAGCAAGAGGTCGAGCGCGGCGTTCTTCGCGGCTGCCGTCGGGATGGCCGGGCGGGCCGCGGCTGCCTGCCAGGTGGCGTCCGGGTCGGGGTCTCGGGCTTCCTCGGCGTCGATCTGCTCGTCGGTCCCGGCGCCGAGGGCGATCAGGCGGGTGAGGAGGCGCCAGCGGATCGGTTGTGGCAGGTCGGCGTTTGTCAGGAACGAGTCGACCAGGGTCAGTTGGTCTTCGGTTCCGGCGCAGTCGGCCAGGGCTTCGATCAGGACGAGGTCGGAGGTTTTGAGGGCGGAGGTGATGGCTGTGGCCAGCGGGTGTTCGAGGGCTGGTCGTTGGGTGCGGTTGGCGTAGATGGTTGCTTCGGTGGCGAGGGTTGTCAGGGCCTTGAGGTGGATGGGGTCTGGTTCGGTGGCTACGGATGCGGCTACGTAGGTGACTATGTCGGCGGCCGGTAGGTGGCCGGTGATGAGGAGGCCTCGGAGGGTACGGCGGGCCGTGGAGCGTGCGATTGGATCGGTCAGCTCGGCTCCGGCCGTGACCAGGGTGCGGATCGAGTGCTCGTCGGGGCGCAGGATCGCGTACGTCGTGTCCCGGTCGTCGAGCAGCACCAGCCGGGATCCATCAAGCGACAGCTGGGCACCGGCTCCGGGGAGGGGGAGGTTGGTGCGGGGTTCGGTGAGTGGGAGTTCGATGCGGTGGCGTCTTGTGAGGGGCGTGCCGCCGTATACGCCGACCGAGATCGTGTGCGGACGCGGGATGCCTTCCTGTACTAGTACGCCGTCGACGAGTGCGATCGTGTTGATGCCGCTCGACTCCAGCCAGGCTCTTGACCAGGCGGTCAGGTCGACCGGTGTGAACGGCTGGAC
>NZ_DASRVN010000012.1:0-31130 GCF_035655035.1 Kribbella sp. | reverse complement strand
TCCGGCAGCTCCGCGAACAGCCCCCGGAACCGGGTCGCCTTCGCCAGCAACGCGAGTAGATCCGGCGTCCGCGCAGGCTCGTCCGTATACACGCGCGCCATCGGACCACTCAGCTGCCCGGTCCGCGCGTGCCACCGCCCGGCCAGGTGCTCCCACAGCCGCTCGACGATCCACCGCGCCCCGGCGACCGCCTCCGGCTCGTCGATGTACTGGGCGATCGCGGCGATCGCCTCCAGCGTGATCGTCCAGTACCCGGCGCTGTTGTACTCCGCGAAGCTCCCGGCCGTCTCGATCTGCTCCCGCAGCCGCCCGACCCGGCGTACGGCGTACTCGGTCAGCTCCGCGTCCTTCAGCAGCTGACCGGCGGCCAGCGTCACGAACGTGCCCTTCGCGGCGATGTTCGTGTAGCTCATCGCGACGTTGCGCCGGATGATCGACCGGGCCGCATGCCCGAGCGCCGTCCGCACCGCCGACCGGGTCGCCTCGGACAGCCGCGCCTCGTGCCGGAACAGCACGAACGCCAGCTCCCGCCCGATGAAGTCCGCCCAGTTCCAGTCCGGCGGAACCATCCGGTCGAGCGGCTCCTCGTGGTAGTAGCTCCAGATCCCGTACGTCGCGGACGCGTCGTCGACGTCCTGCTCCGCGAGCACCCGCAGCAGGATCTCCTCGGCGAGCGGCACGTCCGCGGCCGCGCCGGACTCGAGCAGCACCAGCGCGTACACCACGCTCTCCCGGTGCGGGTGCCGGAGGCCGCTCCAGATCCGGGTGTGGATCGGGTTGTACTTCGCTTCCTCTGCGATCAGCCCGACCGCCGCGTCGTACGCCTGGTCACCGGCAACCCGGGCCAGCCGAATCAGCTCGGCGTCGAACTGCTCGTCGGAGTGGTGCACGATCTGTTCCTCCTGGTGGGGATGGGCGATCAACCGCCGGCGACCTGGGACGCCTTCTGCAGCTTCTGGCGGATCTTGTCGCCCACCACCCCATCACGCCCGCCCCTGCACAACCTCCGTCACCCTCCACCCCGACCCACCCGGCGACCCGCCCATCTACCCCCGGCAGGGTCGTTTGAGGGGTAGATGGGCGCCGCCGGCTAGGGCGCGGGGGGCTAGTGCCAGGTGGAACGGAGTGGCCAGGCCGTGAGGGTGGTTGAGGAGGTCCCTTGGTCGGCGAAGGCGGTGATGCCGCGGCTGGTCGGGTCCGGGAAGATCTGGTCGGTGAGGGTTACCTGACCCTGGTCGGCGAAGACCTCGACGGAGGAGCGGTCGACCAGGATGCGCAGGGTCAGTTCGCCGTTGACGAGATCCAGCGGAGCGCTCTTCACATCGGCGAACGACGGGCTGAAGCCGACCGCCCCGGAGTGCGTCCGGTCGACGTACAGCTTCTTGCTCCGGGTGTCGTAGCCGATCTGCGTGTACTGCGTACCGCCGGCGCGCACGTTGAGGCCGAAGCGCTTGGCGGTACCGGGGCGGAGGGTGGCCTGGATCTCCAGGGTGTCGCCGTTCAGGGCGAGCGGCTTGGTCCCGTTGGTCGTCGCTTTGATGTGGACGGCCGGCCCGCGCAGAGAGGTGATCGCGGGGACGGGTTGCTGGGCCAGTTGGACGGTGCCGTTGATGGTGCGGAGCGAGAGGTCGCGGGGGAAGGTCGTCGCGCCCTGCCAGGGGCTCGTCGGGACCTGGCCGGCGTACGCCCAGTTGCTCATCCACGCGATCCCGACCCGCTTCCCACCGGTCCCGTTCCAGGTGTTCGCGGCGTAGAAGTCGCTCCCGAAGTCCATCCAATGCGCACGTTCGTTGGTACTCGACGCCGGAGAATCACTCAGCCGGAAGTCGTCGGCGAGCACATGCCCCCACCCTCCGCTGTTGTGGTCCACGACCTCCAGGTGCGCCCGGTGGCCGATGAGATCCTGCAGATCCCAGGACGTCCAGTCCAGTACTTCGCTGTTCGCCCCGGTCGCGGACCGGACCACCTTGCCATCGACCACCAGGTTGACCCCGGTCTGTACGTCCCACGGCTTGGCCGGACTGTCGGCGAGCAGGATGTCGCCGACCATCAGATGACCCCACCCGGAGGTGCCGGTGTTGTCGTCGACGACCTGCACCTGTGCCTGCTTGCCCTGGTACGCGCTGACGTCCCAGTTGTTCCACGTCAGGTCCGGCGCATTCGGCCCGGTCGCGCTGGCGACCACGTTGCCGTCGACGAGCAGGTTGACCGCGGTCGGGTTCGGCTGTCCCCACGGATGGTTGCCGCCGGCCACCTGCAGGTCGATGTACGGGCGACTGATCGTGAAGACCGGCGACGTGATCGTCCCGGTCCCGGCGTCGCCGGCCGGCGTGAACGTGTCGAGCACCTGCGGGCCGAGCTGGTTCGGCAGGCTCGACGGTGTCGGTCCGGCGCCGGCGAAGGAGCCGGTCGCGGTCCACCCGGCGCCGTACGTCGATCCGGAGAAGTCCGCGAACACCTCGCCCGGCGGCAAGGTGCCGAACGGTGTGGCGCCCTCGACGTACGGGTGCTGCCCGCCCCCGATCGCGAAGTTCAGGTGCGGCTTGGTGATCGTGAACTCCGGCGAGCTCAGCGTCCCGGTGGACCGGTCCCCGCCGTTGTAACTGTTGACCAGATGCGTACCGACGTAGCCGGACACGGCCTGCTGATCCGGCAGCGTACCGCTCGCGGGCGCGGTCCCGAAGGCATCGCCGGTCGTCGTCCAGTCTCCGTAGCTCCCGGACTCGAAGTTCTCCAGCGGTACGCCGGCCGGCGGCGTGTACGTCGCCGGCCCGTCGGGCGTGAACGTCGTACCGTCGAAGGTTCCGACGAAGTACTGCACCCCCGTGCTGCCGACGCTGACCGACAGCACCCACCGAACCCGTCCGCCGTCGACGCGCAGCGGGAACAGATCCGGCATCTCCCACACCCCGCTGACCGAGCCGAACGGCCCGAAGTCGCTGAGGTGCTTCCACTGCTTGAGATCCGGCGACTCGTAGACCGATACCTTGTGCTGGTCGGACAGCGTGATCACCATCCGCCAGTCGTGTGCCGGCTCGTACCAGAAGACCTTCGGATCACGGAAGTCCTTCGATCCGAGGTCGAGGACCGGGTTGCCGTCGTACCGGGTCCAGCTCTTGCCGTGATCGGTGCTGTAGGCAAGGGATTGCGCCTGGATGCCGGAGCCTTCCTGGACGCTCGTGTACATCGCGACCATCGGCGGGTTCCGGACGGTCCCGAAGCCGGTGGTGTTGTGCGTGTCGACGACCGCACTGCCGGAGAAGAACGCGTTGCTGCCGGCGTCGCGTTGCGGTCCGGTCACCGGCAGGTTCTGCCAGTGCACGAGGTCGGTACTGGTCGCACCCTCCCAGGTGCCGTAGCTGTACAGGTGATACTGGCCGTTCTCGTAGACGAGGCCGTTCGGATCGCCCATCCAGCTGTGCGGAAGGCTGAAGTGAAACTGCGGCCGGTAGGGCTCGGTATAGGCACCGGCGGCCAGGCTCGTGGCCAGGACAAGGGACAGCGCCGTGCGGAACATGGAGACTCCTGTCAGCGGTCGAGGGTCCAGAAGTGGGCGTTGGGCGGTGCTTCGACGTGCCAGGTGGGTGGTGTGGTCGGGTAGACGCGCGTACTGAGGACGCGGCCGGAGCTGGTGAAGACCTCCAGCACGGAGCCGTCGAGGAAGATCCGGGCCGCGGGACGACCGGAGGCCGGGTCGAAGGCGTCGGAGACCTGCATCCGGTCGCGGTCGGCGTACGGCGACCGGCTGGCCTCGGTACGGTCGATCGTCAGCGTGTCCGCGTCCAGCTCGATCACCACCCGCTCGTGCTCGCCGAAGTGGATGATCACCCGCCCGGATCCATCCGGTACGGCGATCTCGCACTGCCCGCCCGTCGTACAGCCGTCGGCCGGTACGCCGGGACCGGTGCGAAGCGTGTCGACCGTCGGAATCGGCGCGCTCCGCAGCGACGAGTCGGCGCCGAGCCGGACGACCCGGGGCAACGAGATGACGCCCGCCCAGTCGTCCCAGCCGTCGCGGTGACGCCCTTCGGTCAGCCAGCCGAACAACAGCGGGCCGAACCGGCTGTCGCGCATCGCCGAAGCGGCGTAGAAGTTCGTCCCGTGATCGACCCGCTGTGGTGTCACCGGTAGATCGACGTCGAACGACAGCACCGCCGCGGGACCGCCCTCGGGCGACCACGACGCGACGACCGCGATCCGCCGATTGTCGATTGTCAACAATTGCGGGCATTCCCACGCGGCGCCGGTGTCCTCGCCGCCCACGACCCCGCGGGGCAGCTCGGCGAGCGGGCCGACGTACCTCCAGTCCCGCAGGTCGCCGGACCGGTAGAGCAGGATGCTCGCGCCGCGCCCGGCGTACCCGGCGCCGACCGCCAGCCACCAGCTGCCGTTCTCCTGCCAGACGAAGGGATCGCGGAACATGATCGCGTCGTCGACCGGATCCGGGATCACCTGGCGCGCCGGCCCGAACGACCTGCCGCCGTCGTCCGACACCGCGGTCAGCACGGACTGGTACGGGCGTTCGTCGATCCGGCCGGAGTAGAACGCGCGGATCCGCCCGTCGTCGAGGACCGTGTTGCCGGACCAGCAGCCGTCGGTGTCCGGCCCGCCGGGCTCGGGCGCCATCGCCGGGCGGTGCACCGTCCAGCGCACGTAGTCGGTCGACGTCGCATGCCCCCACTCGACCGGTACGTGGGTGTCCACCGTAGGCCGCGACTGGAAGTACAGGTGCACGTCGTCGCCCACCTCGATCGGCCCGTTCGGGTCGTTGAGGTAGCCGCGCGGCGGCCGGAGGTGGAACTTGGGGCGGAGGTGTGCCGCCGTACGGGCGTGGGTGTGGACCTGGGTCAACGGGATGCTCCTGCCGTGATGCCTGCGATGAAGTACCTCTGGGCGAAGATGAACAGCACCACGCTCGGCAGGATCGCCAGCACGACGCCGGCCAGCACCACCGAGATCGAACCGGTGCCGAGGTTCCCCTGCAGGCCGACGAGACCGAGCGGCAGGGTGAAGTTGTCCTGCGACTGCAGGAAGATCAGCGGCCGGTAGAACTCCGCCCAGAAGCCGGAGAAGTTCAGGATCGCGAGCGTGGCGATCGCCGGGCCGGCCATCTTGGCGTAGATCATCAGGAACGTCTGGAAATGCCCGGCACCGTCGATCCGCGCGGCCTCGCCGAGCTCTCGAGGCATCTGCATGAAGTACTGCCGCATCAGGAACGTGCCGAACGCGCTGCCGAGCGCGGAGACCACCAGCGACAACGGGCTGTCCGAGAGTCCGAGGTACCGGATGATCACGAACACCGGGATGATGATCGTCTGCAGCGGCACCATCATGGTGGCCAGGAAGATCCCGAAGATCACCGACCGTCCCGGGAAGCTGACCATCGCGAACGCGTACCCGGACAGCGTGCAGGTGACGGTCTGCCCGGCGACGATCAGCCCGGTGACGAGCACGCTGTTCACGAAGAACCGGCCGATCGGGATCCGGTCGAAGACCGCGCTGTAGTTGGAGAAGTCGGGGTGCAACGGCAACCACTGCGGCGGGTTGCCGAACGCCTCGGCGGGCGTGCGGAGCGAGGTGGTGACCGTCCACAGCAACGGGCCGAGGGCAACCATCGCCGCGACGACCAGTACCACGATGCCGGTGATCCGGCCGATCCGGGCGAGGCTCATTGGTAGAACACCAGCTTTCGTGCCGCGAGGAACTGCAGCCCGGTGATCACCAGGATCGCCGCCAGCAGCACGATCGCGATCGCCGACCCGTACCCGAACTGCAGGTTCTGGAAGCCCTTCTGGTACATCGAGATCGTCACCGTGGTGGTCGCCGACCCGGGGCCGCCCTTGGTCATGATGTAGGGCTGGTCGAACAGCTGCATGGCGTTGATCAGGGCAACCACCGCGGCGAACAGGATCGTTGGACTGATCAACGGAATCTTGATCCGGAACAAGGTCCGCAACGGCCCGGCGCCGTCGATCTGGGCGGCCTCCAGTACGTCGGTCGGCACCGACATCAACGAGGCGACGAACAGTACGAACGTGAACCCGACCTGCTGCCAGACCGCGATCAGGACGATCGTGCTCGCGGCCGCGAAGCCACTGGTCAGCCACGGTACGTTCGGGATCCCGAGCAGGCCGAGGTAGTAGTTCACGACGCCGAACTTGTAGTCGAACAGGTAGCCCATGAAGATCGACACGGCCGCCGTCGACGCCAGCAACGGCAGGTAGAACACGGTCCGGAACAACGTCCGTACCCAGACGAGCTTGCGCTGGTTGACCAGCACCGCGAGCGCGAGGCCGATGGTCAGCTGCAGTACGACGATCGCGAGCGCCATCCCGAGCGTGACGCCGAAGGACTTCAGCACCGGCCCGTCGTTGAACAGCTGCTGGTAGTTCTTCAGGCCGACGTACTGCGGGGACGAGATCACGTCCCAGGAGAAGAACGACAGCCCGAGCGACGCGACGATCGGGATCGCGGTGAAGACCGCGACGAACAGCACCGACAGCGCGATCATCGCGAACCCGAAGCGTCCCTCGCCGTGGGACGCCGGATGAGTGCGCCGTTTCACGACGGCCTTCGGCACGGCGGCGGTGACGGCGGACATCAGCTCGCCCCCGCGGCCTTCTCGAGATCCGCCTGCAGCCCGTCCAGCGCGGCCTTGGCGTTACCCGACGAGATCGCCTGCGTGGTCCGCTGGTTCAGCGCGGTCGCGAGCGCGTTGTAGTACGGCGGGGCCGGGATCGGCGCGGTGTCCGGGTGCTTGGTCAGCGTGTCGTAGAAGACCTTCCAGTGCTTCGGCCCGGTCTTGGCGTACCGCGCGGCCGTCACCAGAGACTTCCGGCCGGGAGTGGTCACGTTGCCCGGGAAGACCAGGTCGAACGTCTCCGGCTGGACCAGCAGTTTCAGGACCTCCCAGGCCAGGTCCTTCTTCTTCGACGACTTGAAGATCGCGTACCCGCCGGCGCCGAACAGGTGCCGCTGGCTCTTCCACTTCGGGAACATCGTGACGTCGAAGCTGCCGTTCTTCATCCCGGCGTTGGCCAGGCCGCCGGCCCAGAACCCGCCGCCGATCGACATCCCGATCCGGTTCGACGCGAACAGGCCCTGGAGCGTGCCGCCACCGCCGACGTCCGGCGACGGCGACAGGCCCTTCTTGGTCAGCTGGATCATGTAGTCGAGCGCCTCGACCGTGGCGTCGGAGTTGGCCGTCGGCGTGCCCCACTTCCAGCCGCCCTTCCGCCCGGCCGCGGCAGCGTCACCGGCGTACGCCTTGCTCCACAGCCAGTCGCCGCCGTCGTACTTGCCCTCCTCGAGCAGGTTGGCGTTGTTCGCGTACATGAACGACGTCCAGCTGCCCCACAGGCGGACCACCCACCCGAACGCGTTGATGCCCTTGAACTTGGCGATCTTGGTGGCCGCGGACTCGAAGTCGTCGAGCGTCCAGGTCTCGCTCGGCGGTACGACGCCGGCCCGCTGGAAGAGCTCGGTGCTGTAGAACATGTTGCCGGCGTTGAAGCTGTCCGGCAGCTCCCACAGGTGGCCCTGGTACATCATCGACTCGATCAGCGCGGGGTGGATGTCGGCGAAGTACCCCTTGAGCGCCGTCAGGTCCTTGGTGACGTAGTCGTCGAGCGGGATCGCGAGCTCCTTGGACGCCATCAGCTGCAGCCCCTCGGTCGCGACGCTGATGATGTCCGGCGGGGTGCCGGCCGCGATCTGGGTCAGCACCTTGGCCAGGAAGTCGTTCCAGTCGGTGCCGTTGATCGCGGAGATCTCGAACTTCATGCCGGCGTCGAGCTTGGCGATCTGCGGCTGCAGGCGGTTCTGCAGCTGGGTCGCGGCCGCCTGCTCGCCGAAGTACAGCATCTTCAGCGACTTGGACGAGCTGCCGCCGCCGTTGCCGCAGGCGGCCAGATCGGCCAGCGCGGCGAGGCTCAGACCACCGGCTCCGGCCTTCAGCAGAGTACGGCGGGCAAGTGTCCCGCCGGGCGGATGAATACCTGACATGGTTCCTCCTTGACCGCTCGGGCGGTGCTTCGAACGGCCGCCCAATACGTATTGACTCGGGACCGTAGCAGCGGCTTAGAGTGGGGTCAATACGTATTGGGCCGAACTGTGATAGTTAATTAGCGGCGGCGACGAGGCCGCCGACCGTTAAGGGGGACCGATGCCGAAGAAGCCATCCGGCGGGCCGAGGCGGGTCACGATGACCGACGTCGCCCGCCGCGCCGGGGTGTCCCAGCCGACCGTCTCGTTCGTGCTCAACGACCGCCGCGACGTCGCGGTCGCCGAGGAGACCCGGCGCCGGGTGCTCGAGGCCGCCGCCGAGCTCGACTTCGTGCCGAACCGCGCGGCCCAGCTGCTCCGCTCGAACCGGTCCTTCACGATCGGCGTGGTGACCAGCGGGATCGTCTCCCAGCCGTACGCCGGTCTGATCGTGCTCGGCCTGCAACAGGTCGTCCAGCCGGCGGGATACGTATGCATGGTCGTCGACACCACCGGCGACCCGGGGCAGGGCGACGACGCGGTGGCCAGCCTGGTCGCGCAGGGCGTCGCCGCGATCGTGTACGCGTCGCTCTCGCCGAAGCCGTTGCACCGCAGCCCGCGGCTCGACGGGATCCGGACGATCTTCGTGAACTGCTGGCCGGAGGAGGGGCACGCCGACACGGTGCTGCTCGCCGACGAGTACGCCGGCGGGCGCGCGGCTGCTGCGTCCGTGTTCGAGCGCGGGCACCGTGAGGTCGCGTTCCTCGGCGGCATGCGCAACGACTACGCCTGCAAGGAACGCCGCCGCGGGTTCGACGACGCCGCCCGGGAGGCCGGTCTGCGGCCCGCGGATCTGGTGCACCGGTACGGCAACTACCAGATCGGATCCGGGTACGACCTCGCGACCGAGGTGGTCGTCGAACACAGCTCGACGGCGCTTGTCTGCGGCAACGACCGGATGGCGATCGGCGCCCTGCTCGCCCTGCACGCCCTCGGCCTGGACTGCCCCGACGACGTCAGCATCGTCGGCTTCGACGACCAGCCCGACGTCGCCGACCAGGTCCGCCCCGGCCTGACCACCGCGGCCCTACCCCACCTCATGCTCGGCCGCCGAGCCGGCGAACTGGTCCTCACGGCCCCCGAGGAATCCCCCGCCCGCGAAACCATCCCCTGCAACCTCATCGAACGAGACTCCGTCACCACCCCACCCCACCATCCAACCCCGCGCGACGCGGGTGCTCCGCCGGCCGCGCCCACCGCGCCCAGCCGGGGTCGGCGCGGGGAGCGGAAGTGATCCACTGGCGGCCTGCGGTGGGGTTTGTTGGTGACGTGATCCCGTTCAGTCACGACGGTCGGGTCTGGTTGTTCTACCTGTTGGACGAACGGCCGGACGACCCGACCGCCGGCCCGCACGGCATGCCCTGGGCGTTGGTGTCGACAACGGATTTCGTGCACTACACGGACCACGGCGTCGTACTGCCGGCCGGCGACCGGGATGCGGTGGATTTCGACTGCTACACAGGCAGTGTGGTCTCGGACGGATCTCGGCTGCACCTGTTCTACACCGGCCACAACCCGCGGCGCGGTGCACCCGACGGCGCGTACCAGGTCGTCTGCCACGCAGTGAGCGACGGCGACCCGACCCACTGGACCAAGCTCCCCGACCACACCTTTGGCGCCCCCAACGGTTTCGTACCGCAGGACTGGCGCGACCCGTTCGTCTACCGAACCGCCCCGGACCAACCATGGCAGCTGGTCCTCGCCGCACGCTACGCAGACGCCCCGGACCGCCGAGCAGGTGTCGTCGCGCGCCTGACCTCCACGGACCTGGAGCACTGGGAACTCGCCCCGCCACTGTGGGAACCACACCGCTACATCACCCAAGAATGCCCAGACGTCTTCCACTGGGGCGACTGGTGGTACCTCGTGTACTCCGAGTTCAGCGACGCCTTCCAAACCCGCTACCGCATCGCCCGCGGCCCCGACGGCCCGTGGCTGGCCCCGCCCCGCGACACCGTCGACGGACGAGCGTTCTACGCCGCGAAGTCGGTGGACTTCAACGGACGCCGCTTCTTCATCGGCTGGATCCCCACAAAACAAGACGATGCGTGGCAGTGGGCCGGCGACCTCGCCGTACTCGAAGCCCACCAGGAGCCCGACGGAACGCTGGCTTTCGGACTACCGTCCGAGATCGTCGCGGCGTACAACGACCCGGCGGACGTGAGCCTGATCCCACTGGACGCCGCAGCCGCCGAACCCGGCCAAGGAGCCACCGACCGGTACGCCGCGTGGATCGGCGACGCCGTACCGCCCCACTGCCTGATCACGCTGACCGTCGACGTCGCGCCGGGCACCCACGCGTTCGGCCTCCTGCTCCACACAACCGAAGACGGCGAGCAGGCCACCATCCTCCGCCTCGAACCCCACCACAACCGTCTCGTCCTCGACCGCTGGCCCCGCGGGCGCACCGGCCCCGCCCAATGGCAGATCCACGGCGACGTCCCCCACGCCGTGGACCTGGAACGCCCCTGCCCTCTCCCGCCCGGCCGCCACACCCTCCAGGTCCTCCTGGACGGCCCAACCGCACAGGCGGTGGTGGACAGCCGCGTCGCCCTCAGCTTCCGCACCGAGTCGGCCGGACGTATCGGACTGTTCGTCACGGACGGCGCTCTGGACGCCGTGGAGCTTCAAGTGGCCTTTCCCGGGAGTTAGATTGCAGCGCCTCGTCGCCCAATCCTGGAGGTCTGCTGTGCGTCGTCTGAGTGTTGTTCTCTCGACAGTCCTTGCTGCTGCTGGTCTCGTTGTGGTCCATCCACCGGCGGATGCTGCGGTGACCGCCGCCAGTAGCGTGCACCGGGTCGGAGCCGAGGACTTCGCCGATCCCGGATTCGCCCACTTCGGTTCGAGGTACTACCTGTTTCGCACGGGCACCGGCTTCGGCAATCGCTCGACGACATCGACCGGCTGGTCCGCGATCCACAATTCCATGACGGCGATCCCTGCCTGGGTCGACCACGCCAAGCCACTCCTCTGGGCGCCGGACGTCTTCCAAAGCGCCGACAGCCACGGCGCGCTGTACGTCATGTACTTCACCGGTGAGTCCGCCTCCCGCCATGTGCACTGCATCGGCGTCGCCACCTCCCGCAACCCCGCCGGCACCTACACCCCTGGCTCGAAGCCCGTCGTCTGCTCGCCGTGGGTCTCACGCGGGTACGAGGCGATCGACCCAGCGGCGTACCGCGCCAAGGACGGCAAGCGCTACCTGATCTACAAGAGCGACTACAGGAACGCCTCCGGCTTCCAGATCCGCGCAGTCCAGATGGACACCCAAACCGGTACGCGCGTGGTTGGCAGCAGCATCGCCAAGATCGTCAGCTCCACCAAGATCGAGGGCCCGTCCGTCATCGCCCACGGCGGCAAGGTCTGGCTCTTCACGTCCCGCGGCGACTACATCAACTGCTCCTACAACACCGACGCCTGGTCCGCGAGCTCCTTCTGGTCGGGCCACTTCACCCGGGTCAAAACCCTGATGACAACCGCCGCCACCAGACTCTGCGGCCCCGGCGGCGCCACCGTTATCAACGTCGGCACCACCACCCGCATCGCCTTCCACGCGTACGTCGACGCCAACCACGACGGCATCAAGGACTCCAACACCCGCCAGGCGTACACCGGCGTCCTGAAGTGGGACGGTTCGGGCCGCCCGTACCTGGCCTGATCTCAGAACTTGTCGAGTTTCCACCGCTGGCAAGGGCCGTTCCAGTACGGCCACGCAATCAGGTGGTCGGCTTTCTGCTCCGTGCAGGCCGGTATGTCGAGCGAGTACCCGGTTCGGACCTGCTGGATGCTGTAGCTACCGCCGACCGCCGGTTCGATCCGCCAGCGTTGGCAGTCGTCCTCGTCGTTGGCTGCTACCTCGGTGATGCTGGTTCCCTTCACCGAGGAGCAGCCGTCCACGCCGAGGGCCAGACCGTCGGACGCGTTGGTGATCCGGTAGACGTCGTCACCGAGCGGACTGATGTTCCACTTCTGGCAGGGGCTCGTGGGAATCCAGTCCCAGGTCCGCAATCCTTCGGCGGGGTTGCAGTCCTTCACATCGAGGACGTACTGGTCGACGGACGGCGGCGGCTGCGGCATCGTCGTCTGGATCCGGTAGCGGCCGTTCAGCTGCGGCGTGTTCAGGGCGGGCCGGAGGAACCACTGCTGACCGGCGGCTGCGGCGCAAGGCACCTGCAACAGCTTGGCCCCGTTGGCGGTCGACCCGCCGTCGACTCCGGCGCACTTTCCGCTGTGTGCGAACCGCAGCTGGACGACGGTGTCGTAGCTGCTGCCTTCGACATAGTCCAGCAGCACCTGCTGGTTCGAGTTCCCGGTGCAGGAGTACTGAAAGATCGGCGTGTTGTCCGCGATGTTCCGGTCCTGGACGTCCAGACATCGCGGTACGCCGTCCCGAGCCGCGCCGTCGGCGTGCACGGTGTGCAGTTCGTACTGTTCGGTGCCGGCCACCTGCTCGACCCGGAACCGCTGATGCAGACCGCCGAAACAGTCCCATTGCTGGGCCGGCGCTGTCAGGTCCTGGGAGGCGCCCGCGATCTCCAGACACTTGCCACTGCCACGTGACACCAGTTCGTACGTCCGGTGCTCGATGGCGAACTTCGGCCCGGTGACGGCGGCAACCGCGTTCTCCCGCCAACCGGTCGTCGCGGTTCCGAACGCGGTGCCGGTGGAAGGGACCACGGACACGGCGCGACCGCCGCCGGGCAGCGCCGAGGTCAGCGCCACGTCGTCGAGGTGGTCACCGGTGAAGTCGCCGACGGACAGCGTGGTGGTCAGCGGGTCCACGGTCGCGTCGTGCCACCACTCCGCAGCGGTCATCGCGGTACCGGTCGATTGGAACACCTCGAGCGACGTACCGGACTTGTCGTAGAGCGCGACGATGTCGTCCTTGCCGTCACCGTTCACATCTCCGGCTGCCGGCTTGCTGTGATCCCAGCAGTACCCGCCCACACCGCTGTCGTGCAGCACCACGGCCGGGCTCGCGAACGCCGTACCGGTCGAACGGTAGAGCTCGGTCACCGTACGGCAGCTGCCGAGGTCGCGCTGGTTCACGAGGTCGTCCTTGCCGTCGCCGTCGACGTCGGCGAGCAGCGGCGTGCTGGTGGCGAAGTCACCGCCGGACGTCGTGGTGGTCAGCCACTCGACCGGCGCGGCGATCTGGGGGCCGCCCAGGAACACCAGGGTCTTCCAGGTGCCGTCGCCGTTGTTGAGCTGCACCAGGATGTCCGCCGCCTGGTCACCGTTCACGTCACCGCTGGTCATCCGTGCACTGCTCAACGGCCAAGCCGCGCCGTCGCTGCTCCACACCGGCGTCGATGCGGCGTCGTACCGGCTGCCGTCGGACTTCAGCCGGTACAGACCGATCCGGTGTCCGGCTTCCTCCCGGAACAGTGCCAGGTCGGTGCGGCCGTCGCCGTCGAAGTCACCTCGGACGGCGCGGGTCCGGAACAGCGGGAACCCGCCGTTGTCGCCCGAGTCGAAGCCGACCGTCCCGGTGAACAGCCCGGCGGGCTTCGCCGGTACGTTCCACACAGTGGTGCGGCCGTTGCCCTGGTCGATGACGGCGGCCACGTCGGCCAGGCCGTCACCGTTCATGTCGCCGCGGACGTGGAAACCCGGCGCGGCCGCCTTCGCACTGAGGTTCCAGGCCGGCGCCGCGGCGCTGGTGTTGCCGGCCTGGTCGACCGCCTTCACGTACAGCCGCTTCGTCCGCGCGCCGGTCGTCGGATCGGGCCACAGCGTCAGCGGAAGCTGGGCGGAACCGTCCGGGCCGGCCTTGATCCTCGACGTGGTCTTCTCGGCCGCGAAACCCCAGAGGTACTCCGCGACGTCGGTGTCCCCGGCCGCCGGGCTCAGCGTAACCACACCCGGCGTACCGACAGGCAGTCCCGAGAGACCGTCGGGAAAGTCGGTCGACGACAGCTGCGGCCGTCCCGGCTTCACCGAGTCGATGCGGAAGTAGCAGGGCGAACTCTCCGGTCCGTGGTCGACACCGTCGCCGGCCACGCCGTCGTCGCTGTACGCCGACACCCGGTAGGTCTCGCCGTTCACCAGCACACCGGCCGGTACTTCGGGCCACGCGAACGCCGCACCGTTCGTGGTCGCCCCGGAGTCGACCTGGTGGACGACGACGTTGTCCGAGGCGCGCCGGATCAGCAGCCGATTGGTGAGCAGATCGCCGTCGGGATCCGAGGCGACCGCCGCGAACGTCGGCTGCGTGTTGCTGTAGGGCGTCGGCGCGGTCGCGGTGCCGCACGGCCGCGGGCGAGCGAAGTTCACCTTCGCCGGCGCCAACGGGATGTTGTTGTAGACGACGACCAGCTTCGCGCTGTCCGGGTGGAACCTCTTCCATTGGGTCTCGTCGGACTCGTTCGGCGCCTGCAGACCGAGGCTGATGTACCCGGTCCCGTTGTCGGCGATCGACTGCACCAGCGTGTTCAGATCGGCGGAGCTGAAGCCCATTGCCATGTCCGGTTCACCGGCACCCGTCCGGGCATGTCCGGACGCCTCGGCGTTCAGGTAGCGGACCCAGTACCCGGACCGCTCGGCCTCGGCCCAGCTCAGTGGGACCTCCGGATCGATCGCCTTGGTCTGCCACAACCGGGTCGGTGTCGAGGTCGACGTCGGGCTGTGGTCGAGAACGATGTCGAACTCCGAACGCACCACCCGGGCGCCGTTGATCTGATCGGTCCGCATCTGGAACAGCGACCGGTACACGTCCGGGTCCGGTCCCCATGCCGCGCCGACCTTGGCTCCCTCGTCGCGGTCCAGATTCCAGTACGACTGGTCCGGATACTGCCGGTCCACATGGGTCCACCGATACTCGGTGCTCGACATCGACGGATCCAGGTAGAGCGGGAACCGGGACGCGGGCGCGCTCAGCATCGCACGGTTGGGACGGACCAGGAGCGCCTGACCGGACTTCGACGTGGTCATCCTGACCGCGGTCCGGGCGCTGTCCCACATCATCGGCGTACCGGCGCTGAACACCGCTTTACCGGAACGGTCGGACACGGTCGTGGCGCCATCGGCCGCGGTCGTGATCCGCGCTCCGGCTGCGCTGCTGATCGGAAACCGGAACTCCGCCAGTGCGGGATTCGCCGCCGCCTCACGACTCTTCACCACGAGAACTTCGCGGAACCCCGTCGACGAGGCGCGTACCTGCAGGTCCACGCCGGGGAACACCTCCGGGTACGTCGCGGTGTCACCTGCCAGCACGGGCTTCGGCAAGTTCGACTGCCAGCCCATCCGCACCTCGGTCAGGCCCTCGCCCAAGGTGAGCAGGTTGCTGTCACCACCACCCGACAACCGCAGATCCAGAACCCCGGCGCGTGGTCGTACCGACCCGTCCGGCCCTGCCACCAACGTGTTGTCGATCGGCACCCAGCCGGAACCGCGGCGGGCGCGGACCGGGTAGGCGTACTGCTCCAATCGGTGCTCGCCGTTCGGCTGGACGAAGATCTGCGTCGTCTCGGTCCGGCGGTCGGTCAGCTCGACGTCCCGGCCGGTACGGCGGGCGGTCTGCACCGCTGCCTCGTCCTGCGGGATCGCGGCCGCATCGACGCCGGCCGGCTCGGCGGAAGCGACCGTCGGCAGCTGGGCGGCGGAAGCCGGCAAAAGAACGAAGAGGACACCGGCGACGGCGGTCCAGGGCCGGCCAGACAATGCGGTCATCGTGATCCTTACTGGTCGCGTCCGGAACTCGAGGCTCAGGTTCGCACGCCCGCCGGTTCCGCAGAACACATTCGACGGCCGTCGAATGCGTTGCCCGAAGTCCGGGACTACGGCGTCAATGGTTTCGGTACAGACCGCCCACCAAAGGACCGCCCCATGCCTGGAAGCCGGCGTACTCGACGCCTTCGTGCCCGTCCCCGACTACGTGCCGCCGTCGCGAGCGTCGCGGCGTTGAGCCTGCTCACCTCGTTGCACGGACCTGCCGCGAGTGCGGCGCCGCCGCACAAGGCGACGACCAAGCAGGCGACCACCCCGAAACCGAAGTCGGTCTCGGGCCACAACCGGGTGGCCGATCCCGGAGTGCCGGACCTCGATGCCCGGTACACGCTGACCGCGACCCCCGCCGTCAACTGGCCGGCGCCCGGATCGGCGGAGGTGACGCTACCCGCGGCCGGCACCAGGACGCTGCTGGCGAAGGCATCCGATCTACCGATCCAGGTTGGCCCCAGCTCCGCGGCGAACCGTGCGGTGTCCCTTGCAGGCAAGGGTTCCGCCGCTGCCGAGGCCGCCGCGGCGAGCACCCCACGCACTGTGCACGTCGACCTGCTCGGTCGGCGCGACGCCGCGCTGGTGTTCCGCCTGCGCCGGACCGACAACGCCAAGCAGGGTGGGCAGGTCTCGGTGCGGGTGGACTACTCGAGCTTCCGGCACGCCTACGGCGGTGACTGGAGCGGGCGCCTGCGGCTGCTCCGGGTCCCCGAGTGTGCGCTCACGACACCGGGCGCGACCGGGTGCTCCGGCGTACCTGTTGCCACAAGCAACGATGGGACCGGCGCGCTCTCCGCGGACGTCCCCGCGAATGCCCTGCTCGCCGTGCAGGCGGCGACGGCCGGACCGAGCGGTGACACGGCGGCCTCGACAATCAGCCCGACCGCGACCTGGGAGGCCGGTGGCGCGTCCGGTGACTTCAACTGGAACTACCCGATGAAGGCGCCGCCGAGCCTCGGTGGGCCGCAACCCGACCTCGCTCTCGGCTATTCGTCGGGCGGCGTCGACGGCAGGACCAGTGGCAGCAACAGCCAGGCGTCGTGGGTGGGCGCCGGGTTCGAATTCACACCGGGTGGTTCGATCGAGCGCCGCTACGCGTCCTGTGCCTCGAAGACGGAGCAGAAGGGCAACAACGGCACCAAGGCGACCGGCGACCTCTGCTGGGCGACCGACAACGCCACGTTCTCGCTGAACGGCAGCGGCGGCGAGCTGGTCCGCGACGACGCCACCGGTACCTGGCACCCGAAGGCCGATGACGGTACGAAGGTCGAGCACCTGTTCGGTGCGGTGAACCCGGACCAGGGACCGGACGGCACCGGGACCGGGGGCAAGGGTGAGTACTGGAGAATCACCGACAAGAGCGGCACCAAGTTCTACTTCGGCCTGAACAAGCTTCCCGGCGCGACGTCCGCGTCGCAGTACACGAACTCGGTCTGGACCGCGCCGGTGTACGGCAACAACGCTCAGGAGCCGTGCAACCAGGCCGCGTTCGCGAACTCGTGGTGCGACCAGGCGTACCGGTGGAACCTCGACTACGTCGTCGACGCGCACGGCAACACGATGAGCCTGTTCTACGACACCGAAACCAACAACTACGGGCGGAACGCGACAGCGACCACCGTGTCGACGTACACCCGCGCCGGAAACCTGAAGCGGATCGAGTACGGACAACGCGACGGCGAGGTCTTCAGCACTCCCGCGGTCGCGAAGGTCGACTTCACCACCGCGGACCGCTGCCTGGGCGCCTGTGCCGCGGCGGCAGACTACCCGGACACCCCGCTCGACCAGGAATGCACCAGTACCACGAACTGCGACAGCCGGTTCAGCCCGACGTTCTGGACGAAGAAGCGGCTGACGAAGGTCACGACCTCGGTCTGGCGCGGCAGTTCGTTCGCCCCGGTCAGCTCCTGGTCCCTGCAGCAGAACTACCTGCAGGGCGACAACGAGCGCGCGATGCTGTGGCTGGACAGCATCACGAACACCGGTGAGGTCGGTGGTTCACTGCCCACTCCGGCCACGACGTTCGCGGCCGTGATGAAGCCGAACCGGATCAAGGGCGCCGATGGGACCTCGACGCTGGAGTGGCCGCGGGTCAAGACGATCACCTACGGCACCGGCGGGCAGCTGCGCGTCGAGTACCTGGACTCCGACTGCAGTCTGCCCGGCAATGTCCCCAACCCGGACACCAACGGCATGCGTTGTCTTCCGGTGAAGTGGACCCCGGCAGGACAGGCAGAGCGGGAGGACTGGTTCAACAAGTACGTCGTCAGCCGCATCACCGAGGCCGACCTCGTCAGCGGCAACGAACCCGTCGTCACCAGCGTCGAGTACCTCGGCACGCCGGCCTGGCACCACGACGACGAGGACGGTCTCGTGGAGGTCGACCGGAAGACCTGGTCGCAATGGCGCGGCTACGAGAAGGTCAAGGTGATCAAGGGCCTGAGCCCCGGGCCCCAGACAGTCACGGTGAACACGTACTTCCGCGGGATGGACGGCGACCAGCTTGCCGACGGCACCACGAAGGTCCGCCAGGTCACCGACTCCACCGGCGCGAAGCTGCCCGACACCAACGCGCTGGCGGGTCAGGTCCGTGAACAGCTCATGTACGACGGTGACACCATCACCGACCGCGCCATCACCGACCCGTGGATGTCGCAGGCGACGAGCAAACGCCAGAACAGCTGGGGTACGACGACCACCTCGCTGCAGGTCCAGGAGCAGGCTGTCCGGCAGGACGTCGCGGTCGACGGAGGACGGCGGACCAGTTCCAGTACGAACGTGTACGCCGACAAGGCGGATCCGTCCGGACTACCGGTGGGGACCCTGAAGGAGACCAGCAACCTCAACGACGTCGCCAACCCGAGCGACGACACCTGCACGCGCTACGAGTACACCGGCAACGCGACCGTAGGGCTGGCTGAGCTGCCGATCCGCAAGCAGACGGTCTCGGTCGGCTGTGACAAGCCCTGGACGAACGCTCAGGTGCTCGGCGACGACAAGATCGGGTACGACGACCCGGCCGCCGCCCCGACCAAGGGCGATCGCACGTCGGAGCAGCGCCTGACCGGATTCGACGCGGCCGGTTTGCCGACGTACCAGACCGTGTCCACCTCGACGTTCGACGCCTACGGCCGGGTCCGGTCGACCGTCGACTCGGGCAACCACGCGACCCGGATGGACTACTCGCCGGCCACTGGTCCGGTCACCAGGACCACCGTGACGCAGCCGAACGACCAGGTCAGCTCGACCGACGTCGACCCCGCCTGGGGAGAGCCCACCAAGGTGACCGATCCCGCCGGCCGTTCGACCGTGACGCAGCGCGACCCGCTCGGCCGGGTCCGCAAGATCTGGACGCCGGGCCACAGCACGACCGGCACGCCGACGACCGAGTACGAGTACCGCATCCGGCCGGACGGCGCCGGCGTGGTGACCACGAAGACACTTGCGGCCGACGGCGGTGTACAGACCAGCTACGAGCTCACCGACGGACTGCAGCGCAAGATCCAGACCCAGGAGGCGTCGAACGACGGTACCGGCCGGATGATCAGCGACTACCAGTACGACTCGCGTGGCCTGCAGGTGAAGCAGAACGGCCCGTTCTACAACGACGCGCCGCCCGGGACGGACTACTTCGAGCCGGCTGAGGAGGAGTTGCCGGCGCAGAAGCTCACCACGTACGACGACCAGGAACGCCCGCTCACCGAGACGTTCGTGTCCGCGCTGGTTCCGCAGTGGAGCACCACGCACGTTCAGAACGGTGACCGGGAAACGATCGACCCGCCGCGGGGTGAGCAGGCGACCACCAAGATCAAGGACGTCCAAGGGCGAATCGTCGAGTTGCGCCAGTACACCGGCGACTCGGCGACCGGGGCCTACGACAGCACGAAGTACACCTATCACCCGGCCGGTCAGCTCGCGACCGTGACCGATGCCGCGGGCAACGTCTGGAAGTTCGACTACGATCTGCGCGGCCGGAAGATCCGGACCGAGGATCCCGACAACGGAGTCATCACCTACACCTACAACGACCTCGACCAACTGGTGTCGAGCAAGGACGCGCGCGGCGTGGTCCAGTCGTTCGCCTACGACAACGTCGGCCGCAAGGTCGCGGCGTACGACAGTCTGGACCAGACGTCCGCGCATCTGACAGCCGAGTGGAAGTACGACACGCTGAAGCCGGGCTCGCTGACCAGCACGACGCGCTATCTGAACGGCAACGCGTACGTGAACCGCGTGCTCGGCTACGGCGACGACGGCAAGCCGACCGGCAGCCAGATCGTCATCCCGGCCAGCGAAGGAGCGCTGGCCGGAACCTACACGGTCGGTACGACGTACACGCCGGACGGCCAGCCCGACAAGACCACCCTGCCGGCGGTCGGAGGCCTGCCTGCCGAGACGGTCGACCTGGACTACAACGCGCAGAACCAGCCCGTGACGATGACCGGCGCAGACACCTATGTGACCGGTACGACCTACACGGTGTACGGCGAGACGTCCGAGATCACGATGGCCAAGGACGGCAAGATCGTCCAGCAGACCTATGACTACGACGAGAGCACCCGGCGGCTGAGCCGGAGCGTGTTCAAGTCGGAGGACACGAAGTTCAACGACCTGAACTACACCTATGACGACGGCGGCAACCTGACCAAGATCCAGGACGTCGGCAACCCCGGCGAGCAGACCGACACCCAGTGCTTCGGATACGACGCCTACCGGCGGATGACGCAGGCCTGGACGCCCGGTGACGGAGACTGTGCGGCCGATCCGGCCAAGGACAAGCTGGGCGGCCCGGCGCCGTACTGGCAGAGCTGGACCTTCGACAAGACCGGCAACCGCAAGACCGAGACCCGGACCACCGCGGCCGGCACGACGACCAGCACGTACACGTACGGCGCCACGCAGCCGCACGCGGTCACGGCGGTCGCAACGACGGGCGCCGGCGGCGACAGCACTGACACCTACAGCTACGACCAGGCCGGCAACCTGAAGACGCGATCGCTGGCCGGCGGCGCTCCCGAGAGGTTCAGCTGGGACCAGGACGGACGCCTGGCCGCGACTACCGGCACGAAGTCGTCGTCGTACGTCTACGATGCCGACGGCAACCGTCTGCTCCGGAAGGACCCGTCCGGCACGACACTGTTCCTGGGAGACACCGAGTTGCTGCTGCGACCCGACAACTCCTTGCTGGGCACGCGCTACTACAGCTACGGCGGTCAGACGATCGCGGTCCGCGCCGGCGCGACGCAGCTCAGCTGGGTCAGCTCCGACAACCACAACACCGGGACGGTGTCGGTCGACGCTGTCACCCACGCGGTGCAGAAGCGGCGCACCACGCCGTACGGAGAGACTCGCGGGACGGCGCCGAGCGCCTGGCCGGGGGAGCGAGGGTTCGTCAACGGCACGAACGACGACGTCACCGGGCTGGTGCATCTCGGGGCCCGCGAGTACGACCCGTCGCGCGGCCGCTTCATCTCGGTCGACCCGGTTGCCGACTTCAACGATCCGCAACAGCTGAACGGTTACGCGTACGCGAACAACAACCCGGCCAGCTTCAGCGACGCGGACGGCCGGCAGACCGTGACCGAGACGGTCACCGTCATGAAGACGGTCGTCTACATGATCACCAAGCGGATCGTCGAGTACCAGAAGATCCGGATCAAGGTGGTCAGCTACATCATCGTGTTCGGTGCGCTGTCGGCGGTCGCGGCGGCGTTCGGAATGGTGGGGCTGAGCGCCCTGTACACGATGGCCGTCGTGCACTACAAGACGATCGAGAAGAAGATCGTCCGGATCATCCACCAACTCGCGACCAAGGTGATCCGGTTGAT
This sequence comes from Kribbella sp., assembly GCF_035655035.1. Taxonomy (GTDB): domain Bacteria; phylum Actinomycetota; class Actinomycetes; order Propionibacteriales; family Kribbellaceae; genus Kribbella. The sequence continues at coordinate 9,540 of NZ_DASRVN010000012.1, read as the reverse complement.
CAAGAAGATCATCCGGTACGTCGGGCCTGACGAACGGGCGAACCTGAACAACCTGATGAAGACGACCGCGGCCCTCACCGATCCGGGCAAGAGTTCCCAGGGACTGTGGAAACTCGTGAACCAGCTGAACGACTTCGCGAACGCCGCGAACACCTGGGCGGTGCAGGCCAAACTCGCAACCCCGTCCGGAGGCGGAGGTGGCGCGAGCGGTGGCGGCGGCTCCGACTTCGACCCGAAGGACTCCAACGACGAGGGTTACGCGAAGAACATCATCATCGGTGGGTACGGTGCCTTCTACGGTGCACTCGCCGGAGCACTGTGCCTTCCCGGGGGACTGTTGGCAATCGGCTGCGCGGTTGCGGGTGGAGTGGGCGGCGCGGCGGTTGGTGTCGCGGTCTGGAACTACTCCAACACCGAGACCGGGTTCCACTTCGACCGGTTCCTCGAGGCCAACGGCTTGCTCCTCGTCGGCTCATGGGCGGCGAACCACCCGGCGGAGACGAATGTCCTCCGGGCCGGTGGGCAGCTCTTCCAGAACTGGCAGGATCGGGCGCACAAGGGGTATGAGGAAGCAGCGCGGAACGGAACGCTGCAGGACAGAGTGCACGGCTGAGCAGTGAGTGAGAAGGGCTGGCAAAACCAGTTCAGCCCTTCTCACGCTGCGCTTTCACTTCTAAGATGCCGGGCAAGCTAAACCGGTATATCTGAAGGAGTGTGAGGCGATGTCAGACCCGGTGAAGGTTTCCCGGAGGACTTTGATCACGGTCGGTGGTGCCGGCTTGGGAGTGGCGCTGGCCGGGGTCGGTGGTACGGCGCCTGCTGTGGCCGGAGCGGTCGCCGTACCGAAGCCGGGGTCGGGTGGGATTCCGCCGGGGCCGTCGACGTACGGGTGGGATCCGGCGGATCTGCTCGACTTCGACCCAGCCACGCATCCGTGGGGGCGGCACCTGCGGTGCCTGGTTCCGCTGGCGCCGCGGATCGCGCCGTTCGCGCCGACCCAGGCGCATCCGGACCTCGACCCCGGGGTGCGGTTGTCGACGCTCAGCGTGGACGACGCCGGCTCGGTCTACGAAGGGCGCAACCAGCCGATCGGGCTGGAAGGGCATACGTATACACAACGGTTCTGGCCGTACATCGACGTCTGGGGGACCTGGCACGGGCAGGTGCTGCCGTCGGTGCCGAGCGACGTGGTCGCGAACCCGGGCGCGCCCGGCCGGACGTACGGCGTCATCGACATCCCGAACCCGGGCTGGACCGAGGCCGCGCACAAGAACGGCGTGAAGACCATCGGCGGCTGGTTCTGGCCGCGGTCCGGCGTGGACTTCGGCGAGTTCCTGGTGCAGGCCGCGGACGGCTCGTTCCCGGTCGGCGACAAGCTGATCGAGATCCGCCGGTACTTCGGGTTCGACGGCCTGTTCATCAACCAGGAGGCCACGATCACCGCCGCCCAGGCCGCCAAGCTGCGCGACCTGTTCCGCTACCTCAAGGCGAAGGACCCGGCGTTCTACCTGCAGTACTACGACGCCGACCTGCCGAACGGTGACCTCGACTACCAGAACACGCTGAACGCGAAGAACGTTCCGTGGCTCGGGGCGCCCGGCGATCAGACGGTCGACTCGATCTTCATCAACTACGGCTGGCCGTACGCCGACCCGGACCTCAGCGGCAGCGCGAAGACCGCGAAGGCCGCCGGGTTCGACCCGCGAGCTGTGGCCTTCGCCGGCGTCGAGCACCAGCAGGGCGGCTTCAACCCGGAGGAGTGCTTCACCGACTACGCGTACCCGGGTCACCCCGGCCCGGTCTCGGTCGGCCTGTTCGTCGAGGACCAGTACTGGGCCACGGCCGCGAACTCGGGCGCGACGACAACCCCGGAAGGACGGGCGAAGTACCGCGACCTCGAGCAACGCTTCTGGTCCGGCCCCACCGGCAACCCGGCGACGTCCGGCCGCCTCGAGCCGCGCAAACCGCCGTACCGGACAGACGTGCTGAACTACAAGAAGTGGGACGGTATCGCGCACGGCGTCGTCGAGCGGTCGCCGTACGGCGGGCTGCCGATCGTGACGACGTTCAACATCGGCGTCGGCAGCACGTTCTACCTCGACGGCAAGCAGGTCCGCGACAGCGGCTGGGACAACCAGGGCTGCGCGGACCGGTCGCTGACCTGGCAGTACTGGACCGACGGTGTCACCGTGACGCTCGACGAGAGCACGGCGTACGAGGGCGCGCACAGCCTCGCGCTGTCGGGCACCGGCGTCATGCATCTGTTCAAGACCGACCTCAATCAGGCGGCCGCGACCGAGGTACGCGTCGTCTCGCAAGGCCTGTCCACGCTGGAGCTCGGCGTGAGCCGCCGCGGCGATCCGCACCGCATCGAGTGGATCCGGCTGACTCCCGCGAAACGCTCCAACGGCTGGACCGAGTACCGCGGCCGCATCCCGCAGGACAGCGACCGCATCGCGCGGATCTCCTTGCGTACCAGCGGATCCGGCCACCTCGGCAAGGTCTTCCTCGCCGATACCCGCACCGCCGACCTTGCCCCGCGCCGCCCCCGGATCTTCACCGCCGCCGACGCCGGCCAAGGCGCCGGCACCACCCGCCACCTCACCTTCGCCTGGCAACTCCAGTCCGACGCCACCGCCTACGACATCCTGCAGGACAATCACTGGCTCGGCCGGGTCCACCGCGACGTCTTCTTCGCCGAGTCGGTCGACCTCACCCGCGGCCGCACCTTCGCCCTGGTCCCGATCGCCGCGAACGGCAACCGCGGCCCCGCCCTCACCACCACGCTGTAGACGACTGGGGACGCCGCACCACAGCGGCGTCCCCGGTCGAGTTCTTGCAAAGATTGATCGAGATATTGCGCACCTGTATCCGGGGTATTACGGTCTGTCGCTAACCGCCCCGTTGAGAGTGAGCCGCCCATGTTCCGGTCAATCCGTCCCCGGAGGGCACGCGCCGCCGTGCTCGCCGCCTGCGGCGCCCTGGTCGCCGCGAGCCTTTCCGTCCTCGCCCCCGTCTCCGCCTGGGCCGCCGCCTCCGGCGGGGTCGGCGCGACCCTGCCGTACGTCGAAGTACAGGCCGAGAACTCGTCCACCAACGGCACGGTGATCGGCCCGAGCGCCGCCTACAACACGCTCGCGGCCGAGGCGTCGTACCGGAAGGCCGTGACCTTGCAGGGCACCGGCAAGTACGTCGAGTTCACCACGCCGGTGGCGACGAACTCGATCGTGTTCCGCTACAGCATCCCGGACACCGGCTCCGGCTCGGTCTACACGCCGCAACTGTCGTTGTACGTCGACGGGTCGAAGCAGCCGAACTTCACCCTCACCAACGCGTACAGCTGGTACTACGGCGGCTATCCGTTCACGAATACGCCGGGCAGCAACCCGCACCACTTCTACGACGAGGTGCACCGGCTGTTCCCGACTGCGTATCCGGCCGGTACCAAGTTCCGGCTGCAGGTCGACGCCGAGGACACGGCGGCGTCGTACACGATCGACTTCGCCGACTTCGAGAACGTCGCCGGGGCGTCGAGCCAGCCGGCCGGTTCGGTCTCGGTGACCAGCCACGGCGCGGACCCGACAGGTGTCGCGGATTCCACCAACGCGTTCAACGCGGCGATGGCCGCGGCCGGTGCCGGCGGTACGGTGTGGATCCCCGAGGGGACGTTCAAGATTCCGGGACACCTGATCCTGAACAACATCACGATCAAGGGCGCCGGCATGTGGCACTCGACGATCGTTGGCGCGGCCCCCGGTTTCTACGGAAACTACGCGCCGAACGCGAGCAGTGGCGTGCATCTGGCGGACTTCGCGATCTTCGGCGACGTCCAGGAGCGCAACGACGGCGCCCAGGTGAACGGCATCGGCGGCGCGCTGAACAACTCGACCGTGGACCGGGTGTGGATCGAGCACGAGAAGGTCGGCGCCTGGATGGACGGCCCGTTCGACAACCTGGTCTTCAACGGCATGCGGATCCGCAACGTGACGGCCGACGGCGTGAACTTCCACGACGGTGTCACGAACTCCAAGGTGACGAACAGCGATCTGCGCAACCTGGGTGACGACGGTCTCGCGACCTGGTCGGACCAGAACGCGGACGCCAACGACTCCTTCGACCACAACACCGTGCAGTACCCGATCCTGGCCAACGGCATCGCGATCTACGGCGGCCACGACAACTTCGTCACCGACAACCGGGTGATCGACGCCGGTCTCACCCAGGGCGGCGGCATCCACGTCGCGCAGCGGTTCAACTCGACGGCGCTCGGGCGGACCGACGTACTGCGGAACACGATCATCCGGTCCGGCAGCCTGGACCCGAACTGGCAGTTCGGCGTCGGCGCGCTGTGGTTCGACGCCCGCGACGGCGCGATCGCCGGATTGACGAATGTTGACAATCTACTGATCCAGCAGAGCCCGTACGAGGCGATCCAGTTCGTCTCGGGATCGAACATCAGCAACGTCCACATCAACAACGCGACGATCCAGAACACCGGGACCTGGGTCGTCCAGGAACAGGTCGGCGGCTCGGCGACGATCACCAACAGCACCGCCACCGGCACCCAGGCGCCCGGCCCGATCTACAGCTGCGGCGTCGGCTTCACCCTCACCGACGGCGGCGGCAACTCAGGCATCTTCGGGCCGTCGCAGTGCCAGAACATCACGGCGCCGACGTTCCCGCCGTACCTGCCGGACAACGGTTCGCAGCTCTCGATCAGCCCGACCGCCGTGGCTTTCGGGGCAGTTGCGACCGGCACGACGAGTGCGGCGCAGACTGTCACGGTTACGAACAGCGGCACCGCCGCCGCACCGGTCAGCTCCGTCGCGGTTACGGGAGACTTTGCCCAGAGCAACAACTGTGGCGGCAGCATCACGGCCGGCGGCTCCTGCACGGTGAACGTCACGTTCCGCCCCACCGCCGCCGGTAACCGTACCGGCAACCTGACTGTCAACGCTTCCGGCGTGACGAACACCGTCCCGCTGTCAGGTACGGGCGTCGCGCCTGGGCCGATCCTGACCACCGACCCGGGGAGTCTGTCCTTCCCGGACACGCTGGTGGGCAGCGCGTCCGCGACGCGAACCGTCACGCTGACGAACTCAGGTACGGCGTCCGCGACCGTCTCGGGCGTCGCGGCAACCGGTGACTTCAGCCAGACGAACAACTGCGGGACCGTGGCGGTCGGCGCGTCCTGCACGGTCACGGTCACCTTCCGGCCGACCGCTTCGGGAGCCCGGACCGGCAACGTCACGGTGACCAGCAACGCCAACAACAGCCCCGCCTCGATCGCCCTCACCGGCAACGCGATCGGCTCCGACACCAACCTCGCCCTCAACAAACCGGCCACGGCCAGCAGCCAGGTCAACGGCACCCAGACCGCCGCGACGGCCACGGACGGCGACGCGAACACCTATTGGGAAAGCGCGAACAACGCTTTCCCGCAATGGCTGCAGGTCGACCTCGGTACGGCGCGCAGCATCGGCAAGGTCACCCTGAAGCTTCCGCCCAGCTCGGCCTGGGGCACCCGCACGCAAACGCTGTCGGTCCAGGCAAGCACCGACGGCTCCACCTTCACCACACCGGTAGCGTCCGCGGCGTACACGTTCACGTCTCCCGCCAACGTCGTGAACATCGCCGTACCGACGACGACCGCCCGCTACGTTCGGGTCAACGTCACCGCCAACAGCGGGTGGCCGGCCGGGCAGGTGTCGGAGTTCGAGGTGTATCCGAGCGGCGGCACCGCGGGACCGAGCTTGAGCACCAGCCCGTCGTCGCTCAGCTTCGCATCGCAGGCGCTCAACACGACCAGTGCCGGTCAGGCCGTCGTCGTGACTAACGCCGGAGGTCAGGCGGCCTCGGTCTCGAGTGTCACGGCATCGGGTGACTACTCACAGACCAACAACTGCGGCAGCATCGCGGTCAACGCCTCGTGCACGGTCGACGTCAGCTTCCGGCCGACCGGGTCCGGGACCCGGACGGGAACGCTGACGATCAACAGCAACGCGACCAACAGCCCGGCCACGGTCACGTTGTCCGGTACCGGTGCCGGCAGTACGAACACCAACCTCGCCGCGGGCAAACCGACCAGCGAGTCCAGCCACAACGACGTCTACCCGTCGAGCAACGTCACCGACGGCAACCAGTCGTCGTACTGGGAAAGTGCGAACAACGCTTTCCCGCAATGGGTCCAGGTCGACCTCGGCGCTGCCACAACCGCCGGCCGCATCGTCCTGCAACTCCCGGCCGGCTGGGGATCCCGCACCGAAACCCTCTCGGTCCTTGGCAGTACCAACGGCACGACCTTCAGTACCCTCGCCGGCCCGGCCGGTTACTCCTTTGCCCCGGGCAACAACAACACGGTCACCATCACCTTCACTCCCACCAGCCAGCGGTACTACCGCCTCAATCTCACCGCCAACGACGCCTGGCCCGCCGGCCAGATCTCGGAGTTCCAGGTCTGGAGCTCGTAGCGTCAGTTGCCGAAGCGCGCGACGATGGTGCGGGTTGCTTCCTGCACCACGTCGCGCGTCTCGCCGGCGGTGAGGGAGTAGCCGCCGTGGATGAGTCGGGGCCAGAAGACGATGGTCGAGATCATGCCGAGGAACTGCGCGGCGGCGGTGCCCGGGTCGTCGACCGTCGCCGTACCGGCGGCATTCGCGGCGCGGAGGTAGCGGCCCAGCGTGGCCATCACGGGGAGGGTGCCGAGGTCGAACGTGCGGGCCTGCAGTTCCGGGAATCTGCGGCCCTCGCCGATCAGGGTACGGATCAGGTCCTCCATGCGGGGACGGTTCAGCAGTTCGACGTACGCGAGGCCGATGGTCACCAGACCCGCGGAGAAGTCCGCGGCCGATGGGTCGACGAGCTCCCCGGAGGCCGTGCCGCCGGCTGACAGCAATGTCGCTTCGAAGAGCTCGGCCTTCGTGGGGAACTGCTTGAACAGCGTCGCCCTGGACACCCCGGCGCGCTCGGCGACGCGCGCCAGCGAGGTGCTGTCGTAGCCGGCTTCGAGGAACAGGTCCGCGGCGGCGTCGAGGATCGCCGCGCGGTTGGTCGCGGCGACCTGGCGGTGGTATGCGGAGAGTTCGCGGGGCATGCGCCCAGTATGTCAGAGAGGTGAGTCGCTTGACTCACGACAGATCCGCGACTACCTTCCCTCGCAATGGTGAGTCGACCGGCTCACCTCAACTGGCAGGGGGCTGAGCATGGCCAAGCTGATCTATTCGATGATCACCTCGCTCGACGGTTACACCGAGGCGACCGAAGGCGACCTCGGGTGGGGAGCGGAGGACGAAGAGGTGCACAGCTTCGTCGGCGACGTGTTCCGGCCCGTCGGCACGTTCCTCTACGGGCGGCGGATGTACGAGACGATGGTCTTCTGGGAGACCGTGCACACCCGGCCCGACATACCGCCGTACATCCTGCAGTACGCGGACGACTGGAGGGCGGCGGAGAAGATCGTGTACTCCACGACCCTGGAGTCGGCGCCGAGCGCGAAGACCCGGATCGAGCGCACCTTCGACCCGGACGCGGTGCGCAGACTCAAGAAGGAGTCGGACCACGACCTCAGCATCGACGGCCCGAACCTCGCGGCCCAGGCGATCAAGGCCGGCCTGGTCGACGAGTACCACCTCTTCGTCACCACGAGCGTCGTCGGCGGCGGCACCCGCTTCTTCCCGGCCGGCATCTGCCTGGACCTCGACCTGGTCGAGCACCGCTCGTTCACGTCGGGCGTGACCTACCTGCGCTACCGAACCCGCTGACCCCAGTCCGCGCGTACGCCGATCGCGGCCGTCAGTTTGGTTTCGTCCAGGCGACGGTGTGCCGGAAGCCGAGTTGGTGCCGCATCACCGCACCCGGCATGACGTCGACGACGAGGTCGTGCAGTTCGTCGAAGGTCTTTGTGGGGTCCCGTACCGGGTACGGGGCGGGCTGCTTGCCGTTCGGGTTCGGCCACGGGTGCTTGACGTATCCGATGACCGGATTGGTCACGACGGACGCGAGGTCCCAGGCGTGGTCGCGGACGCTTCGCGGAACGGCGAGCCCGACCGCCAGGAACCGCCCGCCAGGGGCGAGCAGCCGGCGTACGTCGTGCAGAGCCGCGGTCACATCCAGGTGGTGCAGCACGGCGATCATCGTGATCAGGTCGTACGGACCCGGGCCGTCGTTCCACGCGCCGCCGCGGACGGTCACGTTGCCGAACCCGGCGCTCCGCTGCGTGGCCTGCTCGAGCATGGCGGCGTCGAGGTCGACACCGTTCACGCTGGTGAAATACGGCGACAGAGCGGCCAGCAGCTCCCCACGTCCGCACCCGACGTCGAGCGCCGAGTCTCGCCGCTCAGGAAGGTTCGCGAGAATCCAACTGTGGAAGTGATCGTTGTGACTCCACGGATGCCGCGCATTCACCTTCTCCAGCCCCGAGGCCACACTCCCATTCGCAAACGTCCTAGCCCACCGCCGCCACACCATGCCGAACATTCTGCCGCTCGGTACAACTATTCAACCCCCAAAGCACACGTTGAGGTGGCCGGCTGCATGATCTCCTCGCGCCTGCGCCAGTGGGACCAGAACGCTCCCTTGTACCCCAGCTCGGTCAGACGCAGGAGGAACGGGTTGTCCGCGTAGTTGTTGTCCTCCTGGGTGAGCCCGGCAACGGTCGGCAGCATCACGCGGGGGTAGTCGCGTTCGGGAACCCACTTCCACAGGAGTTCGAGGCTGGTCAGCCAGCGGTCGCCCGGCGCGATCCGGCCGCGTCCTTCCGGAAGATCGGGGGAGAAGAAGTAGATCGGCCGGAAACCGCCGTACGGGTCGAACATGAACTGCCGCTCGTACTCGACGGTGCTCGCGCACTCCTCGAGAGGTGTGAGCAGGATCGGCGCAGCTGCGGTGTTGGACTGGACCCCGGGCACCGGTCGGACACCGCCGCTGCGCGCGGCCAGCTGCCTTCCCAACGGCGAGTACGGGAAGGCGCGGATGCCCAGCGTGAAGCCGACCACCGTCGCATCGAGGCCCAGCAGCTTCTCGACGCATTCGTGCATCGTCTCCTCGGTCTCGCCGGGCATACCCAGCAGTGCCTCGACCATGGTGAGCATCCCGTACCGGTCCGCGAGCCGGCACAACTTCTGGACGTCGTCGAACGTGTAGAACCGGGTGCCCTTCCCACTGACCTTCCAGCCGTCGAGCACCTCGTCGCGAACGTGATCGGGAGCGACATTGACACCCACACAGCCGGCTGCCGCCAGGAGCTGCGCGTATTCCTCGTCGAACGGCGCAGGCTGGACGTAGATCCACAAGCGCAGCTGATGAAGCGGCGAGCTCGCGTCGGCGTTCTTGCGGCGGATGATCTCCCGGAGCACGGCCTTGCTGTGGCTGATGCTGAGGTTGAACTCGCTGTCGGTGGTGTGCAGATCGTGGACACCCTGCGCCGTCAGCATCTCCATCTCGTCGACGACGGCGGTCTCCGCACGGCGGGCGAACTGACCTCCTTTGGCGTCGGGCTCGACGCAATGCGCGCACGCATAGGTGCAGCCGTTCTTGGTGAGG
>NZ_DASRVN010000011.1:0-18248 GCF_035655035.1 Kribbella sp. | reverse complement strand
GGTCGGGTGCCGGGGACGCACGGGTCGACGAGACCCGCATCGACACCGGTCTCCGCGTCGACGCGAAGGACGCCGGCAACCTCGCCGACAAGACCAGCAAGACCTCCGGCGGCCCAACCACCAGCACCACAGCCGCCTCGGGCGCCACCGGTACGGCCGGCACGGGCAGCGCGAGCGGCTCCGCCGGTCCAGGCACCTCCGCCGGTCTGGGCAGCTCCGCTGGTGCGGGCACCTCCGCAGGCGCGAGCGGCTCCGCCGGTGCAGGCGGCTCCGCCGGTGCAGGCGGCTCCGCGGGCGCAGGCGGCTCCGCTGGTGCGGGCACCTCTGCTGGTGCGGGCACCTCCGCGCGCGCAGGCGGCTCCACGGGCGCGGGCACCTCCGCGGGCGCGGGCAGCTCCACGGGCGCGGGCAGCTCCGCGGGTGCGGGCGGCTCCGCTGGTGCGGGTAGCTCGGGGCGGGCGGGTTCTGCTGGTGCGGGTTCCGGAGACGACGAGCCGAAGGACTCCACGATGGTGGACGAGTTCCGGCTGGGTGATCTTGCGAACGAGGACACCCAGGTGCAGCCGCGGTCGTCTGCCCCGGCGAAGTCCGGGGGTAAGTCGGACACCACGACCGACGCGACCGGCTCGAGCCCGCGATCCCCGAAGGACAAGATGTGACGCCGCCCGGCGACGACACCTCGACAACGACCACTGAAGCGGACCTCGCGGAAGCCACTCGCGCAGCGCGGTCCGCAGCCGCCGAGGCCGAAGCCGCCGCCGGCAGAAGCGAACAAGCAGCAACCGACGCCGACACGTCCGCCGACGAAGCGGACGACGCGGCAGACGACGCGAAGGGCTCGGCCACCGAAGCAGACGACGCCGCCGAGCAGGCGAAGGCGTCCGCGGTGCAAGCAGGCACCGCGGCTGAGCGGGCCGATCAGGATGTCGACATCGCGGACGAGCTGCTGATCGAGGAGCGGCACCCGTCCGAGGGGATGGGGCAGCCGGGTCCGCCGATGCGGCGGGGGAACCCGTTCACGTTCGGGTTCTTCGCGGCGCTCGGCGTACTCGTCGCCTGGGGGCTGTGGAACGCGCTCGGCCAGGCCAGCTCGGTCCTGCTCCTGCTGCTGGTCTCGATCTTCATCGCGGTCGGCCTGAACCCGCTCGTCGAGTGGTTCATGCGCCGCGGCCTGAAGCGCGGCCTGGCGGTCGCCGTGGTGTTCCTGCTGATGATCCTCGCGGTCGCGGGCGTCGGGTTCGCGATCGTCCCGGTCGTCAGCGACCAGATCAGCAACCTGATCAAGAACGCGCCGGAGTGGCTCGATCTGCTGACCAAGTCGCGGACCCTGCACGACCTGGACAACAAGTACCACTTCATCCAGAAGGCCCAGGACTACATCCAGGATCCGGCCCTCGCCCAGCGCGCGTTCGGCGGCATCCTCGGCGTCGGCAAGGTGGTTGCGGGCGCGCTGTTCAACACGTTCACGATCCTGGTGCTGACGCTGTACTTCCTGGCCTCGCTGCCGTCGGTCAAGCGGGCGGCGTACAGCCTGGTCCCCCGCTCCCGCCGCAAGCGGGTCTCGATCCTCGGCGACGAGGTCCTCAGCCGGGTCGGCGGGTACGTCAGCGGGCAGTTCATGGTGGCGTCGTGCGCGGGCGTGATGGCCTTCATCTTCCTGGAGATCGTCGGGATCCGGCAGTACGCCGTGGCGCTGGCGATCGTGGTGATGTTCTGCGACTTCATCCCGATGGTCGGTGGTTTCATCGGCGTCACCGCGATCGCGCTGATCGGCTTCACCGGCGGCCTCTGGACCGGTATCGCCTGCCTGATCTACGGCATCGTCTACCAGCAGATCGAGAACTACATCGTCGCCCCCCGCATCATGCGCCGCGCCGTCGACATCCCCGGCGCCGTCACCGTCATCGCCGCCCTCCTCGGCGGCGCCCTCCTCGGCGTAGTAGGCGCCCTCCTCGCCATCCCCTCCGCCGCCGCCGTCCTCCTCATCATCCGAGAAGTCTGGGTCCGCAAAGCCGACGCCTCCTAGCCGGCCTGCCCGAGGGGCGCGCGACCTCGTCGCTTGCGCGGCGCGGCGGTACGCCGAACCGTTCGGTCGGCGTTCCGCCGCGTGCGCTGCCCCGCGATGGCCTTCTTGGCGCGTGCGCTCTTCGCCGTCCGAACCTCGACGAGTTGCACCGAGCGGCCGTCGCCGAGATCGACCACGAGGTCGTGAGCGAACTCGCGACGCGCCTGCCGCACGGCCTGTGCCGTCGGGGCGCCGTCGTCGCCGACGGCTGACTGCGCCAGTTGCGAGACGCGTTGGTGGGAGACGCCGAGGACGCTGCTCACGTCGCGGACCGGGACGTCGACGTCGGTGAGTGCCGAGGCGACCTGACGGGTGAGCTCGGCGACCAGTGCTTCGAGATCCTTCGCACGACGGCGGAGAGCTTCGACGAGCGTCTTCGCCTCGAGCAGATCCCGGCCGCCGGCCTCGATGCCGACCACCTCGACCGCAACCTTCGAGAGCGGTACGTCGGTCGACACCGCGATGTACTCCCGGGCCATCCGCTCGACCTCGTCCAACCGCCGCGCCTGTGTCACCCCGTCGAGCTCAGGCACCCCCACCATCCACCAACGCCCGTCGCGCCTGACCGTCACCTCATACGTCTTCATTGCCTGTCCCCTCACAGTCGGCAAGTGCCTTGCCGGCCTTTCGCACTACTCCTGGTGAGATCGTCCGATGACCGTCCGGCAGCACGAAGGTATGACTGCCGCAGGCGCACTCGTACAAGCTGTGTGACCCTTCCGTTCTGATCCGCCGCCAACCGGCGTCCTTGAACGCCTTCACCACCTTGCGCGTTGGCTGCTCACTGACCATGCAGTCTAGTCTAGGAAGATAGACACTTTCAAGGCAAATCAGATAGACAGTTCATCCGGTGACGTCGAGGATGAAGTGTTGGGCGGGGGTTAGGCGGTTGTAGGTGTTTACGCGGAGGTAGGTCTGTTGGTCCAGTTGTTGGGGTAGGTGGCGGTGGGTGAAGTAGGAGTGCATGGCTCGGCGGGGGGTGGTGGTGTGGTTCTGGGTGCCGCCGTGCCAGAGGTGGCTGTTGAAGATGACGACCGTGCCGGCGGGGGCGGTGAGCTGGATCTGGTCGGGGTGGGGGGCGGCGGGGTCCGGCATTTCGTCGGTGGGGAGGGTGCCTCGGCGGTGGGAGCCGGGGACTACCCGGGTGGCGCCGTTCTCGGGGGTGAAGTCGTCGAGGAGCCAGATCGAGTTGCAGACCTGGTACGCGCCGGGCTCGACGGGCTGGCCGAAGTCGGCGTGCAGCGCTTGGTGACCTTGGCCGGGAAGCGCGGCGCGGCTGTTCAGCGACGACAGGTGGAACTCACCCAGCACATGGTGCATCGCGGCCAGCACGCGCGGATGACTGAAGCACACCTCGAACATCGGGTCCTTGTTCACCAGGTCCGCCAGCCGGTCAGTGCCTTTCTCCTGATGTACTTCGAGACCCGCCCGATCCCCCTCGGCCGCCGTCAGCTCGGCCAGCCGCTGGTTGAACGCGGCCACCTCCTCCGCCGACAGGATCCCCTCCAGCGGGAGGAACCCGTCGCGGTCCAGCTGTTCCTTCTCGGCCGTCGTCAGTAGGTCGTCGGACACGCCCAGCTCGCGCAGCGCGGTCTCCATGTCCATGTGCAGATTCCCTTCCCAAGATGCACGAATCGATGCAAGCATCAATCCGGCGTACCCGAGAAGCAATGCAGAGGACGACAGGGCTTATGCACAGATCGCCACGACTCCTCGGCGCCGGCGTCCACACCGCCGCCCCGGGCAAGGACTACCCGTTGCACGCACACACGTCCTGGGAGCTCGTGTACTACGTCCGCGGCCGCATCACCTGCCCCGTCGGCGACGAGACGTACGACGCGACCCCCGGCACCGTGCTCCTCACCCCGCCGAACACCTGGCACGCCGAGCAGAGCCGCACCGGGTACGCGAACCGCTTCCTCCAGGTCGATGCCGCGGGCAACCATCCGTGGCCGAAAAGGTGCTACGACGACGCCGACCACACCCTGCGCCGCGTGTTCGACGCCCTGGTCCGCGAATCCGCGCCACCAGCAGATCCTGCCGGGAGCGAGGAGCTCCGCGCGATCCTGCTCTCCGAGCTGGACCTCCGCCTCCGGCGCGCGGCCACTCCGCCGCCGACGCCCGCCGAACAACTGGTCGCTCAAGCGGAGCAGCTGTTCGAGGAACGCTTCGCCGCCGGCCCGCGCGTCGCCGACATCGCCGTCGACCTCGGCATCTCCCCCTCGGGTCTCCGCGCCGCGTTCGCCCGGGTCCGTGGTACCAGTCCGCAGGCGGCGCTCCAGGCCGTACGTCTCCGCCACGCGCTCGCGCACATCCGCAACTCGACGCTCCCGTTGCAGGCGATCGCCGAGCTGACCGGCTACCACTCGGTCAGCCACCTCTCCCGGCAGGTGAAGGCCGCGACCGGTACCTCCCCCGGCGCCCTCCGTACTACGGAACCTCGCCCCTGACGAGCGACCCGATCCACGCGTCCACCCGCTGCCCGCGATGCACGAGCCGCTTCCGCAGCTGCCCCTCCAGGACGAACCCCGCCTTCTCCGCCACCCGCCGGGACGCGAAGTTCCCGACCTCCGCGCGCCACTCGATCAGCTCCAGCCCGCGGACGTCGAACCCCCACCGGCAGAGCGCCCGTACCGCGGCCGGCGCGACCCCGCGACCCCGGGCGGCCGGCGCGGTCCAGTACCCGACTTCCGCCGTACCGTCGCCGCGCAGCCCCAGCCCGACCCGCGCGAGCCGCTCCCCCGTCGCCGCGTCCTCCACCACGAACTCGGCCCGCGCCTCCGACGCGATCGCCAACTCCTCGACGAAGTACCGCGCGTGCTCCATCAGGTACGGCGACGGCACCTGCACGAACTGCCGCAGCGCCGGGTCCTGCGAGACGTCGTACACCCACTCGACGTCCGCGCTCGTGAACGGCCGCAACACCAACCACCCCGCCGGGATCCTGTCCATCCGCCGATGATGCCAGCCGGTACCGTTGCGCGGGTGGCGTATTTCGAACGGGTCGGCGATGCCGCGTACCGGGCGACCAAGGAGGTCGGCGGGGCGTGGGACACCTCGACGCAGCACATCGCGCCCGCGCTCGGGTTGCTGGCGCACGTGGTGGAGCGGGACCGGGACGCGCGCCGTACGGACGGGCTCGTGATCGGGCGGTTGTCGTACGACATCCTCGGCACGATCCCGGTCGAGGTGGTGGACGTGAACGTGCGGGTCGTCCGGCCGGGGCGGACCGTGGAGCTGGTCGAGGCGGCGCTCAGTCACGGCGGGCGGGACGCGGTGCTGCTGCGGGCGTGGCTGATGCGGCCCGGTGACACGACGGCCTTGCGAGGTACGGCGTACCCGCGGATCAAACCGGTGGACGAGCTGCCGGCGTGGGATCCGTCGTCGGTGTGGCCGGGTGGGTTCATCGAGTCGGCCGAGGTACGGCGGGAGCAGGTCGAGCCGGGCCGGGCCGCGTTCTGGGTCCGTACGGCGGTCCGCCTGATCGACGAGGAGGACGTCAGCCCGCTCGCCCGCGCGGCCGGCCTGTTCGACATCGCGAACGGGATGACGGTACGGGCGGATCCGCAACGGGTCGCGTTCCCGAACGTCGACCTGACCGCGCACCTGTTCGCGGAACCCCGCGGCGAGTGGATCGGCTTCGACACCACGGTCACGTTCGGGGCCGGCGGCATCGGCTTGACGAACAGCGTCCTGCACGACGCCGACGGCCCCATCGGCACGCTCGCTCAGATCCTCACCCTCCGCCCGACCTAAGGCCCGGCCAGTTTGCTGACCTCGGGGGTGGGGCTGGTGTGGAAGGCGCAGGCTCGGGGGTAGCCGGCCAGGCAGCCTCGGGTTGTCATCAGCGCGGTGTAGTAGTCGATGTAGCGGAAGCCGTACGTCTCGCCGCGGGCGAAGGCCTGGTGCCGGATCGCGGAGACCCAGCGGTAGAAGGCCTCGTCCGAGATCGGGACGTAGCGGGTCGGCGTGAAGCCTTCCATGTCCTCCCAGTTCTCGGCGTGCATGAAGGTACGGACGCCGTGCCGCGGCAGCTCGGCCACGCGCGCCGCGAGTTCGGCGTACGGCGTGAGCGCCTTGAAGTCCTCGGCCGACTCGATCGGGAGACCGGCCAGGAACCGGGCCCGTTCCGCGACCTGGGCGGTGTGTTCGTGGTCGCTGTGGATCGAGTGCTTCCAGTGCGTGATGATCGTGTCCGGCTGCTTCTCCCGGATGATCCGGGCCAGCTCGAGCGCGACGTCGTCGGTCGCCGGCAGGAACCCGTCGCTGTGGTCGAGGACGACGAAGTCCGCGCCGATCGCCTCCGCGAACGCCGTACCCTCGGCGATCTTCTGCTTCCGGTAGTCCGTCGGCGTCATCCGCGGGTGCCCGCGCTCGCCGGGGGTGAGCGCGACGATGGTCGCCGACGCGCCCTCCAGGACGAGTTTCGCGAGCGTCGGACCCGCGGTCAGGTCCATGTCGCCGATGTGCCCGCCGATCGCCAGTACATTCTCACTCATCGAACGCTCCTCATTTCAGGCCACTGAGTACGACGCCACGCACGTAGTACTTCTGGAACAGCAGGAACACGACCAGCACCGGCAGCGTGCTGATCACCAGCCCGGCCATCACGATCGGCATCGTGCGGTCCGGGTCGAGGAAGCTCTGCAGCAGCTGGATGCCGACCGGCAGGGTCTGCAGGTCGGGGTCGGACGACGAGATCAGCAGCGTCCAGATGTACTCGTTCCAGGTGCCGATGAACGTGATCAGCCCGAGCGTGATCGCGACCGGCTTGGTCTGCGGCAGCACGATCAGCCGCCAGGTCTGCCACTGGTTCGCGCCGTCGATCTTGGCCGCCTCGAGCATCTCGTCCGGCAGCGACACCATGAACTGCCGCATCAGGAAGATCCCGAAACCGCTGACCGTGAACGGCAGGATCAGCGCCACCAGGCTGGTGGTCAGCCCGCCGTCGCCGCCGCGGCCGAGGATGTCGTTGCCACCGGCAAGCGGCCAGTTCAGCATGATCAGGAACGTCGGGATCAGCAGCAGGAACGGCGGCAGCATCATCGTCGCGAGGATGAACCGGAAGATCACCGCCCGCCCGCGGAAACGCAGCTTGGCCAGCGCGTACCCCGCCATCGACGACGTGATCAGCACCGACACCGTCACCGAGACGGTCACGATCACGCTGTTCTTGAACAGATGCAGCAGCTGCAACTGCGAGAACGCCTCGCGGTAGTTGTCCAGGTTGAAGTGCTGGGGCAGCAGCTTGTACGGGATCATGCCGTACTCCCCCGCGCCCTTGAACGAGCTCATCACCATGTCCAGGAACGGCATCACCATCGCGACCGCTCCGAGGATCACCACCAGGTAGGCGAACCAGGGGAACTTGCGTTTCACGAGGTCTCCTCCCCGCGCCGCCGGGCGATCCACAGCTGCAGCAGCGTGATCGCCAGGATGATCACGAACAGCACCATCGCCATCGCGCTCGCGGTTCCCCAGGCGCCGTACTTGAAAGCCCGCTGGTACATCTCGAACGCGGCCACGTTGGTCGCGTTCACCGGACCGCCGTCACCGGTCATCACGATGATCAGCGCGAACGACTGCAGCCCGCCGATGAACTGCGTGATCAGCACGAACAGCAACGCCGGCCGGAGCAGCGGCAGCGTGATCGACCAGAACATGTGCCACGAGTTGGCGCCGTCCACCTCGGCCGCCTCGTAGTACATCTCGGGGATCGCCTTCAGACCGGCGGTCAGGATCAGTACGGCGCCGCCGATCGAGGCCCAGGCCTGTACGACGGTCACCGACGGCAGCGCGTACGACGCGTCGGACAGGAAGCCGATGCTGTTCACGCCGAGCTTGTTCAGGACGCCGTTGATCAGCCCGGCCGGCTGGTACATCATCTTCCACACGTTGCCGATGGCCACCACCGTCGCGACCACCGGCAGGAAGTACAGCACCCGCCAGAAGCCCTGGAACGAGAGCCGATCGATGCAATAGGCAACGAGTACCGATCCGAAGGTGGCCAGGAACACCGAGCCGAACGCGAACAGCAGCGTGTTCACCAGGATCGGCTTCACGAACGTCCCGTCGAAGTTCAGCACGTCGCCGAAGTTCTTGAACCCGGCCCACTTCAGCGTGCCGAGATCGAAGCCGCCCCAGTCCGAGAACGCGAGGATGATCGCGAAGATGAACGGCAGGATCAGGAACACGCAGAAGAACAGCAGCGCCGGCGACAGGAAGAGGTACGCCGCGCGCCCCTCCCGGTGCAGCCTGCCGGGCCGCGAGGCCGGCGCCGCCATCGTGTCATCGGCGCCGACCCTGCTGACCGCGGTCGTCATTGCGGCTTGACGGCCTTCGCCGCCTGCGCCAGCGCGTCGTCGGGGTTCTTGCCGTCGGCAAGCACTCCCATGATCGCGTTGTGCAGCGCCGTCTTCGCCTCGTACGCGCCGGGCTGGTTCGGCTCGGCCATCGCGTACGTCGCCGCGTCGTAGATCGGCGCCAGGTTCGGGTCGGACAGCGACTTCTTGTACTCCTCCTGGTCGGCCGTCCGCGGCGGGATCAGGCCCTGGTCGGCCAGCCACTTACCGGTCTCCGTGACCTTGCCGTCGGGCGTCTTGTGCTCGTTCATCCAGGTGAGGAACTTCCACGCGTCGTCGGCGTGCTTGCTGCGCTGGTTCACGCCCATGAAGAACCCGTACGCCAGCGAGCCCTTGCTGCCCGGCGTCGGGCCCGGGATCGCGGCGACGCCGACATCGGAGTACTTGTCCTTCATCTGGCTCTTCAGGCTGCCGATCCACCAGCCGGCCTGGATCGCCATCGCCACACCGCCGCTGCGGAACTGCTTGGTTGGCATGATCGACGGGTTGGTCGCCTTCGCGGCCGCCAGGTCCGCCTCGAACTTCAGCGCCGCCTTGCCCGCGGCGTCGTCGAACTGCGCCGTACCGTCCGGCGCCAGGAACTTCCCACCGGCGGAGTCGAGCAGCGACAGGAACGGGTGCACCGACTTGTTGTCGCCGTCCTGGATCAGACTCAGGCCCTCGACCTGGATGTTGCCGTTGGCATCACGCTTCACGGTCTTCTTCGCGGCGTCCGCGAGCTCGGCCCAGGTCGACGGCGGCTTGGTGATCCCGGCCGCGGCCAGGATCTTCTTGTTGTAGAACAGCACGTACGTGTTCAGCTCGGTCGGATACCCGAGCAGCGTGCCGCCGGTGGTCACCGCGCCGAGCGCCGCCGGGCTGTACTCCGCCTTGATCTTGGTCGCGATGTCGTCCGGCACCTTGGCCACGACGTTCGCCTTCATCAGCTGGCCGCCCCACAGGCCGTACGCGCTGACGATGTCCGCGCCGCGGCCGCCGGTCTGCCGGACCGTCATCGTGGTCAGCAGGTCGTCGAACTTGACCACCTGCGACTTCACCTGGATCTTCGGGTTTTCCTTGTTCCACTCCTGGATCATCTTGTCCAGGCCTTCCTTGGACGGCCCGTCGCTGTAGTGGCTCAGCAGCGTCAGCTCGACCTTGCCGCCACCTCCACCGGAGCCGCTGCCCCCGCCGCACGCGGCGGCGCCGGTGGCCAGCAGGCCCAGCGCGACGGCCAGCCGCAAACCCTTGGCAATCCTCATGATCATTCCTTCTCGCCGGCCGGGTGCAACGGCGCCCGGAGGATGGTGAACGTGCGGGTGATCTCGAATCCCGTCTTCAGGTACAGCTGACCGGCGGCGGACTTCTCACCGGTCCACAGGAACCAGGCGCTGTGCGCGCCGGCGGCGACCATCCGCTCGAGCGTCAGGTGCAGCAGCACCTTGCCGAGCCCGGTGCCGCGGGACGCCGGCAGCACGCCGAACGGCCCGAAGCGGTCGATGACGCCTTCGTACGTTCCGTGCATCGCCCAGCCGAGGATCGCCCCGCCGGGCTCCCGCGCCACCACGATCCGGTCCAATGGCAGTCCGGACACGACGCCCTCGCGGATCGCGCGCGCCCAGTCCGGGTTGAACTCCGCGCCGGCGATCGCGATCAGCGCGGTCAGCTCGTCGTCGGACGGAGTACCGAAGCTGTAGCCCTCCGCGGTCAGCGCGTCGATCCGCTTGCGGACCTCGTCCGGTACGGCGTACCCGACCAGGCCGCGGTCCATCGCGACCGCGTCGTACCCGCGTTCGAAACCCAACTCGTGGAGGAGGCGAGCCGCTGCCGGGTAGCGGGCGGCGTCGAGGCCGGGAAGGAAGTAGTTGGGCGTGTACGACGAGAAGAACACCTCGGTCCGCCCGTGCGACCGCAGCCAGTCGGTTGCCGCGGTCAACAACTCCCGTCCGAGACCCTGGCCGCGATGGTCGGGATGCACGAAGAAGAACGGGATCCAGCCGGAGTTCGGTTCCAGGTCGTCGGCGTCGGCCGCGATCAGCCGGCGGACGGCGTACGCGGCGCCGACGATCTGATCATTGATCACGGCAACCTGGAGGCCGGCCGCGTCGAAGTTCCGGTCGAGCAGGAACAGGTCGCGGAGCCGCTGGTAGGAGATCGGGTCGGCCGGTGCCGCGGCGGTCCACGCGGCCGCGATCGCCGGACCGTCGCCGACCTGGAAGGAACGGATCATCGGGCATCCCCTTCGTAGAGCAGTGCGCCAGGGCGTGTCCACCCGGCAGGTGTGGTTGCCGCAGGCAAGAGATCGAGCGGGTCGTCGCCCGCCTCCAGCGCCTTCCGCAGCGAGTCCGAACCCCACAGCTTGTCCAGCGACGGCAGCAGCGCGAAGTCGTCGGAGTACAGCTCGTTCAGCACCCGCAGCATCTCCAGGGCGGTCCGTACCGGCTCGAACGCCTCTCGATCCACGAGGTGCAGCTGTACGCCGGACACCGCCTGGCCGGCGTACTTGCTGAACACCGGCTCGAACCACGTCCGCCGGAACACGACGCCCGGTAGCCCGAGGTCGCGCAGCACCGGCACGAACCGGTCGTCGACGTACGGCGCACCGATCGTCTCGAACGGCCTCGTCGTACCGCGGCCCTCGCTGAGGTTGGTGCCCTCGAACAGGCCGGTGCCGGGGTACACCAGCGCGGTGTCCGGGGTCGGCATGTTCGGCGACGGCGGGACCCAGGGCTCGACACCGCGGCTGTCGCGTGTCCAGCCCTCGAGTTCGATCACGGTCGCCGTACCGAACTGAAGTGCCAGCTCGCCCGCGGTCAGCCCGTGCCGGAGCGGGATCGGCGCCCGCCCGACGAAGCTCTCGAACCCGGGCTGCAGCATCGGCCCCTCGACCCGGACGCCGCCGAGCGGGTTCGGCCGGTCCAGGACGACGAAGGGCTTCCCGAGCCGCGCGACCGCCTGCTGGCAGTCGTACATCGTCCACACGTAGGTGTAGAACCGGGTCCCGATGTCCTGGATGTCGAACAGCAGCACGTCGACGCCGTCGAACAGGTCGTCGAGCGCCTCGCCGTGCCGTTCGTACGTGTCGAACACCGGCAGCCCGGTGTCCGGGTCGACGCCTTCCCCCTCACTGGCGCCCGCCTGCGCCGTACCCCGGAGTCCGTGCTCGGGACCGAACAACGCCGTCAGCGGCAACCCGGCCGCACGCAACGCGACCGAGGTCGGCGTCAGGTCCGGCAGTACACCGGTGAAGTTCGTGATCAGTCCAAGGCGCCCGTCAGGCACCAACCCCGGGTCCTCGGCCAGCCGCTGTGCGCCGGTCCGGACCACCATCGCCACCACCAACCCAGATCATGGATCCTGCAGGAACTGGGTTGAAAACTTACCGACGATTCCAGCCGAAGGTCAATGGATTACGGACAACCGTTTACCAGCCGGCCTTCACCCGAGGAACGGGGTCAGGGCGGCCAGGAAGTCGTCGAGGCGTTCGGCGTGGACCCAGTGGCCGGCTTCGGGGACTTCGGTGTAGGTCGCTCGGGGGAAGTAGCTGGCGATGGTGGCGCGGTGGTTCTGCTGGACGTAGTCGGACTTGCCGCCGTAGATGAACAGGGTGGGGCCGTCGTACACCAGGCCCGCGGCAACTGACGGCCAGCCGGAGATGTCCGGTAGGGCGGCCTCGATCACCGGGAGGTTGGGGCGCCAGCGGGCGCCGTCGGCGTCGAGGATCAGGTTCTGGAGGAGGAAGGCGCGGGTGCCGGGCGTCGGTACGGCGGCGGTCAGTTGGGCGTCGACCTCGGCGCGGCGGGTCACCGACGAGAGGTCGGCGTTCCGCATCGCGCGGGCGTACTCGACGAAGGCGGGCGGATAAGCCACCGGCGCCGCGTCCACCACGACCAGGCGCTCCACCACCGACGGGTGCCGCAGCGCGGTCAGCATCGCGGTCTTGCCGCCCATCGAGTGCCCGACCAGCGCGACCGGGCCGACGCCGAGCGACTCGATCGTCTCCCGGACGTCGTCGGCCATCTCCGGGTAGCTCATCGTCGGGACGTGCGGCGAGCTGCCGTGGTTGCGCAGGTCGAACGCGAACACCCGGTGCCGGTCCGCGAGCCGGCGGGACGCGGTCATCCAGTTCCGCCCGGAGCCGAACAGCCCGTGCAGCACCACGACCGGCGTACCCGTTTCGCCGTACGACGTGACCGGAAGCTTCATCCACGCACCTTTCAGCGGCTCCGTTGCCAGCACGCCGTGTGCCAGTGGCGCCGTTCGTCGAGGGACTGCGCACCGCCCAGCGCGCCGAGCAGGCTGGGGTTGTCCGGCCACACCACGACGTGCGGGGTGGCCGGCGGGATCAGCTGGTCGCAGCCGGGACAGCGGTACGACTTCGCCGACGCGGAGCCGGAGACTCGCCGGACGTTCCACTCGCCGTCCGCCTTGGCCTCCCGGGACTGGGTACCACCGAGCAGCGGCCGGTCACCGACCGGCCGCTGCCACTTCGAAGGCTTTCTGCGCGACACACCCCAAGGCTAGTCGTATGACCTGAGTCACTTCGGACTGTCGGCCCGGAGCTCCTCGCCCACGGCGTGCATGTGGCGCAGCCCCATTCGGTACGAATCGATCAGACCCGTGGAAACGTAGGGCATTCCGATGCTTTCGCAGTACTCCCGGACGATCGGCTGGGCGAACCGGAGGTTGGCCCGCGGCATGCTCGGGAACAGGTGGTGCTCGATCTGGTAGTTGAGCCCGCCCATCATCCAGTCGACGACCAGACCGCCGTTCACGTTCCGCGAGGTCAGCACCTGCTTCTCCAGGTGACCCCAGTTGCAGTCGGCGTCGGGCATCTCCATGCCCTTGTGGTTCGGCGCGAACACGCTGCCGAGGTGCAGCCCGAAGACCATGTGGTGGACCAGCGCGAACACCAGCGCCTGGGCCGGCGACATGATCAGGAACAGCGCGCTGAAGTACAGCACGACGTGCAGGGCCATCAGGCCGAGCTCGACCTGCTCGGTACGGCGGCGCGCGAGCAGGAAGCGGATGCTGGAGACCTTGAGGTTGAAGCCCTCGAGGGTGAGCAGCGGGAAGAAGACCTTCGCCTGGTTACGGGTCAGCCAGCCTTCGAGACCCTTGCGGCCCTCGGCCTGCTGGAGGGTCCAGACGAACACGCCCTCGCCGACGTCCGGGTCCTTGTCGGTGTGGTTCGGGTTCGCGTGGTGGCGGTTGTGCTTGTCGTTCCACCAGCCGTAGCTCATGCCGAGCACCAGGTTGCCGTGCAGCATGCCGATCCAGTCGTGCAGCTTGCGCGAGCTGCCGATCTGCTGGTGCCCCGCGTCGTGCCCGAAGAACGCCGCCCGGGTGGTCAGCACACCGAGCGGTACGGCGAGCAGGACCACCCACCAGGACGCGCCGATCACGGCGATACCGGCCCAGGTCAGGGCCATCAGCACGACGTTGATCCCGATCGCCATGGCGTAGGCCGCCGTACGGCGCTCCAGGAGCCCGGCGGACTTGATCTCGCGGAGCAGCGGGGAGAAATCGGAGCGGCGGGCAGCAACAGGTGACAGGGTTGGCTGAGCCATCAGGTCCTCGTCTCGGGTGCGGTGGAGGCCTAGGCGTACAGCCGCGGCCAGGGTACGGCATCAACCCTCTGCGCCCTAACCGCTGAAAACATGAGAGCTACTACCCAAATAGCTGGGGGTGACAGCCCTCCGGCCAGTGGGGAGTTAACCCCACCGCGCCTGAGCACGCGCTGAGTCATGATGGAGGACATGAGCGCCGTCGCCACCACCGAAGCACCGCCGATGCGGTACCCGAAGTTCGCCCAGCCGTGGATCGCGCTGTTCCTGGCGATCCTGGCCGAGCTGGGGATCGCCCTGTTCGTGCTCAGCGTGGTGTCCGTGCCGCTGATCGCGGTCTGGGTGGGTATCCCGCTACTGCTCGTGGTCGTCCCGACCGCGCGCTGGTTCGCGAACTGTCACCGCACTCTCCTGGCCGGCTTCCTCGGCGAGCGGATCCCGCGGCCGTACAAACAGCCGCCGATGCCCGGCATGCTGATGCGGCTGCGGACCATCCTCACCGACCCGCAGACCTGGCGGGACATCGCGTGGCTGCTGGTGAACGCCGTGATCGGCTTCACGCTCTGCCTGCTCAGCGCGGTGCTGTTCCTGGCCACGCTCTTCTACCTGGTCTACCCGCTGCTCGTCGGGGTCACGCCCGAGGGCGTGTTCACCGAGCCGTTCGGCGGGCTGTTCACGGTGAACTTCTGGACCAGCTTCCTGATGATGCCGGTCGCGCTGATCGCGTTCCTGATCTGGCAGGCGGCCGGTGAGCGGCTGCTGAAGGCGAACGCCTTCCTGGCCCGCTCGCTGCTCGGCCCGACCGAGAGCGCCAAGCTGGCGATGCGGGTCCGGGAGCTGTCCGAGTCCCGCGCCGAGACCGTCGACACCCAGGCGGCCGAGCTGCGCCGGATCGAGCGCGACCTGCACGACGGCGCCCAGGCCCGGCTGGCCGCGCTCAGCATGAACCTCGGGATGGCCGAGGAGATGGTGGCCCGCGACCCGGCCCAGGCGGCCGCGCTGCTGACCGAGGCCCGGGAGTCCGCGAGTACGGCGCTGTCCGAGCTCCGCGACCTGGTCCGCGGCATCCACCCGCCGGTGCTCGCCGACCGCGGCCTCGAAGGTGCGGTGAAGGCGCTCGCCCTGACGTGCCCGTTCAAGGTCGACGTCACGTTCGACGTCCCCGGCCGCCCGGCCGCTCCGGTCGAGTCCGCGGCGTACTTCGCGGTCGCCGAATGCCTGGCGAACGCGGTCAAGTACTCGGCCGCCACCAACGCCTGGATCCAGATCACCCACGAGGACGAGCGGCTGCACA
Organism: Kribbella sp.; assembly: GCF_035655035.1. Lineage (GTDB taxonomy): Bacteria > Actinomycetota > Actinomycetes > Propionibacteriales > Kribbellaceae > Kribbella. The sequence continues at coordinate 2,981 of NZ_DASRVN010000011.1, read as the reverse complement.
TGATCGTCGGCGACGACGGTGTGGGAGGCGCCACGGTCCGGCCCGGCGGCGGTCTGTACGGTATCGAGCGGCGGCTGGCCGCCTTCGACGGTACGTTGACCGTGGTGAGCCCGAGCGCCGGGCCGACCACCGTGATCATGGAGCTGCCTTGCGAGTCCTCATCGCTGAAGACCACGCCCTCCTCCGGGACGGCCTGATCCGCCTGCTGGAGGCGCACGACTTCGAGGTCGTGGAAGCGGTCGACAACGGACCCCGGCTGGTGCCCGCGCTCGTCGAGCACCGGCCGGACGTCGCGGTCGTCGACGTCCGGCTGCCACCGACGTTCACCGACGAGGGCCTGAAGGCCGCGATCGACGCCCGTACCCAGGTCCCCGGCCTGCCGATCCTGGTGCTCTCGCAGTACGTCGAGCAGCTGTACGCCCGTGAACTCCTCACCGGCGGCGGAGGCGGCGTCGGGTACCTGCTCAAGGACCGGGTGTCGAACGTCGCCGAGTTCCTGGACGCGGTCCGCCGGGTCGCGGGCGGCGGGACCGCGATGGACCCGGACGTGATCGGTCAGCTGCTGGCCCGCAGTACCAAGGACTCCCCGGTCAACCGGCTCACGCCCCGCGAGTCCGAGGTGCTCGGCCTGATGGCCGAAGGCCGGTCGAACGCCGCCATCGCGAGCGCGCTGTTCGTCACCGAGAAGGCGGTCAGCAAGCACACCAACAACATCTTCGCCAAGCTCGACCTGCCGCCGTCCGAGGACGACAACCGCCGGGTGATGGCGGTCCTCACCTATCTGTCGTCCCGCTGATCCTGCTTCGTCCCGCTGATCCGGCTGAGGAACTCGCGGGTCCGGGTCTCCCGCGGGCTGCCGAGGACCTGCCCCGGCGGTCCGACCTCGAGCGGGCGGCCCTGGTGCAGGAAGCAGACCTGGTCGGCGACGTCGCGGGCGAAGGCCATCTCGTGGGTGGAGACGACCATCGTCATGCCCTCGGACTTGAGCTCGCGGAGCAGGTCGAGGACCTCGCCGACCAGCTCCGGGTCGAGCGCGGACGTGACCTCGTCGAGCAGCATCAGCTGCGGTGAGTTGACCATCGCGCGGGCGATCGCGGCGCGTTGCTGTTGGCCTCCGGACAGCTCGTCCGGCTTGGCCGACGCCTTGTCCGCCAGGCCGACCCGGTCCAGCATCTGCAAGGCCCGGGCGCGGGCGGTGGCTCGCGGTTGGCGGTGCACGCGGATCGGTGCCAGCGTGATGTTGTCCAGCACGGTCAGGTGCGGGAACAGGTTGTACGACTGGAACACGATCCCGATCCCGGACCGTACCTTGTCCGCGTCCACCCGCGGGTCCGTGATGTCCTCGCCGGCCAGCTCGATCACGCCGTCGTCCACGGTCTCCAGCAGGTTCACGCAGCGCAGCAGCGTCGACTTCCCGGAGCCGGACGCCCCGATCAGTACGACGCACTCCCCCGCCGCGACGTCCAGGTCGAACCCGTCCAGTACGACGTTGTCGCCGTACGCCTTCCGGACGCCCTTGAGTGTCAGCAGGCTCATACCGGTCCGCCTCCCCCGCCGTACCAGCCCTGTCTGCGGGCCACGTAGTCGGTCAGCCGCGTCAACGGGATCGTCAGCGCGACGAACAGCAGCCCGGCCACGACGTACGGCGTGAAGTTGAAGTCCTCGGCCGTCTCCAGCTGGGCGGCCCGGATCGCGTCGATCACCCCGAGGACCGCGATCAGGCCGGAGTCCTTCTGCAGGCTGACGAAGTCGTTCAGCAACGGCGGCAGGACCCGGCGTACTGCTTGCGGGAGGACGACGAAGCGCAGCGTCTGGCGGTACGTCAGCCCGAGCGACCGCGCCGCCGCGCGCTGGGACGGATGCACGGACTCGATCCCGGCGCGGAACACCTCGGCGACGTACGACGAGTAGGTCAGCACGAGCGCGGCACCGCCCCAGATCACCGCCTGGTTCGGCAGGCCCTGCAACTGCAGCGCCGGTACGCCGAAGCCGAGCAGGAAGATCACCAGCAGCAACGGCAGGCCGCGGAACACGTCCGTGTACGCCGCCGCGAACACCCGGAGCGGGAAGAAGATCGGGCCGCGGAGCGTGCGCATGATCGCCAGCGTCATCCCGAGGATCACGATCAGTACGGCGCAGACCAGCATCACGCGGACGTTCAGCCAGAGGCCCTGGGCAACGATCGGCAACGCCTGCCAGCCGCGGTGCACGTCGAAGAACGTCGCCCGGACCCGCGGCCAGCCCGGCGTGGAACCGATGCCCACGACAACCAACGCGAGCAGGACCACCGAGCTGACCACGGCGATCAGCGTCGATCGCCGCGCCCGGTTCCGCCGGTACGCGATCCGCTGTTGCTGGAGTTCGGAGGGTTGCCAGGTATTCACGAGAGTTCGGGAGCGCCGGACTCGGTGAGGTACTGCTTCTGCAGGTTGGCCAGCGTGCCGTCCGCCTTGAGCGCGTCGACCGCCTGGGTGACGCAGCCGGTCAGCTTCGAGCCCTTGGCGAGTACGAACCCGAACTGCTCGGCCTTGCCGCCCGCGGGCAGCTGGCCGACGATCTTGCCGTGATCGAGCTGCGCGGACGTCATGTAGAACGCGGTCGGCAGGTCCACCACGATGCCGTCGATCTGCTTGTTCTTCAGCGCCTGCACGGCCAGGTCGTTGGTGTCGAACACGGCCGGGGTCTGCTTGGGCTTCACGATGTCGCGGAGGTCGGTGTAACTCGTCGTACCGACCTGAGCACCGAGTTTCGCGTCCGCGAGGTCGGCCAGCGACTTCGCGTTCGCGATCTTGCTGCCCGCGGTGGTGATCACGGTCTGCCGGACGTCGTAGTACCCGGAGGAGAAGTCGACGGCCTTGCGGCGCTCCTCCGAGATCGACACCTGGTTCACGTCCAGGTCGAACGCCTTCGGGCCGGGCGCGAACGCGGTGTTGAACTGCACCGTCTGCCACTTCACCTCGGCCTGGGCGAACCCGAGTTTC
>NZ_DASRVN010000010.1:0-15920 GCF_035655035.1 Kribbella sp. | reverse complement strand
TGTCCCGGCTGACCGACTCCGGCGTACTGCACCGGGCGCCGGTGGGCGTGTTCCGCAACGTCGAACGGCCCGCGTACGACGACCTGGTCCGCCAGCAGGTCACCACCGCCCAGGAATCCCAAGGCCTCGGCGACCTACAGGCCCTGGTCACCGGCGCGGACACCTGGACAATCAACTGACGGTTCACCGGCCGGGGGTAGCGTCGTACACCCGGCCGGTGACCCCGCCGGCGTCCTGGAGTTCTCCGGGAAGCTGAAGGCCCAGGTCGGGTCGCAGTCGCAGGAGCAGACCGGCCGCGAGCGCGACCCGCACGCGCTGGCCGCCCGCGGGTACTAGATCAGTTTCAGCAGTGTGTCCCCGGCCGTGCGGTCCAGGTGCCGCGCGGCCAGGCCGGCCTTCCGCGCCGCGAGCACGTCCAGCTCCAGGTTGTCGCCGATCATCAGCGCGTCCTCGGGCTCCACGTCCAGCGCTTCACAGACACGTTGGTAGGCCAACGGGTCGGGCTTGCTGACTCCGAGTGATTCCGATGTGCACACCACCTCCACGAGGTGGGCGAGCCCGATCGCCTCGAGCTTCGCGTTCTGTTGGCCGGTACTCCCGTTGGTCAGCACGCCCACCCGCCACCCGTTGCCCCGGGCAACTTCCAGCGCCGGCCGCGCATCCGGGTACGCCACCCAACTGCCCCTGTAGAGCCTGAGATACCCGTCGAACACCTCGTCCAGTCCGGCGTCCGTCCCCGGCACCGCGTGCCCGAGCAACGGCAGGAACTGCCGCATCCGCTCCCGCCGCTGCCCCTGATGAGTGAGCTCCCCCGCCAGCCACGCCGGATACACCCGCTCCTCGATCGCGAACCACTCCGCAACCATCTCATCCGTCGCCAAGCCCCCAAGCCCAGCCACCCACCCCCGAAGCGCCCGCTCCGCCGACCCACTGTGATCGAACAACGTATTGTCCAGATCGAAAACAACAGCCTTCACAGCCGTCATCCTCCCCCGGCGTACCGAAGAACGGGCAGTGGTGTGTCGATCACCACGTCGAGGACCCTCACCCCGCCTGCCAACCGCGCCGGACCACCCACCACTACCCGTTCTTCGGTACAGCTACCACCGAGTCGCGGTTGAGTTCGCGGTGGTTGGCGTAGCCGGAGAGGGCCAGGGTCAGGTCGAGTTCGGCGAGGAAGCAGCGGAGGACGTGGTCGACGCCCGACTGGCCGGCGAGGGCGAGGCCGTAGAGGAGGGGGCGGCCGAGGAGGATGGCCTTGGCGCCGAGGGCCAGGGCCTTGGCGGCGTCGGCGCCGGTGCGGACGCCGGAGTCGAACAGGATCGTGAGCTGTTCGCCGACCGCGTCCGCGATCGCCGGGAGGGCGTCCAGGGCGGCGACCGCGCCGTCGACCTGGCGGCCGCCGTGGTTCGAGACCACGATGCCGTCGACGCCGTGCTCGGCGGCGAGCTTCGCGTCCTCGACGTGGGTGATGCCCTTCAGCACGATCGGGCCGTCCCAGTTGTCGCGCAGGAACGACAGGTCGTCCCAGGCCAGCCCGACGTTCGGGAACAGCTGCGCCCAGAGCATCACCGCCGCGCCCGGATCCTCGGCGATCGGCTTCGCCAGCTTCGCCTGGAACGCCGGGTCGCTGAAGTAGTTCGCCAGCCCCTCCCCCTTCAGGAACGGCAGGAACCCGCGATCCAGATCGGCGGGCCGCCAGCCGATCGTCCCGGTGTCGAGCGTGACCACGAGTACGCCGTACCCGGCGGCCTTCGCGCGCCGCAGGAAGCTCAGGCAGACGTCACGATCGGTCGGGTAGTACAGCTGGAACCACTTGTTCGCCGCCTCGATCTGCTCGATCGCGTGGCTGGCCTGGGTCGAGTGCGTATACGTCAGACCGAGAGCGTCCGCGGCCCGGGAGGTCGCGAGTTCGCCGTCCGGGTGCGCGAGCGTCTGTACGCCGATCGGCGCGACCAGCACCGGCGCCGGCATCGACGTACCGAGGATCGTGCAGGACAGGTCACGGTCCGTGCTGCCGCGGAGCATCCGCGGTGCCAGGCGCCAGCGGTCGAACGCGGCCTGGTTCGCGCGGGCGGTCGCGCCGCTGCCCGCGCTCGGCACGATGTACCCCATCGCCTCGACCGGCAGCTTCCCGGCCGCCTGCGACTCCAGCCGGGCCAGGTCCGTGGTGATCTGTGGCGTCGTCCCCTGCAACATCCCCTGCAGGTAGATCTGCAACTGGTAGTCCCCGAAGTTGGCCATGCCGGATGCTCCCACGCCCACCACGCCGGCTCAACAGCACCACTCCGCCCAGCGCGGCCAGCCCGCACAGCCAGGCGAACCAGTCGCCCCAGGCGGTGTAGACGGTACGGTCGATGCCCGGCCGGAGCTCGCCGATCAGGGTCGCGGGAGCGTCCGCCGGGGCGGTCGTCTCGGCGACCACGCGGCCGCTCGCGTCCGTCAGGGTGAGGCGGCCCTTGCTGCCGTCGCGGGCGATCGGGATGCCGTTCTCGATACCGCGCAGGATCGCCATCCGGCTGTGCAGCCAGCCGTCGTCGACGAAGTCGAGCGCGGGGACGAGCAGCAGGCCGGTGCCGAGCTTGCCGTACTGGCGGGCCAGCGCCGGGAAGTCCAGGTCCTTGCAGATCATCAGCCCCCAGCCTTCGTACGTCGCCAGGTGGTCGCCCGGCGTGTACGGCTCGAGGCCGGGGATCAGGTGGTGCTTGTCGTACGACGTCGGCGTACTGCCGTCCGGGTGGAAGATCAGCGCGCGGTTGTGGTCGCCGTCGCCGAGCACCGTCAGCCCGGCGACGAGCTCGATGTTGTTGCTGGTGGCAAGTCTTTGGAGTTGCCGGTCGAGCTTGGGCAGGTCGGTGGTGCGGACGTCGATCGTCTTCTCCGGGAGCAGGACGATGTGGGCGCCGGCCTTTGCTGCGTTGACGATCAGCGGTTGGTAGCGCTCCAGGATCGCCGGTCCGCCCGCGTCCGGCCAGCGCGCGTCGTCGGCGCCTTCGGCGGAGAGTACGGCGATCTTCACGGGCTGGGCGTTGTCGATGCCGCCGAGCCGCGCGACACCGTACAGGCAGGTGCCTGCGGCAACTACACCCAGTGTGACCAGCAGTGCGACGCGTCGGGTCGCGATCACCGCCGCCGGAAACAGCAGCAGGAAGCTCAGGCCCCAGGGTCCCGTGAACGAGACGATCTGGTTGACCGGGGCAACTTCTACTTGTGTGTACGCCAGGCTGGTGAAGGCGCCGTGCGGCGAGACTGTCGCGATCAGGTAGTCGAGCGCCGCCCACAACGCCGGCGCCGCAACCGCTGCCGCAACCGGATGTCCGCGCACCAACAACGCTCGAAAGAACAGCACGGTCCCGGCGAACACCAGCGCCAGCCCGGCCAAGAATCCCAGGGCCACGGGCGGAAGCTCGAGATCCTTGAGGAGATACCGCGCAAGGTTGGTCAGCCCCGCGAGCCACCCCACAAATGCTGCTAAGCCGGCCACCCGCGCTCGCAGGAGAGGCGCCACGAGAAACACCGGCATGGCCGCAAACCACGTCAGAGCAGGCACCGCATGCAGCCCCGATCCGAAGAACAACAGCACACCGGTCGCGAGGGCGGCCGCTCCCCCTAGCCCCCACGCCCGACCACCCACCACCGGCGCCCGCCCCGCCGGCCACCCCCACCAACCTGCTCCCGGGCTCGGACGCTTACTTGCGGAGTTCATCGATCATCCTTTCGCCCAGGCGGAGGCAGAGGGTGCGGAAAGCGTTGTCGGGCATGCCGATGCGGGCGCCGTGGTGGAGCTGGATCAGGCCGTGCAGCAGGGCGGCGAACATCAGGCTGGTCTCCCAGACGTCCTGCTCGCGGAACAGTTCCTGCTCGACCCCGGCGCCGACCGCGTCCGCGACCAGGTTGAACGTCGGCGACCGCCGCGCCCGGAAATCCTCCGGAAACTGCCGCGCCTGGTCGCGCCGCTCGGTGAACAGGTAGTCGTACAGCCGCGGCTGCTCGAGCGCGAAGTCGACGTGGTCGACCAGCATCTCCCGCAACCGCTCGTCCGCCGGCACCGGCCGGTCCGCCGACTCCCAGCGCCGTACCAGCTCCGCGAACGCCGCGTCCGCCACCGAGTTCAGCAACGCCTCCCGGTCCGGGAAGTACTGGTAGATCGCCATCGGCGTGATGCCGACCGCGGCCGCCACCTTCCGCATCGTCACCCCGGCCGCGCCGTGCTCGGTCAGCAGGTACGTCGCCGCCGCGGTGATCCGCTCCTTCGTACTCATGAAAACAATTAAAACGCATTCCCTATACGCCGTATAGGAAATTCAACCCTGATCGAACCCTGACTCCATGACATCCGTCAGCCCCGAACCCGGACGTCCGTCAGCCCACGATCGGGACGGATCGCATCCGCATCACCGCCCCGCCGCGACCAGGCTGATGACCATGACGAACACGAACGTGGCGACCGCTCCCCGACGCAGCGGCGTGAAGCGCGCACTGCCGGCCATCGGCCTGTTCTTCCTGTCCCCGATGGTCGCCGAGTTCCTGCTCGGGAACATCCCGATCAGCGCGCTGTTCGCGCTGTTCACCCTGGCCCCGCTGTACGGCGGCGGCGCCGTCCTGATCCGCGAGGTGGCCCGCCGCCGCGGCTGGGGCTACCCGAGCATCCTGATCCTCGCGCTCGCGTACGGCGTGATCGAGGAGGGCATCACCACGCAGTCGCTGTTCAACCCGAACTACGCCGGCCTCCGGCTGCTCGACCCCGGCCACATCTCGTTCCTCGGCATGGGCGCCCCGTGGACCGTGATGGTCCTCGGCCTGCACACCCTGTGGAGCATCACGGTCCCGATCGTCGTGATGGAGTCGCTGTCCCGCCGCCCGCGCGAACCGTGGCTCGGCAGGATCGGCCTCAGCGTGTACGCCGTACTCTTCGCCGTCGGCGTCGTCGCGACCACCGCGTTCGGCTACACCAGGGACCCGTTCCGCGCCTCGGCCGGGCAGAACATCGGTGTCGCGGTCGCGGTCGTCGTGCTGGTTGCCCTCGCCGTGTGGGTCGGGCGCCGCGCACCCCGCCGTACCGCTGGAAATGTTCCGTCGCCGTGGATCGTCGGTGGGGTGGCGCTGGTCGTCAGCAGCGGCTGGATGGTTGTCAACGACGTCGTCACGAACGGCTGGCTGTGCGCGGCGAGCTCGCTGCTGATCGACGTACTCGCGGTGCTGCTGTTCGTCACCTGGTCGCGGCGGACGAGCTGGACCCGAATTCACACGCTTTCCGCGGCTGGCGGCGCGATGCTCACGTACGCGTGGCACGCGTTCCCGGAGAAGCCGGTCTTCGGCGCCTCGACGACCGTCGACCTGATCGGCAACGCGGTGTTCGCCCTGCTCGCGGTGGTCCTGCTGATCTCTGCGACAATCAGGTGTGAAAAGTTCGTTCGCTCCTGACAGCCGTACTGCGCGGCACGTCACGCTCGCGTTGTTCGCGCTGGCGACCGGTGGTTTCGCGATCGGGACCACCGAGTTCGTCACGATGGGGCTGCTCCCGCAGATCGCAGACGGGCTACGGATCTCGATCCCGACCGCCGGCCATGTCGTCTCGGCGTACGCGCTGGGGGTCGTGGTCGGCGCTCCGGTGATCGCGGCCCTCGGCGCGCGGACCGGCAGAAAACGGTTGATGCTTGGGTTGATGGCGGTTTTCGTGGTCGGCAACGTGCTGTCGGCCGTTGCCTCGAGCTACGAGTTCCTGCTGGCGGCGCGGTTCCTGTCCGGGCTGCCGCACGGCGCGTTCTTCGGGATCGGGGCCGTGGTCGGCGCGTCGATGGTCGCCCCGGAGCGGCGGGCGCGGGCGGTGTCGATGACGATGGTCGGTCTCCCGGTCGCGAACATCGTCGGCGTACCGGTGACCACGCTGCTCGGCCAGCGGTACGGGTGGCAGGTGCCGTTCCTCGCGGTCGGCGTACTCGGGCTGCTGACGCTGGTCGCGGTCTGGTTCTGGGTGCCGCCGCAGCCGGTCGGGAGCGACGTCAACGTCCGCAGCGAGCTGAGCGCGCTGGCCCGGCCGCAGGTGTGGATGGCGCTGCTGGTCGGGATGGTCGGCTTCGGCGGGATGTTCGCGACGTACTCCTACATCACCCCGACGATGACGGAACTGGCCGGTTTCTCGGAGCCCGCGGTGACGATCGTGCTCGGCGTGTACGGCGTCGGTATGACGGTCGGCACCGTCCTCGGGGGGCGGCTGGCGGACCGGTCGCTGATGGGCAGCGTGTACGGCGGCCTGGTCGCGGTGGCCGTCGTACTGGGAACGTTCGGCTGGCTCGCGCAGACCCGGCCCGGGGCGCTGGTCGCGGTGTTCGCGATGGGCTGCTCGGCGAGCATCCTGGTGCCGGCGCTGCAGACCCGCCTGATGGACGTCGCGCACGAGGGCCAGTCGCTGGCCGCGTCGCTGAACCACTCCACGCTGAACATCGCCAACGCACTCGGCGCCTGGCTCGGCGGCGTCGTACTGGCCGCCGGCTACGGCTACGAATGGCCGAGCCGCCTCGGTGCCGCGCTCGCGGCGGCCGGCCTGCTGCTCGCGCTGGTTTCCGGTCTGATGGAACGTCGAGGGACAAATCAGGTGGTTGCCTGACCTGTTGTTCACCGCGCACTTGGTTGAATCGGGGTATGGCGACCATGACCCTGAGCGCTGCCGACCAGGTACGGCGGAGTGGACTGCGGCGGATGCGGACCGTGGCGTTGTCGCTGCTGGTGCTGGCCGCAGCGATCTACGTCGCGACGCTGCACCGGACCGGCGGCTGGGCGTACCTGAACACGGCGTCCGAGGCGGCGATGGTGGGTGCGCTGGCGGACTGGTTCGCGGTGACCGCGCTGTTCCGGCACCCGCTCGGGCTGCCGATCCCGCACACGGCGATCGTGCCGACCCGCAAGGACAGCCTGGCGGAGAGTCTCGAGCAGTTCGTGACGGAGAACTTCCTGTCCGAGGAAGTCGTCGCGGAGAAGATGCGGACCGCCGAGATCAGCCGCCGGGCCGGCGAATGGCTTGCCGACGGCAACCATGCCGAGCGGATCGTCGCCGAGGGTGCGCGGACGGTCGGCGCGGCGCTGCCGAAGCTCGGTGACGACGACGTGGCGGCGTTCGTCCGCGGGTCGCTGCTGCCGCGGTTCGTGAAGGAGCCGTTGAGCCCGATCGCCGGGCACTTCGTGCAGTCGGTGGTGGAGGACGGGGCGCACCACGCGCTGTTCGACCTGCTGATGGTGGAGGCGTACGACTGGCTGGCCGCCAACCGGGACCTGCTCGCGGACGTGGTCGGGCCGCGGGCGCCGCGGTGGTCACCGCACTGGGTGGACCGGCTGGTGGTGGACCGGATCCACCGCGAGGCGCTGGCCTGGCTCGCCGACGTACGGGACAGCCCGACGCATCCCGCACGGCGGGCGGTCGACCGGCTGCTCGGGCAACTGGCCGACGACCTGCAGCACGATCCGGAGACGATGGAGCGCTTCGAGGCGTGGAAGGCGCGGATGCTCACGCACCCGGACATGGGCAACAGCCTGACCGCGGTCTGGGACGCGATGCGGACCGCGCTGATCGACTCGATCAACGACCCGAACAGCACGCTCCGGATCCGCGGCATCAAGGTCCTGCACGACCTCGGCCACCGCCTCCAGCACGACGAAACCCTCCGTACCAGGGTCGACACCCGCGCCGCCGAGGCCGTCGGCTACGTCGTCCGCACCTACGGCACCGAGATCGTCTCGGTCATCTCCGACACCATCGAACGCTGGGACGGCCGCGAAGCCGCCGCCCGCATCGAACTCCACGTCGGCCGCGACCTCCAGTTCATCCGCATCAACGGCACCGTCGTAGGAGCCCTCGTAGGCCTCCTCATCCACACCGTCAGCCAGCTGATCTAGTGACCGGAGCTGTGCGTTACCGGGTGTTCACCTTGGCGAACCTCGGGGCCTGGATGATGTTGGTACTGGTCACCGACGAGCGGTTGTGGGGTTGAGGATGAAGGGGTTCGCGCGGCCGAATCTGCTGAATGTGTTTGGGCGGATCTGTGCTCTGGCCGATGGGCAGTACGGTTTGCTCGCGATCGGTCAGTTGCGGGGCGAGGTGAGCGAGCAGGTCCTCGCCCAACTGCAGGACGCCGGGGTCGTGGAGCCTGTTATCGACGGTGTGCTCCGGGTGCGCGCCGGTGCGGTGCACCCGCACCAGGCGCTGTACGCGACCTGGCTGCTCGCCGAAGCCGCACCCGCCTGGGAGCGGTCGCTGACCACGCTCGTGGTGTCGCACCAGACGGCGGCCCAGCTGTACGGCGCCGGTACCGCGAGCGGCGCCCGGATCGAGTTCTCCGGAAAATCCAGGAACACGCTTTCGGAAAACGTGACGGTGTATCCGCGGTCCGTCCCGGACGACCAGTGCACCGTGGTCGAAGGCCTCCCGGTCACCGGCCCCGCCCGGACACTCGCCGATCTCGCCGACGGGCACGGCTTCGACCTGTCCGACCTCGGACGGCTGGCCCGCTCGTTCATCAGCCAGGGCTGGACGACCGCGGACCGGCTCGGCCCGGAGCTCACCGAACAGTTCGCCGACCGGGAGCCGGCGTACGACGGTCCCGCCTGGCTCGAGTCCGCGCTCGCCGCGGCCGCGAAGGGCTGACATGTACACGGGACATCTCGACCTGAAGCTGTTCCGCGGCTCGTACCCCAAGTGGGCCCGGCTGATGGCGCGGCTGCACGAGGTCGGCACGCCGAGGTTCACCGCCGACCGCGGGAAGCGTCAGCTCGCCGGGGCGGACTTCCTCAGCCAGCTGAACCACGGCACCGACGCCTACGAGAAGACCGGCTCCGACACCCTCCCCGGGTACGCCGAAGCCTGGTCCGGCGCGCGGGACACCGGCATCGACCCCGTGTACGAGATGGCGCGCACCGCCAACGATCTCGACATCTACAACGGTGCGCTCGGGGAGCTGACCGACGAGCAGTACCTGGACCGGATCCGCGCGGACATCCTCGCGGTGGCGCCGATGCGGCAGAACGCGGTCGACGGTGCCCCCGGGCTCGGTGGGCTGGTCCGGTACACGACCCGGGACATCGAGATCGCCGGCAACGGGCATGCCGTCTTCACGATCGACGTACAGCCGGTCGACGACAGCCGCGGGCCGCTCGGCGTCCGGGCCGACGGGGACCTGTTCTCGATCGAGGTCGACGTCAAGATGCCGACGATGATCCAGCGGTCGAGCGAGTCCGAACGCGCCCGGCGGTCGATCGTCGGCGTCCAGTTCGACGGCCTGGAGCCGATCACGCCGCTGATGCGGCCGGTGGCGGACCTGGCCGCGGACAAGATGGCGGCGCTCGCGCTCCAGCCGGGTATCGGCGACGGGATCGCGGCCCCACGCTTCAAGGACATCGCCGACCTGTACTACATCGCACGGACCTGCCCGGTCGAGGGCGACGCGCTCCGCAAGGCGCTGGCGGAGAACTGGCACTGGAAAGAAGCCGGGCTCGACGGACCGCCGCGTCCGTACCGCTTCTACGGCCAGGCGCCGGCCCCGGTGCACGAGACGGAAATCCTGTGGGAACACGGTTTCCGGCAGTTGCGGGAGCGGATTCCGCAGCTGCGCGAGTACCCCGAGTTCCAGGAGATGGCCGGGACCATCGGCACCTTCCTGGACGGTGCCGCGGATCCGTCGAACGGGAAGTGGGACCCGGTGCGCGGGCAGTGGCAGCAGAACGTGCGCAGCGAGGTCGCCTCCACGATGGACCACGCGCTCGCCCCGGTCCGTACGGCGGAGGGCCCGGCCCGTCAGCCGATGGTGCCGATGCAGAAGCACCTGATCGTCTTCGACGTGGACCAGACGATCAGCAAGTACGACACGCTGCACACGCTGGCCGACCGTGCCGGGCGGCTCGCGGAGGTGGAGGCGTGCCGGCATCCGGACTACGAGACGTCGATCCGGGCGAAGGTCGCCGAGCTGCGCGGGGTGGACGTGGCGGTGGTCCGGGAGGTCGCGGACACGATCGTGCTGAACGAGGGCGTCGAGGAGCTGATCCGTGAGCTGAAGGCGGCCGGGCACGAGGTCGCGATCGCCAGCGGCGGGTTCGACGCGATCGTGGGTCCGCTGGCCGTGCGGCTCGGCGTCGAGCGGTACGCCGCCGGGCATCTCGAGGTCGGGAACGGGGTGCTGTCCGGCGAGGTGAGCAACCTGGTCGACGCCGACGGGAAGGTCGAGTTCATCGAGAAGACAGGCGCCGAGCTCGGGATCCCCCGGGAGCGCCGGATCGCTGTCGGCGACGGCAGCAACGACGTACCGATGCTGCAGAACGTCGGCTTCGGCGCCGGCTACGAACCCGGCCAAGCGGCCGCCGGCGCCGCCCACACGATCATCCACGGCGACATGTCCCAGCTGAAACGAGCCCTGCACCTCCCAGCCCCCGACCGCCCCACCATCACCCCAACCCGCCCAGCCTCCACCACCCGCTTCCCACCCGCCCCGACTCCCACCCGCTGACCCCGCCCGAACTCCTGGTTGTGGTGGTGGGCAACCTTTTGGCGGGGGTAGCTGGTCCTGCTGGATGTGAGTATTGATGCGGGGGTGGCTGCGGTGGCCGTCGGTGAGCGGGCGACTGGGTTCGAGGAGTTCGTCGCGGCACGGTCGCCGGCGTTGGTCCGGACCGCGTATCTGCTGACCCATGATCATGCGCTCGCCGAGGACCTCGTCCAGACGGCGCTTGCGAAGGCGTGGTTCCACTGGGACCGGATTCGCGAGGACAATCCCGAGCCGTACGTCCGGCGGATCCTGGTCACGACGTACTCCTCCTGGTGGCGGCGGCGCTGGAACGGTGAGATCCCGACGGACGAGCTCCCGGACACCGCCAGAGCCGCTCCGGCGCCGCACGGCTCCGGGGAGGACGGCCTGGACCTGTGGGACGCGATCGGCCGGCTCCCCCGGCGGCAACGCGCGGTCGTCGTACTGCGCTTCTACGAGGACCTCACCGAGGCCGAGACCGCACGCCAGATGGGCAGCAGCGTCGGCACCGTCAAGAGCCAGACCGCCAAGGCGCTCGCGAAACTCCGCCTCGACCCGGCGCTGGCAGACCTGGAGACCCTGCGATGAACCTTCAAGACCTCCGCGACGAACTCCACGCCCGCGCCGCCGACTCCGACCGCGAGCAGTCCGACCTGCTGCCCGGCGTACAGCAGAAGATCCGCCGTACCAGGAAGCGCCGGGTCGTCGCCACCGCCGGTGCGGCCGCCGCCGCTATCGCGCTCGCGATCACGGTCGTCCCGGGCGTGCTCACGAACTCGGAGCCCGACCCCGCCCGGACACCGTCGTACACGCAGAACGGCTTCACGCTGCCGGGCCTGAGCGACGGGCAGCCACTGCTCAAGGGCTGGACCGGGAAGACCGGCGAGAGCCACGTCGAGTTCACCTGGACACCGACGTCGAAGGCCGTCAAGTTCATTGCCTACTGCAAGCAGAACGGCGAGCAGACGGTGTGGATCCGCGTGAACGGCTTCAACGTCGCGAAGAACTTCTGCAGCGAAGACGGCCACCCGAACAACTACAGCCTGCGCGCCGACACCGCGCTGTGGGCAGATGCACCGATCGGCAGACCGGCCAAGGTGACGATGGACCTGCTCGACCTCGACGGCCGGCCGGTGCCGGACGCGAAGCAGCAACTGGGCGTCGGGATCTACGCCGACCTCTCCGGCGGGATCGGCCCCAAGAACGGACCGGCGCAACCGGGCGACTACACGCGGAACGGGCTGCGATTCCGGCAGCAGGTCGACTGGCAGACCCGGCTGGGCGCGGTGATCGGCGACCGCGGCCGGAACCAGGTCGCGACCAGCTTCGTCCCGAGGAGCCGCTCGGTCGTGGTCCAGGTGATCGGCACGCAGGACGACTATGCGCAGTCGTGGCAGGCCCTCCGCCCGGAGTACCGCGTGCAGGTGCGGCTCGGCGACGGGACCGTCGTGAACTGCTACGCGTCATCCGGCGACCAGGCCCAGCAGGACAGCGCCGAGCATCTGCAGCTGACCGCACCGCCCGGTCGCCTGACCGCGGTGACCGCGCGACTGGTCGACAAGGACGGCCGCACGGTACCGATGCCGCCCAAGGCGCGGATCGGGGTCGCGGTGTACGACGCGGGCCCGCAGATCACGCAGTACGGCGTCGACTTCGACCGCGTGAAGGAGTCCGACGGCGTCAAGTACCGGTTCGTCCGCTCGGTGGTGGTTCCCGCGGCCGCCGGGAGGGTCCAGCTGACCACCCCGGTCGGTACGCCGTTCCTGTGGACCTTCGGCAGCGTCGACGTCGGGCCGACGGTCTGGACCCGCTGGGACGGCCTGACCGCACACCAGGACGGTCCGCGGTCCGGCGCCTTCCACTGGATGACCGAGTCCGCCCAGACCGAACCGAAGACCGTCGACTTCTACATCAACGCCGGCAAACCGACGGGCGGCAAGCTGGTCATCGGGCTCTACGAGCCACTGCGCTAGACCCAGCTGTGCAGGTCCGCGGCGTCGCGGGTGAACTGTTCCGGTGAGTCGTCGGCGACGAACTCGAGCAGCGCGTTGATCTCCCGGGGCTCCGCGGCCAGGCGGTCCAGGACGGGCCGCCACAGCGACTCGCGGGCCGCGAGCGGCAGCCGGTTGTTGGACGGCCACCAGGAGAACACGTGCACCGTGCTCAGCCAGGGCATCAGCGACTCGAGCTGCCGCAGGCACTCCGCGTCGTCCAGGTCGACCGGCGGCTGCCAGTAGGTCTTGAGGTTCGGCGCGCCGACGTCGAGCAGCAGCGTGATCGTCGAGTCCACCTCGTCGGTGAGCGTGTTCCGGTGGAACTCCATCGCGATCTCGATCCCGGACCCGGCGGCCATGTCGGCGAGCTCCCCGAGTCCGCGGGTCACCGCCATCCGGTCGCCGACGCCCGCGTCCGCCGTACCGACGTTGCCGGCCCAGACCCGGATCCGGGGCGCGCCGAGCGCCTCGGCGGTGGCCACCGCGGACCGCATCTCCTCGCGGTCCACGTTGCCCGCCCGCAGGTACGAGCCGTACGCCGCCACCTGCAGCCCGTGCACCTCGGTGAGGTTCCGGACCCGCTTGGCGTTCACCAGATTGCCGAGCGGGACATGGATGTCACCGCCCCATTCGATGGCCGAGAGCCCGGACCGCGCCGCCACCTCGACCACCTGGTCGACGGCCAACTGGCGGAACGTCACCGAGACCAGACCGGTCCTCACACCCACGCGTGCCTCCTCGTCTGTACCCCTCTATCCAACCGCATCGGGCCAGGGTGTCTCACGTCATGAGCAAAGTAGTTGGATGCGACTGTCGCGCGGGCTTACCCTGAACGCCGTGCCCGAACAGCGAAAAGGCTTCACCTACGGCTTCACCGCGTACCTGATCTGGGGCCTGTTCCCGCTGTACTGGAAGCTCCTCGGCCACTCGGGCGCGATCGAGCTGCTCGCCCATCGGGTGCTGTGGTCGCTGGTCACGATCGTGATCCTGGTCTCGGTACTGCGGAAGTTCGCGGCCGTGAAGGCACTACTCGCGGAGCCGCGCCGGCGCCGGCCGTTGATCGCGGCGGCCTTCCTGATCTCGGCGAACTGGGGCACGTACATCTGGGGCGTCGGCCACGGCCACGTCGTCGAGACCTCGCTCGGGTACTTCATCACCCCGCTGTTCACGGTGCTGCTCGGCGTCTTCGTGCTGAAGGAACGGCTCCGCCCGATGCAGTGGACCGCGCTCGGGATCGCGTTCGTCGCGGTCGCCGGGCTGGCGGTCGAGAACGGCCGCCCGCCGTGGGTGGCGATCATCCTGACCTTCTCGTTCGGGTTCTACGGGCTGGCGAAGAAGCAGGCCGGGGCGGGCGCGATCGAGGGCATGGCGATCGAGTCCGGTACGGTCGCACCGCTCGCGGCCGTGGCGGTCCTGGTCCTCGGCCTCCAGGGCGGCACCACGGTCACGCACCACGGCACGGCGTACCTGATCCTGGTCCTGCTGACCGGCCCGATCACCGCCGTACCGCTGCTGCTCTTCGGCGCCGCCGCGACCCGGGTCTCGATGACCACGCTCGGCCTGCTGAACTACATCGCGCCGATCATGCAGTTCATCTGCGGTCTGGTGATCTTCCACGAACAGATGACCACGATGCGCTGGGCCGGCTTCGGCCTGGTCTGGGTCGCGCTCGCCCTGTTCACCTTCGACAGCATGCACAACCGCCGCCGCACCCTGGCCCTCGAACGCGCCGCGGTCACCGCCTCCGCAGTGTGACGGCCCAACTGCTCTTCGCGGCGCCCGCCACGGGTCCCGGTCGTTCCGTACCTGCGAGTACAAGTGCGCCAACCAGTGCTCGTTCCCGGAGCCGAACACCTCCGGGAACGAGCACATCCAGTCCGTCCTGCGCTCGGCGTTCAGCCGCCGCAAGGTGCTCGCGATCGGGGCCGCCGAGGTCGGCGCCGCCGGCGCCGCGACGCCGGCCGTGAACGCGCCCGCAATCGCCGACCAGACCGGCCGGGGGCAACGGTTCCGGCAACGGCGACTTCCCCGGCTTCGGGCACCGCGGTGAGCTGACCCACGGCGCCGTACAGCCGAACCGCCAGGACGACATCGTCGTACCGCGGGGTTACGAGCAGGCCGTGATCATCGGCTGGGGCGACCCAGTGCTGCCGGGCGCGCCGAAGTTCACCGCGAGCACGAAGTTCGAGGTCACCGGCCCGGCGGCCGCCGACGCCCGGGCCGGGAAGGTTGCCTACGGCACCTTCGGGACCTGCTCCGGCGGGGTCACGCCGTGGGGCACGATCCTGTCCGGCGAGGAGAACTTCAACGGGTACTACGACGTGACCGGCAGCGTCCCGGCCGAGCACGTGAACTCCTACAAGCGGTACGGCGTACCGACGACCGTCACGAAGTCCGCGCGCCAGTGGAGCATCGTCGACCCGCGGTCGACGCCGAAGAAGCGGACCATGCTCGGCCGGCTCAAGCACGAGGGCGCGACCACCACGATCACCGCCGACGGGCGGATCGCGGTGTACCTCGGCGACGACGAGAAGGGCGGGTACATCTACAAGTTCGTCTCGGCGGACAAGTACGACCAGAGCAACCGGCAGGTGAACTCCGGCCTGCTCGGCAAGGGCACGCTGTACGTCGGCAAGTTCACCGGCGATGGCGCCGACGACGGGCTGTACGACGGCACCGGCACCTGGATCCCGCCGACCTCGCACACGAAGTCGTACGTCGAGGGCATGTCCGTCCAGGAGGTGCTGATCAACACCCGGATGGCCGGCGACAAGGTCGGCGCGACCCGGATGGACCGCCCCGAGGACGTCGAGCGGAACCCGGTCAACGGTCGGATCTACGCGGCACTGACGAACAACGACAAGCGCGGCGGCAGCTTCCCGGTCGACGAGGCGAACCCGCTGGCCACCTCGCACACCCGCGCGAAGCTCGGCGCCCCGCTGGTCGAGCAGGCCGGCAACCGGAACGGGTACATCCTCGAGATCGGCGAGGAGGGCGACGACGCCGCCAAGACCGGCTTCTACTGGACGCTGTTCCTGGTCTGCGGTGATCCCGCCGCGCAGGAGACGTACTTCGGCGGCTTCGACAAGTCGAAGGTCAGCCCGATCACCTGCCCGGACAACGTCGCGTTCGACGGCTCCGGCAACCTGTGGATCTCCACCGACGGCAACGTACTCGGCTCGAACGACGGCATCTTCACCGTGCCGGTCACGGGCCCGAACCGCGGCCAGGTGAAGCAGTTCCTGTCCGTCCCGTTCGGCTCCGAAGCCTGCGGGCCGCTGGTCTCCGACGACGACCGGATCGCGTTCGTGGCCGTCCAGCACCCCGGCGAGACCGACGACGCGACCTTCGAGAAGCCCACCTCGGCCTGGCCGCACACCGACAAGTTCGCGCGCCCGGCCATCGCCTGCATCTGGCG
>NZ_DASRVN010000009.1:0-25986 GCF_035655035.1 Kribbella sp. | reverse complement strand
GTCATGGTCCCGAAGAACAACTACCTCGAGGCCCGAGGCGGCGAACAACCCGCCCGCCCCACCCCGGCCTCCTGACCCCACCCCCACCCCCACCAGGCGCGGGCAGGCGGGGCGACTGGTGGGGGTGGGGTGGCAGGTCAGGTGAGGAAGAGCTCGATCACCGGGACCAGGACGTTCGGGCGCTGGATCGGGAGCTTCAGCGTCAGGGTGTCACCCGAGACACCGCCCATCGTGGTGTTCTGGGCCTGTTGGTGCGGGTCGTTGACGATGCGCTTGATCTCGGAGGCGTCGTTCAGGAGCTGGGCGTACTTGATCTTGCCGGCCAGGCCGTGCAGGTGGATGTGGCCCATCGGCCAGGAGAACAGGTGCAGGTACAGGCGGTTGCCCTTCTGGGTGAAGCGGCAGTCGGCGGGAGCGTCGTACCCTTCGGCCGGCCGCGCACCCCGGATCGAGCGCTCGTGCAGCCGCATCCACTCGCCGATCGACGCCAGCGTGGCCAGGGCGCGCGGGTCGAACTCGCCGCGGCCGGTCGGGCCGACGTTCAGCAGCAGGTTGCCGTCCTTCGAGACCGAGTCGACGAGCATCTTCACCAGCGTCTCGGGTGACTTCCAGTCCAGGTTGTCACGGTCGTACCCCCAGCTGCCGTTCAGCGTCTGGCACGCCTCCCACGGAACCGGTACGCCGTCGCGCTGCATCGGCGCGTCCGGCTGGTACTGCTCCGGCGTGACGAAGTCGCCCGGGATGTCCAGCCGGTCGTTGATCAGGATGTCCGGCTGCAGCTCCCGGACCATCGCCATCAGCTCTTCGGACCGCCAGTCGTCCTTGCCCTTGCCGTGGCCGTCGCGCCCGTCCGGGTAGTCGCGGCCCGGGTACGAGAAGTCGAACCACATGATGTCGATCGGCCCGTAGTTCGTCAGCAGTTCCCGGGTCTGCGCGTGCAGGTACTCGGCGTACACCTGGACGTCGCGCCCGGCCGCCTTCGCGATCGCTTCCTCGTCGTCGCGCTGCGGGTGCATCAGGTCGATCGGGAACTCCGGGTGGTGCCAGTCGATCAGCGAGTGGTAGAACCCGACCCCGAGCCCCTCCGCGCGGCAGGCCTCGACGAACGGCCCGACCAGGTCCTTGCCCCAGGCGGTCTTCGCCACGGTGTAGTCGGAGACGGCCGAGTCCCACAGGCAGAAGCCCTCGTGGTGCTTCGTCGTCAGGACGGCGTACTTCATCCCGGCCTCACGCGCCGCCCGGGCCCACTTGCCCGGGTCGTACAGGTCCGGCTCGAAGTGGTCGAAGTACGGCTGGTAGTCCTCGTCGGTGAGCCGCTCGCGGTTCTTCACCCACTCGTGCCGGGCCGGCAGCGCGTACAAGCCCCAGTGGACGAACAGGCCGAACCGCCAGTCGCGGAACTTCTCGACGGAATGCGCAGGAGGCGCGTCGGTCATCAGAACTCCTCAAGGAATGGAAGGGTTGGGGGTAGGGAGGGCTCAGCGGCCGCCCAGGCCGGTGACGAGCAGGCCGCGGACAAGGTGTTTCTGCAACAGGACGACCAGCAGCACGGTCGGGATCATCGCCATCACCGACGCGGCCATCATCAGGTTCCACTGGGTGCCCTGCTGGCCGACGAACTGCGCCAGGCCGAGCGGGACGGTGCCCTTGTCCTCGACGCTGTTCACGATGATCAACGGCCACAGGAAGCTGCCCCAGAAACTGATGAAGGTGAAGACGGTCAGTACGGCGATCGCGGGCCGCGCCAGCGGCAGCATGATCCGCAGGAACGAGCGGAACGGCCCGCACCCGTCCACCCGGGCCGCCTCCTCCAGCTCGGCCGGAACGGTCAGGAAGAACTGCCGGAGCAGGAACGTGCCGAACGCGGTGAACGCCCACGGCAGGATCAGCGCCCAGTAGCTGTCCACCCAGCCGAGCGACTGCATCAGCCAGTACATCGGCACGATCAGAACCTCCTGCGGCACCATCAGCGTACCGAGGAACAGCACGAACAGTTGCTCCCGGCCCCTGAACTTGAGCCGCGCGAACGCGTACGCCGACATGCTCGACGCGCACACCACCACGAGCGTGCCGGTGACCGCGACGAACAGGCTGTTCAGGAAGTACTTCCCGAACGGCGCGAACGTGAACGCGTCGGCGTAGTTCTGCCAGCGGATCTGCGAACCGAACAGGTGCGGCGTCGGGGTGAACACCTCGTCCGCGGGCTTCAGCGACGTGGAGACGGCGTACACCAGGGGGCCGAGGAAGACGATCGCGACCGCGATCAGCAGCACGTGGGAGACCACGTTGCGGAGACGTTCAGACGTCATAGTTCACCCACTTCCGCTGGCCGACGAACTGGATCGCGGTGATGCCCATGATGATCACGAACAGCACCCATCCGGCCGCCGACGCGAGCCCCATGCTGAGGAACTGCCAGCCCTGGTTGTAGACGTACATGACGATCGTCTGGGTGGCGACACCCGGACCGCCCTGGGTCAGGATGAACGGCTGCGCGAAGACCTGGAACGAGGTGATCAGCGTCATCGTGGTGGCGAAGAACAGCGACGGCGTGATCATCGGCCAGGTGACGTACCGGAACCGCTGGAACGGGCCGGCGCCGTCGATCTGCGCGGACTCCAGCTGGGACTGCGGCACCTGGTCGATGGCCGCGGAGAAGACCAGGAAGTTGTACCCGAACCCCTGCCAGATCGACATCGCGACGATCGCCGGCATCGCCCAGTTCGAGGAGCCGAGGAAGTTCGGCGCGTGGATCCCGAACCAGCTGTTCAGGCCCGCGTCGAGCAGCCCGCCGGGCTGGAACAGCAGCCGCCAGACCATCACGTTCGCGACCATCGGGGTCATCACCGGGATGAAGAACAGCACCCGGAACGCCTGCCGGCCCTTGATCTTCGGGCCCAGCCAGGTCGCCAGCCCGAGCGAAACGATCACGTTCAGCGGCACGTACAGCACCACGAACAACGCCGTGTTCAGCACCACCCGGCGGAAGACCGGGTCGCCCAGCAGGTGCGAGTAGTTGCCGAAGCCAAGGAACTTGCGGTCGCCGAACACCGGCCAGTCGAACAGGCTGATCGCGAGCGCCATCGCGGTCGGGAACAGCGTGAACAGTGCCAGCCCGCCCAGGCTCGGGGCGAGGAACACCGAGGCGTACCGCCCGTCCTTGCGGAGCGCGGGGCGGCGCCCCGGCCGAACCTTCTCGGCCGAGGCGACGGACTCGTCGAGCGTCACCATCAGGACCCAGCGCCCGCCTGGTCCTGGATGGTCTTCAGCGCCTGGTCCGGCGGGATCTCACCGTTCAGCGCCTGGGTGCCGAACCGGGTGAGCAGGTCGTTGACCTGGACCCAGTTCTTCGAGGTGATCAGCGGGACCGAGTTCTGCGACGCGTAGTCGATGACCTCCTTGGCCTCCGGGATCTTCGCGGCGGTGAACCAGGCCGGGTGCGCGGCGGTCCGGGCCGGGTACGCGCGGCCCGCGGACGCCAGCGTGGTCAGCGGCTTCTCGCTGGTCATCGACATGATCGCCTGGAACGCGGCGTCCGGCGACTTGCAGGACCGGGAGATCCCGAACCCGGAGCCCGCGGTGAAGGTCTTCGAGCCGTCCGGCCCGGCCGGGATCGGCGCGATCCCGAGGTTGAACTTGACCTTGCCGAGGGTGTCGATCAGCGACCACGGGCCGTTCAGCTGCATCGCGGACTTGCCCGAGGTGAACTGGGTGGTCTCGAAGTCGCTGTTGCCGGACGGCACCTGCGGGGCGATCTTGTCGGTCCGGACGAAGTTCGCGTACGTCGTGAACCCGTCGACGAACTTGGAGTCCGTCAGGTTCAGCTTGCCGTCGGCCAGCGGCTCCGCGCCGGTCAGCGTCCGTACCCAGGAAGCTACGCCGAGATCTCCGGGCGACGTCACCAGGCCGGTCCGGCCCCCGGTCGTGAGCTTCTTCGCGGCGGCCTCGAAGTCGGCCATCGTCCAGCCGGGCTTCGGATCCGGGACGCCGGCGGCCTTGAACTCGTCCTTGTTGTAAAAGATCACCATCGGGCCGGAGTCGTACGGGATCGCGACCTGCTTCCCGTCCGACTTCAGGCCGTCCATGATCGGCTTGTCGAAGTCCTCGGTCTTCAGGCCGTACTTCTTCATCAGGTCGTCGAGCGGCAGCATCGCGTTCGCGTACGACGCCAGCCGCAGCGACTGCATGCCGATGATGCACGGCGCCTTGCCGCTGGCCAGCAGCGTGCCGATCTTGGACCAGTAGTTGTTCCAGTCCGTGCCCTGGAGCTTGACGGTGATGCCGGAGTGATCGGTGTGCGCCTGGTCGGCGACCTTCTGCCAGGCCGCCTGGTCCGCGGTGCCGCCGATCCAGAACTGCCAGGTCAGGTCGGCCTTGTCGGCCGACCCGGATCCGCTGCCGCCGCCGTTCCCGCCACCGCAGGCGGCCACGGCGGTCAGGGCCAGCACCGCGCCGGCCGCGGTCAGCCAGCGGCGTGCCCGCGCTGGTGTTCCTTTCATCCTGACCTCCAAGGAAAGCTGTGAGTCATCCGATCAATATGTTGGATTCTTCGGGAGAGTCAACAGCTCATGGCCTTATTTCAGGAGGAAAATGAAGGAATCAGACTCTAGCGGAATACCTAGACGTCCGATGTATGGTCCGGATACATCGGACGTTTCGAGGCGGTGGGGAGGGATGCCATGGCGGTCACCGACACCGCGATCGAGGCGATCAAGCAGATGATCGTGAGCGGCGAACTGCGGCCCGGCGACCGGCTGCCCCGGGAGAACGACCTGGCGGCCCGGCTCGGCCTGTCCCGGAACTCGCTGCGCGAAGCGGTCAAGGCGCTGGCGCTGATCCGGGTGCTCGAGGTCCGGCAGGGCGACGGCACGTACGTGACCAGCCTGGATCCGGCGCTGCTGATGGAGACGATGGCATTCGTCCTGGACCTGCAGCAGGACGCGTCCGTGCTGGAGTTCTTCGAGGTACGCCGGATCCTCGAGCCGGCCGCGGCCGCCCGGGCCGCGCTGCGGATGCCGGACGCCGAGGTGGCCGCGATGCGGGCGCTGCTCGACGACCTCGGCGAGGACCCGTCGGCGGACGACCAGTTGGCCTGCGACGTGGAGTTCCACCGGCTGATCGCGATCGGCAGCGGCAACCGGACGCTGGCCTCGATCCTCGAGAGCCTGCGGCAGCCGACCTACCGGGCCCGGATCTGGCGCGGGCTGACCCAGACCGGAGCGGTGCACCGCTCGCTGGCGGAGCACCGCTCGATCCTGGACGCGATCGCCGCCCGCGAGCCGGAGGTCGCCCGGGCCTGGGCGACCGTGCACATCGCGGGCGTCGAGCGCTGGCTCAACGAGATGGTCAGCCCCGAGCCGGACGAAGCTCCAGCAGCACTGCGGACGGCATCGGCAGTGTCACGTCGACCGCTGAACCGTTCCATTCGGCGGGGGCCGTGACCAGCTGGGTGCGGTCGGCCAGGTCGGCCAGCTCCGCGTCGGAAGGCCAGTCGGGCAGCCGCGCGGCCGCGGTGGCGACGTCGGCGGTGCCGATCGCGAGCGTGGTGGTGCTGAGCTGCCAGGACGGGTCCGCGCCGGGCAGCTGGACCCGGACCGCTCTGGTCAGGGCGGGGTCGCCGTCGGCCTTGGTCTGATCGAGGGTCAGGTTCCACAGCAGTACGGCGATCCGGTCGCGGTCGCGGGACGCCCACGCCTCGACGAGGCTGCCGCCACCGTCACCGTCGTACGTGACCGGCAGCTCGACGGGGCCGAGGCGGCTGAGCAGCGTCAGCGCGTGGTACCGGGGCTTGCGCAGGCCGCCGACGGTCTGCAGGCCGAACCCGCCGTGCAGGAACCGCGGCGGCCGGCCGAGCTCCTCGAAGTGGTCGGAGGCCACCCAGTACGAGAGCGCGTCGATCCGCCCGGCCGCGGACCGCATGCCGCGGAGCAGGAACACCCCGGCGAACACCGAGTCGTTGATCGGGTTGAAGTGCGTCGGCGTCACGCCCCACTCGGTCCACAGCACCCGCGCGTCGCCGAACCCCTGCCGCTCCAGCGACGCGCGGACGTCGAGCGGCGGGCTGCCGTACGTGTGCGTGGACACGAAGTCGACCGGCGTACCGTACCGTTTGGCATGGTCGAGCAGGTCGTCCACCCACCCGGCCGCGGCCGAGGACGGGCCGCCGACCTGCAGGCGCGGGTCGACGGACTTCACGGCGGCCGCGGACACGTCGTACAGGTGCAGGTACTCGGCCTTGGTCCCGGACCAGAACACCTCCAGGTTCGCCTCGTTCCAGACCTCGAAGTCCCAGGTCAGGACCTCGTCGAGGCCGTACCGGTCGACCAGGTGCTGGACGAGTGCCCGGACCAGGTCGTGCCAGCGGTCGTACGAGGCCGGCGGCGAGATGATCGCGCCGTACGCGAAGACCGTCTTCGCCGGGTCGCTCGCCAGCTCGCGCGGCATGAAACCGAGCTCGACCACCGGCCGCAAGCCGATCCCGAGCAGCTTGTCGTAGATCTTGTCGACGACCTCGAAGTTGTACGACGAGCCGTCGATTACGTGGGTGTCGTCGTGGAAGATCGCGTGTGCGCGCACGGTCCGGACGCCGAGCTCGTCGTGCATCCGGCGTAGCGCGTCCTCCAGCTCGCCGCCGATCTCGTGACCGCCCGTGGTGTCCTTGCAGAGCAGCTGGCTGAGGCGTTCGCTGCCGATCATCGGCGCCCACGGGCGAGCCAGCTCGGTGCCCTCGGCAACCACGTCGACGGTAACCTGGGCGGTCGGTGCGATGCTGCCGGCAACCAACGGTACGGCGCCGACGGTGTGGCTCGGGCGCCCGTGCGTGGTCACCTCGGGCACGCTCGCCACGGCGTAGCGGTACGGCGTACCCGGGGTGCACGTGGTGTCGACGTACGGCGGCGACGGCACCGAGAGGACGTCGCCGCTGTGGTGATCGACCGGTTCCAGCGGACCGTGCGCGCCAGCTCCGCGGAGGATCAGGTAGCCGGCCGCACCGTCCACCGGCGACCAGTCGATCGTCACGTGGCCGACACCGCCGACCGCCGAGACCTCCTTCGGCGGATCGAGGTCCGGGAAGGCGAACCCGCGCTCCTCGTCGGAGCGGAGTGCGATCCGCTGGTCGCAGTCGGACCGTGCGTCCAAGGGGGCGTCTTCCTGCATCTACCGAACTCCCGATTCGAACTGTTCCATCGCGATCAGCGGCCGGATCCGCTGCTCGACCGTCCGGCTCGCGAAGTTCCGCCGGATCAGGTCGTTGCCGAACACGTTGCCGATGGCACCCATCACCATCGCCTGGTCGAGCGCCAGGTACCGCTTCGCGATCAGCCCGGACTTCGTCGCCACCGAGTCGTAGAACCCGCCGGCGCCGTACGCGTGCAGCGTGTTCTCGATCTTGCCGAGGTTGTCGATCGCCTGCGCCGGTGCGTACGCCATCGCGAGGAACGCCGCGTGCGGTGTGACCACGCCGTCGCCGTACGTCGGGTTCGGGTTGGTGCCCGCGCGGCAACCCTCGAAACCCGCGTCGTAGTTGGTGCCCTCGAGGTCGGACGGGTACCCGGTCGGGTCCATCCCGATCGCCTCGACGCCGTAGACGGAGTACCCGCCCTTCGGGTTCGACGCGGGGGAGAAGCCCCAGTAGCCGTACTTCGCGTCGTCGAGCCCGTGCTCGATCTGCGCGCGGACCGTCAGCGGGTGGTTGATGCCCCAGCTCCGCGGCGCCCAGGTCGCCTCCGGCACGAACAGGTCCGGCATCAGCGACTCGAACATGTCGCCGCCCCAGGACGGGACCAGCCGGATCCCGCGGTACTCGTAGGTGCCTTCGAAGACGTCCAGGCCGAGGTACGTCCGGTGTACGCCCTTCGGCTTCTGCTCCACCCACGACCAGTCGCAGGTGTCGGGGAACGTCCGGTACGTCGCGAAGTACTGCGTGTGCGGGACCTGGTTGAGCGCGAACCCGACGTACCCGGCGACCCGGGCCTCGGTGTTGCAGGTGTCGTAGTGGAACTTGCGGTAGTACACGTCCGGGCCGACGCCGGCGTGGTTGCCCTTGTCGGTCGCCTCGTCCGGCGGCGGGGTCTCGAAGAAGCCGCCGCGCATCAGGCCGCCGGGACGGGCCGCGGGGTTGTAGTAGTACTTGAAGTTCATCCGGTTCAGTAGCAGGTCCGCGAGGGCGCGGGCGCGCGGCTCGGCGTTCCGTACCACCATCAGCGCGCAGGCGAACCACGCGTTGTCGACGCTCGACACGAACGGCGTGATCGGCCGGGTCCCGTCCGGGTCGACGTACCGCACCTCGCCGGTCGCTTCGTCGTACCAGTTGAAGTACATCCCGCTCGGCACGTGGTGGACGGCGTTCTTCATCGTCGTCAGGGTCTGCGTGATCCGCCGCAACGACTCCTGCGGCGAGATGATCCCGAGATGCTTCGCGACCACCGTGCTCCACAGATAACCACCGATGTTGGTGGGGGAGGTGTAGTTGCTCCGCACCGGGCTCGACACGGACTCCCCGATGTTGTCGGCGGGCAACCCGGTGCGCTCGTCCGTCATCGCAACCAGACTGCGCCAGGTATCCCGGGCCCACCGCCCGACCAGAGCCCTGTCGGACGGGCTGGGAGTCCAGCTCGGTTGGGTTGTTCCTCCGAATGCGGGTGATCCGGCCCCCGCAAGTGCCAATGCTCCCGTTGAAGCGAGCAAGGTACGACGACTGATGGAGGCGGTCATCTGAGGTCTCCTATTTCAGTCCGGTAATGGCGATGCCCTTGGTCACATGCCGCTGGAACGCCAGGAAGATGACGAGCACCGGTACGACGACCACGACCGCGCCGGCCATCAGCAGGCCGTAGTTCTGCGCGTTCTGTCCGGTCGAGTACAGCGCCAGGGCGACGGGCAGGGTGTACTTGTCCTCGGTCTGGGCGATCACCAGCGGCCAGAGGAAGTTGTTCCAGGAGCCGAGGAACGTCAGGATGCCGAGCGTGGCCAGCGCCGGGCGGGTGAGCGGCAGCATGATCCGGGCGAAGATCCCGAGCTCGCCGGTCCCGTCCACGCGACCGGCGTCCATCAGGTCGTCCGGCAGCCCGAGGAAGAACTGCCGCATCAGGAACACGCCGAACGGCGAGACCAGGAACGGCAGGATCAGGCCCGGGTACGAGTTCGCCAGGCCGGCGTTCGTGACCAGCACGAACAGCGGTACGAACGTGACCATGCCCGGGACCATCAACGTGGCCATGACCAGCACGAACAGCGCGTTCCGGCCCTTGAAGCGGAGCTTGGCCAGCGCGTAGCCGATCATCGAGCAGAAGGTCAGGTTGCCGGCCGTCACGGCCAGCGCGACCACCGTCGAGTTGAGGAAGTAGCGCGGGAAGTTCGCCTTGCTGAACAGGTCGCTGTAGTTCTGGTTGGTCGGCTGCTCCGGCCACCAGGTCGGTGGGACGCGGAGCAGCTCGCCCTGGGTCTTGAAGCTCCCGAGCACCATCCACAGGAACGGCGCAGCGACAGCAATCAGGCCGAGTACTCCGATCAGGTAGATCCACCAGGTACGGCGCATCACTTCTCCCTCAGCAGCCGGAACTGGATGAACGTGACCACCGCGATGACGACGAACAGGATGTACGCCATCGACGTCGCGAGGCCGTAGTTGCCGAAGCCGAACTGGTTGTACGTGTACATCGATACCGAGAGCGTGCTGTCCAGCGGGCCGCCCTGCGTCATCACCAGCGGTTCCTCGAAGAACTGCAGGTAACCGATGCCGGTGGTCACGCTGGTGAACAGGATCGTTGGCCGGAGCAACGGTACGATCAGGTGCCGGAACCGCTGCCAGGAGCTCGCTCCGTCGATCTGACCGGCCTCCTCGACCGACTCCGGGATGCCCTGCAGGCCGGCCAGGAAGATGATCATCGCGGACCCGAAGTTCCGCCAGACGGCCATCGCGATCAGCGACGGCATCGCCCAGGTCTTGGACGCCAGCCAGTTCGGCCCTTCGATGCCGACCCAGCCGAGCACCATGTTCACCAGACCGTTGTCCGGCGAGAGCACGAACCGCCAGATCACCGCGATCGCGACGATCGACGTCACCACCGGTAGGTAGTAGCCGACCTTGAAGAGAGCCTGGAACCGCTTGACGCCCCGATCCAGCAACACCGCCGCGCCCAACGCCACGATCAACGTCAACGGCACACCCAGCACCACGAAGTACGCCGTGTTGAACGCCGCCTTACGAAACGTCTCGTCCTGCAGCGCCTTCAGGTAGTTGTCGAACCCGACCCCGTCCACCGAAAACGGCGTCCGCAAGTCCCGCTGCCGAATATCCGTGAACGACATCCCCAACGACCCGAGCACCGGCCCAGCCGTAAACCCCAAGAACAACACCACGAACGGCAGCGCAAGCGTCCAGGCCGCAACAGCTTCACGGCTGATCTTCCGGCGCGGACGCCCGGGCGGCGCGGGCCGCCGAACCGCCCGGGTCTCCGACTCGGTGACGACCGTCATCAGCTACCGCCGGGGCCGATCTGGGTGGCTTTGGTTTGGATGGCTTTGGCGGTGTCGGCGGGGGACTGGCCGGACTTGGCCATCTTCTCGACCTCGGTGTCGAACGCCTTCGCGACCTGCTCCCAGTTCACGATCGCCGGCGGCGCCTTCGCGTCCTCGAGCTGCTTGCCGAACACCGGCAGCAGCGGATCCGACGCGATGCTCGGGTCCTGCCACGCGCTCTTCACCGCCGGCAGGTCCGACGACAGCTTGAACCAGCTCGCCTGCGTCTTCGGATCGGACAGGAACTTGACCAGCTTCCACGCGCTGTCCTTGTTCTTCGACGACTTGAACACCACGAAGTCCGACCCACCGACGAACGACGTGGCGGTCTTGTTCTTCGGGATCTGGAACACCCCGATGTTCGGCTTGATCGCCGCACCCCCGACCTTCGCCACCGACCCCGCCATCCACGGACCCGAGATGAACATCGGCACCTGCCCGTTCACGAACTGCGCCTCGGTCTGGTTCGGCGGCAGGTCGGTACCGGCCAGCTTCTCGGTGAAGAAGCTCTGGTAGTACTTCAGCCCCTCCTGCATCTGCGGAGTGTCGAACGTGAACTGCTTCTGGTCGCCGTTCGTGATGTTCGCCCCGGCCGACCACGCGAACGGCATCACGGTCTGCCAGGACCCGTCGCCACCCGGCTGCAGGTTGATCCCGTACTTCGCGCCGGCCTTCTCCTTCATCGCCTTCGCCATCGCCTTCAGCCCGTCCCAGTCGGTCGGGGGCGTACTGACGCCGGCCTTCGCGGCGAGGTCCTTGCGGTAGTACACCAGCCGCGTCTCGACGTACCACGGCACTCCGTACTGCGTACCGCCGACCTTCGTGGTGTCCAGTGCGCCCTCGTAGAAGCCGGAATTGTCGAACCCCTGCGGTGTCGGGTCGAGCGCGCCGAGGTCGGCGAACTCGCCCATCCAGGTGGTGCCGACCATCGCCGCGTCCGGTGGGGTGCCGGCCGCGATCGCGGTGGTGAACTTGTCGTGGGCGGCGTCCCACGGGATCGGTGTCACGGTCACGTTGACGCCCGGGTTCGCCTGCTTGAACTGGTCGATCAGCTTGGGCAGGTTCTCGCCCTCGGTGCCCATCGCCCAGACGGTCAGGTTGCCGGTCGCCGGTCCTTGGCTGACTTTCGTGGTCGGCTGCGAACCAGAGCCGGAGCCGGCGTCGTTCGAGCGGCCACAACCGCCGAGCGCGAGCGCCGCCGCGGTGAGCGCAGCACTGCCGATCACCAGCCGGCGGCGGATGCTGTGGGTGAACATTCGTTGTCTCCTCACTCGGTTACTGCTTCTGTTCATCCCCCGGGTGCGTGCCACAGCTGTCCCGCAGCACCAGTTGTGTTGCCAGTACGTCGTTCCGCGCCCGGGTACGCATCCCGGTCACACGCTCGTGCAGCCGCTCCGCCGCCGTCCGCCCCAACTCGGCCATCGGCTGCCGCACGGTCGTCAACCCCGGCGACACGTACCGCGCCGCCATCACGTCATCCCACCCGGTCACGACGATCTCGCCGGGCACCCTCGCTCCGAACACCACAAGGGCGGCCAGCGCCAGTTCGTCGTTCGCACACACCAGCCCGTCGGGCCGGTTGGTTGCCTTCAGCACCTTCTCGGCGACGGTCCGTCCGGCTTCCTCGGTCAGCGGTACGCGTACCGGCTTCGGCACGTGCAACCCACGCAGCTCGTGGGCTTTGGCGAAACCGGCGTACCGCTCGGACACGTCGTACGAACTGGCGGGGTCGCCGACGAAATGCAGGTTGGTGCGGCCGTGGTCGAGCAACCGGGTGGTGAGTTGCTCGGCGCTGGCGGCGCTCTCGCTGCGGACCGAGTCGCACCCGGTCGCGGGCGGATGGGCGATCAGCACCACCGGTACGCCGGCCTTCCGCAACCCCTGCACCGTCGGCAGGTCCAGAGCGTTGCCGTGGACAACGATCCCGTCGACCCGCCCGGCCAGGTCCATCACGCTGCGCCGTGGATCCGGGTTCCCGTGCGTCACTGTGATGACGACGCTCTGCCCGTGCTCACCGGCCCAACGCTCGTACCCCATCAGCAGGTCCCCATAGAACGGACCGGCAAGATCCGGCAGCACCAGCCCGTGCGCCTCGTGCCGCTGTACGGCGAGACTCCGGGCGGCCCGCAGCGGTACGTAGTTCAGCTCCTGCGCCGCCTGGTCGACCCGCGCCCGCGCCTTCGCCGACACCGGTCCGGTCCCTTGCAGGACACGCGAAACCGTCGCGATCGACAGCTTCGCGCGGGCCGCGACGTCGTAGATCGTCGCCGGCCGGCCACCGGGTCCGGAAGGCACCGCGATCACCCCTCAGCAAAAGTGGAAGCGCTTACAGTTCGAGTACCCTGCCCTGGATCGTTCCAACGGTCAAGACCTCGGCACCGGTCTGAGAAGATGCAAGCGTGACCACAGAGGAGCGAGTGGACCGGGTCTTCCTGGTCCGGCACGGGGAAACCGAGTGGAGCAGGTCCGGGCGGCACACGTCCGTCACCGACCTCCCGCTGACGCCCGAGGGCGAGCGCGTCGCCGCGAGTCTGAAGGAACGGCTGGCGGGGGAGTCCTTCGACCTGGTGCTGACCTCACCGCGGCAGCGCGCCCGCCGTACGGCCGAGCTCGCCGGCTTCCCGGATGCGGAGGTCGACGACGACCTGGTCGAGTGGGACTACGGCGACTACGAGGGCATCACCACCGCCGACATCCGCAAAACCGCCCCCGGCTGGACGATCTGGGACAGCCCCGTCCCGAACGGCGAGACCGCCGCCCAGATCACCGCCCGCCTGGACCGCGTCAACGCCCGCCTGGCCGCGGTCCCCGGCGACGTCCTGGTCTTCGGCCACTCCCACGCGCTCCGCTCGCTGACCGCCCGCTGGCTCGACCTCCCGGTCGCCGAGGGCCGGCACTTCGTCCTCGACACCGCCACCCTCTCCACCCTCGGCTGGGAACGCGACGCCCCCGCCATCCTCCACTGGAACAGCTGACCCTTTCCGGAACATTTCTTGCACTATCCGGCAGAAATGTTCCGGAAAGACCGCACCGTTCAACTCGCCGGAACTTATTCGTCAGCTGGTGCCGGATATGTTCCGGAAAGGCGGGAGACGAGGGCGTCGGCGCGGGCTTGGGTGTGGGTCGGGCGGAGGCGGCTGGTTCGGTTGAGGGTGGCTTGGCCGTGGAGGGCGCTCCACAGGACCTCGGCGAGCGTTTCCGGATCGTCGCCCGCGACGGGATCGACCGCCGCGATGAACTGGTCGAACGCGGACCGCAGCGCGGCGGGGCTGTCCGGCGTACCGAAGGACAGCGCGGTCGGGCGGACGAACATCGCCTCGTAGACGGCCGGGTGGGCGGCGGCGTAGTCGAGGTATGCGTGGGCCAGTGCGCGCAGGCCGCCGGTCTCGCGGGCGTCGCGGAGTACGGCGGTCAGTTCCTCGATGCCCTGGAGCGCGACGGCGTCGGCGATCGCGTTCATGTTCTTGAAGTGGCCGTAGAGCACGGGCTGGCTGTAGTCGACGGCCTCGGCCAGGCGGCGGGTGGTGACGGCGTCCCAGCCGTCGGACTCGGCGAGCTCGCGGGCGGTGCGCAGGATCAGCTCACGGCGCTCCTCGCGGGCCCGTTCGCGGCGTGACTGAGTCGGCATACTCCGAAGACTAGCACCGCTAGACAATCTAGCGACGACAGGGTTAGCATCGCTAGGAAAGTTAGCGCTGCTAGATCAGAGGAGTACTTCGATGCGTCGCTTCACCACCGTCCTGACCGTCCTGCTGGGCGTCTTCCCGCTCACGTTCGGCACCCAGTTCCTGGTCGCCGGGCACACCGCCGCCCCGAGTTTCGGCATCGCCGAATGGCCGACCGGCATCGCCGCCGGGTACTTCGCGGTGAAAGGCATCCGCGACATCGTCCTCGGCCTGAACCTGCTCACGCTGTTCGCGCTCCGTCAGCGCCGCGCGACCGGCATCCTGATGGCGATCTCCGCGCTGATCCCGATCACCGACATGATCACGGTCTTCACCCACGGCGGCCCGGCCGCCACCGCGCTCGGCGTCCACGGACTGACCGCTCTGGTGATGCTGTTCGACGCGTTCCTGCTGATCCGCGAACGTCAGCCGGCCGAGGTGCTCGAGCCGGTCCACTCGTAGAGCTCGATCGTGCAGTACTCGCGGAACCCGAGCGCCTCGTACACCGACCGCCCGGCCGCGGACGATCCCAGTACGGCGTACTCCGCGTCGACCGACCGGAGTACGCCGTACGTGAGCGCCGCCCCGATCCCGCGCCGGCGCGCGGCCGGGACCGTCATCACGAAGTACAGCCCGGCGACGCCCGCGCCGAGGAACACCGTCGCGGTCCCCACCGGCATGCCGTCGAGCCAACCGACGTAGTGCCGCCACGGATCGCCGTACCCGAGCGTCCGGTACGTCGACGCGACCCACCGCGCCTCCCGCTCGCCCTCGCCGAACCCCTGCCCGAGCGTCGCCTCCCAGACGGCCAGCGCGTCGTCGTCCTCGACCCGCGTGATCGCCAGCCCCGGTACGTCGCGGGGCGCGATCAGCTCCGGCACCCGGACCGCCATCCCGGGCTCCGATCCGGCCGCGGAGAAGCCCCCGTCGGTCAGCGCCGTACGGTCGATCTGGAGCGACGGACCGGCGTGCCATGTCCCCGGTACGTCGTGTTTTCGCAGCTCCGCAAGGGATTCCGCGATCACGCCGGTGTCGGTCGCGCGGACGACGGCGTTGTGGTAATCGATGGGCGATCCACCGATCGTCCAGGTCGCGCGCTCGTCCACGCGCTGCGAACCGCCGCCCGCGGCACCCATGGCCATCAGCAACTCGGCCGCGTTGTCCTCGATCGCCCGTACGACGTCCATCGCCACAGTCTGGCGGTCAGGCGAAGTGTGCGCGAGCCCATTCCGCGAAGGTCCGCGCCGGGCGGCCGAGGACGCGCTCGACATCGTCCGTGACCGTCTCCTCGCCGCCCGACCGGATCAGCTCGGCACCGCGGAGCGCGACCGTCACCACGGCCTCGTCCAGCCCGGCCGCGCGCAACTGCTCCGCGTACACCTCCAGCGGTACGTCGACCACGCTCAACGGCGATCCGACAACGTCAGAAAGTACGGCGACCTGATCCGGGACGCTCAACAGTTCAGGGCCGGTCAACGTGTAGGTCTGATCGGAGTGGTCCGACAGCAGTACCTCCGCGGCGACCGCGGCGACGTCGCGTGGATCCACGAACGCGTGCCTCCCCAGGCCGGTCTGGTTGGGGATCGGCTGCCCGGCCTGGATCGCGGGCAGCCAGCGGAGGGAGTTCGACGCGAATCCGGCCGGGCGCAGGATCGTCCAGGCCAGGCCGCTCTCCCGGAGCGCGCGTTCGCCGGCCGCGTGCCAGTTCCCCGGCATCTCCTCGTCGGTACTGCCGATCGCCGACAACTTCACGATCTTCCGTACGCCACCGTCGACCGCCGCCTCGATCAGCGCCCGGTCGTGCGCCGGGACCCACGGGCCGGGCGCGGTCAGCAGGAACACGGTGTCCACGCCGTCGATTGCCTTCCGCAACGAATCGGGATCGTCGAAATCGCCTTGTACCAAAGGCCCCTGCGGTTTGCGGGTCATCCCACGCACGGGCGCTCCGCGAGCCTCCAACTGCCGGACGAGTTCGCTGCCGATGGTGCCTGTCGCACCGGTAACCAGAATCATGCCGCCAGCCTGCCCACCGGCCGCCGTCCGCGGATAGGAACTTTCGGAATACGCTCGAGGTGTGCACCCGTGGATCGAGACCGTCACGCTGGCCCCGGCGACCACGCCGATCACCGTCCTCCCGCCCGACCCGGCGACCACGGTGGTCTGGCGGATGACGCCCGCCGGCGACAGCGACGTACTGGTAGCAGGCCCGCGGACCACGGCGGCGTACCACAAGACCAAGGACCTCCCGGTCTGCGTACGCCTCCGCATCCGGCCCGGCCACGTGATCCCCCTCCTCGGGACCGCACCCGACCAGTTGGTCGACCAAGTCGTCCCGCTCCAGGACCTGTGCGGGGGCTCGGCGACCGACCTCGCCGAGCGTCTGGTCACGTACCGCGACCAACTCGAGCGCGCGGCCGAGGTGCTCGGCGCCTTACCTGGTCGCCCACCTCCCGACGCACCTGCCGACCCAGTTGAACCTCGTCGGCGACGCGGTCACCGCACTCTCGGCCCCACCCGACACACCGGACACGGGAGGCGGGGTGCGCGTGGAGACTGCGCGGCGGGTGGGGCAGACCGCCGATCAGCTCGGGGTGAGCGAGCGGTATCTGCGGCGCGTGTTCCGGCAAGCGGTCGGGGTCTCGCCGAAGCATTTCGCGCGGATCGCCCGCGTACGGAGGGTGATCGGCACCCGCCGCTCGTGGGCCGACACGGCGGCGTACGCCGGGTACACCGACCAGTCGCACCTGATCGCCGACTTCCGCGCCCTCATGCACGTCACCCCGAAGGCCTACGCAACCGGCAACGTCCCCTTGAGTACTTGCTAACCAGGCAGCGCGTTCCACTGCTCCAACGTGGAGACCAGCAGGCTCGCCGTCGGTAACGACGTGAACTCCGATCGTGTGACGAACCGCGCATCCGACGCGTCGTCCCCGGCCGTGAGGGTCCCCGCGACGGCCGTCGCCTCATAGTCGCGGATCACGTACAGCTGACCGCGCGGACCCGGCCGCTCGACCTCGCCGACCAGGTCACCGACCACCACGGTCAGCCCGGTCTCCTCCGCGACCTCCCGCGCCACCGCGGCCGGATCGTCCTCGCCCGGTTCGACGCGGCCGCCGGGGATCGACCACAGCCCCCGGCCCGGCTCGTTCGCACGACGTACGACGAGGAGCCGGTGCTGCTCGTCGTACACCAGGGCACCCACACAGTCGACGCGCTCCATGCACCCCGAGGATATCTGTGTACAAGTCCCGGGGCACCAGGGTGATCGCGGATAGCATCAGCGGTGACAACCGACCCCGGCGAAGGGACAAGGCCAGCTCGTGCGCATCGACCTGCACACCCACTCGAACCGTTCGGACGGCACCGACCCGGTGGACGTCCTGATCAGGCATGCGCAGGAGGCCGGGCTGGATGTGATCGCGCTCACCGACCACGACACCGCGGCCGGCTGGGCCGAGGGCCGGCGCGCCGCCGAGGAGCTCGGGATCGGGTTCGTGCCGGGGCTGGAGATCTCCTGCAAGCTGGACGGGATCAGCGTGCACCTGCTCGCCTACCTGCCGGACCCGGCGTACGCCCCGCTGGCCGCGGACCTGCAGGTCGTGCGCGAGGGCCGGACCGACCGGATCCCGACGATCGTCGCCCGGCTGAACGGCATCGGCGTACCGCTGACCGTCGAGGAGGTGCTCGCCCAGGCGACCGGTACGCCGTCGGTCGGCCGCCCGCACGTCGCCGACGCCCTGGTCGCGAACGGCACGGTGGTGAACCGCACGGAGGCCTTCGACAAGTACCTGGCCGACGGCCGCGCCGGTCACGTCCCGCACTACGCGCTCGAGCCCGGGCGCGCGATCGACCTGGTCCGCGAGGCCGGCGGCGTGCCGGTGATCGCGCACCCGTGGGGCCGGTCGAGCTACAAGGTGATGACCGAGGACACCCTCGGCCGCCTGGTCCAGGACCACGGGCTGGCCGGGATCGAGGTCGACCACCAGGATCACTCGCCGGAGTCCCGGGAGGCGCTGCGCGCGATCGCCCGCAACCTCGGCATCGTCTACACCGGCTCCAGCGACCACCACGGCCTGGGCAAGATCGACCACGACCTGGGTGTGAACTCCACCGCCCCGGAGCAGCTCGAGCGGTTGCTCGAGGTCGCCAAGGCGAACGCCGCCGCCTCCGCCGACGCCGCGGTACCCGAGGCCTACCTCCCGTGAACAGCGTCATGAACGTCGGGCTGTTCACGTCGGTCTTCGTCACGCTGTTCGTGATCATGGACCCGCCGGGCACGGTCCCGTTGTTCATCTCGCTGACCGCGGGTCAGTCCCGCGCGGTGCGGAAGAAGGCCGCCTGGCAGGCGGTGCTGGTCGCGTTCGGCGTGATCGTGGTGTTCGCCGCGTTCGGGCAGCAGATCCTGAAACACCTCGGCATCACGCTCCCCGCGCTGCAGTGCGCGGGCGGTCTGCTGCTCCTGCTGATCGCGCTGCAGCTGCTGACCGACACCGCCGAGGACCCGGTGCAGACCAAGAACGTGAACATCGCATTCGTCCCGCTCGGTACGCCGCTGCTGGCCGGCCCGGGGGCGATCGTGGCGACGATGGTGTTCGTGCAGCGCGCCAACGGTTCGCTGCCGGACGTGGTCGCGATCTCGGCCGGGATCGTCGCGATCCACCTGGTGATGTGGCTGACGCTGCGGTTCTCCGGCGTGATCATGCGGATCCTCGGGGAGAACGGCGTACTGCTGATCACCCGGATCGCGGGTCTGCTGCTGAGCGCGATCGCGGTGCAGCTGGTCGCCGGGGCGGTCCGAGACTTCATCAAGGCGGGTTGAGCGTGCTTCCTGGAATGCCGACCCGGTTGTTCGTCGCGACGCCGACGAAGCTGCTGACGTTCGCCGACTGCAAACGGAAGTACCGGTACACCTACCTCGAGACCCCGCGCCCACCGAAGGGTCCGCCGTGGGCGCACAACACGGTCGGCGCGATCGTCCACGAAGTACTCGCGGACTTCTTCGGCCGCTGGCCCGCGGAGCGCCGGACGCCGGACGAGGTGGTCGCGAAGATGCGGTCGAGCTGGCGCAGCGAAGGGTTCCGCGACGAGCAGCAGTCGCTGGACTGGCGCGACCGCTCGACCGAGATGGTGCTCGCCTACCTGCGGGACTCCGATCCGTACTACGAACCACGCGGCGTGGAGCGGACCGTCGCCTTCACTACCGAGCGGGCCTCCCTGCGCGGCCGGGTGGACCGGATCGACGAACGCCCGGCGCGCGACGGCAGCGGTGGTACCGAGCTCGCGATCGTCGACTACAAGACCGGCCGCCGCCCGCTGACCTCGACGGACGCGCGGTCCTCGCTGGCGATGGCCCTGTACGTGCTCGGCGCCCGGCGGGTGCTGCACAAGCCGTGCACGCGGGTCGAGCTGCACCACCTCCCGACCAACACGGTCGCCGCGGCGGACCACGACGAGGCCTCCCTCGGCCGGCACCAGAAGCGCGCCGAGTCGATGGCCGACGACGCGGCCGCCGCCGAGGCCCGCTGGGCCGAGGGCCTCACCCCGGCCGAGGCCGACGAGGCGTTCCCACCGGAGCCGTCACCGCTCTGCGGCTGGTGCGACTTCGCCAAGATCTGCCCCCAAGGCCGCCGGGAGGCTCCCACCCGCGACCCCTGGGCAGGCCTCGACGAGGGCGAGCAGATTCCGGCCGCCGAGGCGGGCTGAACGGCAGCTCGACAGTACGTATACCCCCACTGCTGATCTGCGGGCGGTTGCGCGCGCGTGACGGTCAGGCCGATCGACGGACACCTCCTGTCGAGCCGCTGTGGCTGCACCCGTGGGGCGCGTGCCAGCGGCGTGTGCGTGGCGTGCCAGCGGGGTGGAGCAACCTGAGGGTGGATGAAAGGGGCTCGCCTGATGGGTGCGAAGACTGTGAACAAGCTGGCGGTGCAGGGGGCGTCGCTGCACTACGAGATCGCCGGGTCCGGGCCGGTGCTGTTGCTGATCGCCGGGGACGCCGCGGACGCGGGCGTGTACTCCGGGATCGTTGGGCAGCTCGCGGCGGAGTACACGGTCGTCACGTACGACCCGCGCGGCAACTCGCGCAGCCGGTACGACGGAGACGCGACCGACGAGTCCGTCGTACAGTCGGCCGCCGATGCGCTCGCTGTGCTCGACGCGGTCGCCGGCGACGAACCGGCGGACGTCTTCGGCAGCGGGTCGGGCGCGATCACCGGGCTCGAACTGATCACCCGCCACCCCGACCGGGTCCGGATGCTGGTCGCGCACGAGCCGCCGTGCACCGAGGTACTCGCGGACGCCGCCGACGCGCGCGCGTTCTTCGAGGAGGTCCGCAGCACGTACCACGAGGACGGGCTGACCGCGGCCGACGTGGTGTACATGATGGGCACCGGCATGGACGGCGACGCGATGCCGCCGATGGTTGACCTGCTGCCGGAGTACCGCGAGCTCGCGGAGCGGATGCAGGCGAACGCGGCCAACTTCTACGAGCACAAGCTGTTGCCGTACACGCGCTACGTCCCGGACCTGGACGCGCTCCGCCGGGTCGCCGACCGCGTCGTACCGGCGGCCGGGATGGAGTCGTACGCGCGGCTGACGGGCCGGCCGATCGACGTGATCGCGGACCATCTCGGCTGGCCGGTGGTGATGTTCCCGGGCGGCCACGGCGGCTACTCCAGCCACCCGGCGCCGTTCGCGACGCACCTGTCGCAGTTGCTGAAGGCCTTGTAGGTCCTCCGGTTATTTGTTTGACGGGCCCGCGCGGTACGGCGTAGCGTCCCTCTCCTGCCTTGACAATCGGCGTGGATCAACCACGCCTTCACAGTGGTGTCCGAACCCCCGGGTCGTTCTCGAACCGGGGCGGTTCTGCGTGCCGCTGTGCTCTCGGACACCACCTTTGCGGGTTCGAGAGGAGGTAGTGGTGGGTGTCTACTGGGCGATCGCCGTACGGTCCTTCCGGCGGTTCTCGACGTACCGGATCGCCACCGTGTCGGGCGTTTTCACCAACTCGGTCTTCGGGTTCATCCTCTGCGGGGTGTACCTGACGCTGTGGCACGAACGGCCCGGGCTCGGCGGGTACGACGTACCGGACGCGCTGACGTTCGTCTGGCTGCAGCAGGGCATGCTCGCGCCGGTCGGGATCTTCGGCGCGACCACGACGAACGAGCTCGGGGAACGGGTCCGCAGCGGCGAGATCGCGGTCGACCTGTACCGGCCGACGCAGCTGCTGCTGTGGTGGCTGTCGGTCGACTTCGGCCGGGCGGCGTTCCAGCTGCTTGCACGCGGCGGGGTGCCGATGGTGGTCGGGGCGCTGGTCTTCGACCTCAAGTTCCCTTCCAGCGTGTGGCTCTGGCCGGTGGTCGTGCTCGGGCTGGTGCTCGGGATCATGGTCAGCTTCATGATCCGGTACCTGGTCGCACTGTCCGGGTTCTGGATCACCGACTCGCGCGGGATGGAGCAGCTCGCGCTCGTGCTGTCGCTGTTCTTCGCCGGCACGATCCTGCCGCTGGTCGCGTTCCCGGGCTGGATCGGCGTGGTCGCGCGGGCGACACCGTGGGCCGCGACCATGCAGGTGCCGATCGACATCTGGCTCGGCCGGAACCCAGGCGGCACCGGCCAGGCGCTGATGTTCCAGCTCGGCTGGCTGCTCGCGCTGCTGGTGACCGCGCAACTCGTCACCACGCTGGCGACCCGGAAGGTGGTGATCCAGGGTGGTTGAGCGCGTGCTCCGGGCGCCTTCGCAGTACTGGCTGCTGATCGTGATGTGGATCCGGTCCGTGCTGGCCTACCCGGCGTCGTTCGTGCTGATGCTGGTCGGCTCGACGCTGGTCAACCTGACCGACTTCGTCGCGGTACTGATGATGTTCAGCCACATCACCGCGCTGGGCGGGTTCTCGTTCGGCGAGATGGCGTTGCTCTACGCAACGTCCTCGCTCGCGCTCGGGTTCGCGGACCTGCTCACCGGCTCGATCGAACGGGTCGGCGAACGGATCCGGACCGGGGCCTTCGACGCGTACCTGATCCGCCCGGTGCCGGCCTTCCTGCAGGCGGCGGCGGACGGGTTCGCGCTCCGCCGGCTCGGCCGCCCGCTGCAGGCCGGTACCGTGCTGGTGATTGCCTTCAGCAAGGTCCACATCGACTGGACGGTTGCCCGCGGCATCATGTTCGTGGTGTCGGTGATCACCGGGTCGATCATCTTCGGCGCGCTGTTCGTGCTCGGCGCCGCGTTCCAGTTCGTCTCGATCGACTCCGCCGAGCTGGCGAACTCGGCGACCTACGGCGGGCAGGCGCTCACCCAGTTCCCGCTGACGATCTTCGGCAAGGAGATCGTCCGGGCCGTCACGTTCGTCGTACCACTTGCCTTCGTCAACTACTACCCGGTGCTGTACCTGCTGGGTAAACCGGCCCCGCTGGGGTTGCCGTCCTGGATCGGTCTGCTGTCACCACTGGTGGCCGCGGCGATGGTCGGGCTGGCGGCGCTCGGGTGGCGGGCCGGCCTTCGTCGCTATCGGAGTACAGGGAGCTGAGCTGTGTCAGTCATCGAGTTGCGGGACGTGTCCCGGACGTTCACGGTCTCGTCGCGGACCGGACTCCGGCGTACCCGGCGGGAGGTCCGCGCCGTCGACGGGCTCTCGTTCACGGTCGAACCGGGCGAGGTGGTCGGGTACATCGGCCCGAACGGCGCCGGGAAATCCACCACGATCAAGATGCTCACCGGCATCCTGGTGCCGTCCGGCGGCACGATCCGGGTGGCCGGCGTCGACCCGTCCCGGCACCGGCTGAAGCTGGCTCGTCGGATCGGCGTCGTCTTCGGTCAGCGAACCACTCTGTGGTGGGACCTGCCGCTCAAGGACTCGTTCGCGGTGCTGCAGAAGATGTACGACGTACCGATCGCGCGGCACCGGGAGAACCTGGCGACGTTCGTCGAACTGCTCGACCTCGGCGACCTGCTCGACGTCCCGGTCCGCCAGCTGTCCCTCGGGCAGCGGATGCGCGGCGACATCGCGGCCGCGCTGCTGCACGACCCCGAGATCGTCTACTTGGACGAACCAACGATCGGCCTGGACGTGATCAGCAAGGCCCGGCTCCGCGAGTTCCTCGCCGAGGTGAACGCGGAACGCCGTACGACGATCATCCTCACCACCCACGACCTGGACGACATTGAAGCGCTCTGCACCCGGGTGATGGTGATCGACCACGGCCACCAGATCTTCGACGGCACCCTCACCGGCCTCAAGTCCACCCAGTCCGCCCCGCGCACCCTGGTCGTCGACCTCGCCACCTCACTCCCCGCGATCGAAGTCCCCGGCGCCACCGTCATCAAGGTCGACGGCCCCCGCCAGTACCTGACCTTCCCTCCCACCACCAGCGCAGCCCCGTTACTCGCCGAGATCGCCGCCAACTACCCCCTCGTAGACCTCTCCGTCTCCGAACCCACCATCGAGTCCGTCATAACCCAGCTCTACACCGTCAGCGGCTGAGACCGTTCGGCCGCGTCGATCTGGCCGGTCGGACGGCGGCGGCGGTCGCAGCGTTGGTCTGTTGGGCGGCCGGTGCTTTCGGTGCGATCCGGAGCTGGTCGTGCAGCACGCGGTTGAAGCCCTCCTGGCCGCGGACCATCCCGTCCAGATCGATTGCCTGCGGCAACACCGGGGCGGCGTCGAACACCCGGGTATGGGCCGCGGCCAGGAACGTCCGCATGATCGCGTCGCTGCCGCGCTGGTACTCCGGCCCCTGGACCAGGAAGTACGCCGCGTCGGTGAACGTCTGCCGGTGCTCCGGGTTCTTCGGGTCGGCGTCCGCCTCCTCGAGCTCGGCCAGCGCCTCGAACGACGCTCGCCGCAGTACCTCGCGGTCCTCCGGGCCTGAGGTCTGCGTCCGTACCTCGTCCGGGAGTCCGTCCGGGAAGAACCTCTGCGTCACCTCGTCGTTTCGCGCGGGCACGAAGTGCAGGATGTTGCCGTTGACCGTCCGACCGTCGCGCAACGTCACGACGTTCTGCAACTCGTGCTGCCCGTCCAGCCGCTCGAGCGCGACCTGCTCCAACTCCGTGAGCAACTTGTACGCCGGCGACCCCGGCTCCCGCTGCCCGATGGCCGGGCTCAGCCGGTAATACATCGCGTGCTCGATCGGCGCCCGTACGTCGTCCGCACTCGCCCCCGGCCGTACCCATTTCCCCTCGAGAGCCAGCTGGTACCGCCACTCGGCCACATGCCGGTACGCCGCCTCGAACCCCGCCACCCGCTCCGCCCGCGACCCGGCCCGACCCAACTCCGCGTCCAGCACCCCCAAGGCGGCATTGGCCTCCACCGCCTGCACCGCGGCAAACCCCCGCAACTGATCCGAAACCGCCGGATCGACCGAAGTCATCACCACTGCCGGCGTAGGAAAGCTCCGCCCCGAAATCCGCACCATGCTTGCACCCTACAAACCCACCGGCCCACGCTACCCAAGATCCGCCGCCACCGACGCGAACACCACCTCAGGATCCAACCCCTCAACATCCTCCCGCCACCGCCGCACCGAATCCCCGAACTCCCCCTCCCCCACCACACCAACCCCGGCCGTCGGCATCGTGCGTGCTACTCGTTGGATCCGGCGGCCATGGAGAGTACGTCGGCTGGTGCTAGGGGGCTCGGGTCGGC
This sequence comes from Kribbella sp., assembly GCF_035655035.1. Classification (GTDB taxonomy): domain Bacteria; phylum Actinomycetota; class Actinomycetes; order Propionibacteriales; family Kribbellaceae; genus Kribbella. Next base: position 1,157 of record NZ_DASRVN010000009.1, on the reverse strand, counting down.
GCGCCACATCGCGAGGGCGTCCGGGTGGTCGGTGTCGTTCAGGGTGCCGAGCCCCTGGGAGATCCACCGGCGTGCCTCGGCTGTGCCGATCGGCTCGTAGGTGAAGATGCGGGTCATGTAGAAGTCGTTGCGAAGGGCATTGTTGTCGTGGAACTTCCCGGTATTCGCGACATACGCGTACATCGTCTCGTGCGCCAACGCCGCCACCCAGACCGGCGCGTCCTCCTCGTCCTTCACCAGGTAGAGCTTCATCGCGCGATCCCGCCGTTCTTGTGGAGTGTTGTGGAGTGTGTGGATGTCCGCGGTGAGGCTGTCGTTGCCTGGTCCGCGGTCGCTGCCCGGGAGTCACTGTAATTGTTCACCGCCACGCGTTTGCCGCCCAAGCGTGTCATCCCGTCGATGTCCCGAGGCTGCACGAGACCGGCGGAGGCCTCGACGCACTGCAACCGAGCCATGGCGCGCTCCTCGGCCGATGCGGTCGCGCTGCGTTCGATCTGGTACCACCGTGTGGTCAGCTCTTTGACTTCCGCAGAGGCAACTGAGTGGATCTGGACCTCGACGCGTAGTGCACCCGGCACCAGTAGGTTCGTGTGAACGCCCTTGTAGCGGGAGCCTGCAGTGTACGAATGCATCGCGTACCGGACCTTCCAGCCTTGGTCGGTCAGCGCGTCGGCGGTCCGACGCGCGGCGGCGACCAGTTCGTCGGGCGACTCGGCGAGCACTGTGTAGCGCAAGACGTCGTCGACCGGGAAGCGATTCTTCATCTTCTCCCAATCCACGAGCTTGCGGGCGAGGGATTCCGGGGACTTCACGCGGCGGGCGAGTTGGTACGGCGTGGTGCCGGGGGGCAGGGAATCGAGGAACTGGCCCGTGACGGTCGGCTCCACAGCGGTTGCCTGGTCGAGGAGCTGCAGGCTTCGTTGGGTGGCTCTCGCGCCGTGCAACCGGGTGATTTCCGCGGTCGAGAGTGGGGCGTCGCCCCAGTCGACCGGGTGCGTGGCTGCGAAGGCTTGGTGGAGGGCGGCGGGGTCGGGTGTGGGCGGCATCTGGTTCTCCCTGGACTCATGTCCTTTCGACCGTAGGGAGTTCGGGAGGGGCTGTGGGGTGGGTTTTGGGATCTGTGGATAACTCGGGTGGGTTACGGAATGGGTGGGGGT
>NZ_DASRVN010000008.1:0-3414 GCF_035655035.1 Kribbella sp. | reverse complement strand
GTGCGGCCTGCACCTCGTTGTCCGGCCAACTGACCGCCGGCCGGCCGTCGGCGACCATCTTGTTCTGCTGCTGCTCCTGGAGCTTCCGCAGCTCTTCCGCGCGCTGCATCTCCTTGATCGCGTTCTCGGTCCGTACGCGTTCGAGTTCCGCCAGCGCAGCGGCTTCTTCTTCCTGGGTACCCATCGTCGTCCTCACGTGTTCATCGGATGGCAACCCCCGTTGCGCCGATCCAATCAACTTCGCAAGCGTCGTACGGGCCCGTGAAGATAACGATCCGGTCAGGCCGGGTCGAGCATCTCCGGGGTCAGGTTGGCCTCGGTGTTCGGGACGCCGAGGTCGGCGGCGCGCTTGTCCGCCATGGCCAGCAGCCGCCGGATCCGGCCCGCGACGGCGTCCTTCGTGAGGGCCGGCTCGTGCAGCTGGCCGAGCTCCTCGAGGCTTGCCTGCTTGTGCTCCAGCCGGAGCTTGCCGGCCACCTGCAGATGATCGGGTACGTCGTCGCCGAGGATCTCCAGCGCACGCTCCACCCGCGCACCCGCGGCCACCGCGGCCCGGGCCGAGCGGCGGAGGTTCGCGTCGTCGAAGTTGGCGAGCCGGTTCGCGGTGGCGCGGACCTCGCGGCGCATCCGGCGCTCCTCCCACGCGAGCACGGACTCGTGCGCGCCGAGCCGAGTCAGCAGCGCACCGATCGCGTCGCCGTCGCGGATCACCACCCGGTCGACGTTGCGGACCTCGCGCGCCTTCGAACCGATGCCGAGCCGGCGGGCCGCGCCGACCAGCGCGAGCGCCGCCTCCGGACCCGGGCAGGTCACCTCGAGCGAGGACGACCGGCCGGGCTCCGTCAGCGAACCGTGCGCCAGGAAGGCGCCGCGCCACGCGGCAACCGCGTCGCACGACGCACCGGACACGACCGCCGGCGGCAGGCCGCGGACCGGACGGCCGCGGTTGTCCACCAGGCCGGTCTGCCGCGCCAGCGCGTCACCGTCGCGGACCACGCGCACGACGTACTTCGTCTGCTTGCGGATGCCGGACGGGGAGATCACCACGACGTCCGACGGATGCCCGAAGATCTCGGCGATGTCCTTGCGCAACCGCCGGGCCGCGGCGCCGCTGTCCAGCTCCGCCTCCACGACGATCCGCCCGGACACCAGGTGCAGCCCGCCCGCGAACCGCAGGATCGACGAGACCTCAGCCTTGCGGCAACACGGTTTCGTGACCTGAATGCTGGTCAGCTCGGACTTCACCTGTGCTGTCATCGCCATAGAAAGCATCCTCCCACCCATGTCAAAGACCCTCGGAGGACCAACGGGCGCCGCGTGCCGCGGTTACGTTGCAACCTTCCGCGCGGCTGGTCCCGTTACCTCGTCGACAACCTGAGAGGAGGGGCATGAAGGCACCGGACGAAGCCGAGTTCACCGAGTTCGCGACGTCGGCGATCCGCCGCCTGCGCCGTACGGCGTACCTGATGTGCGGCGACTGGCACCGCGCCGAGGACGCGGCCCAGGACGCGCTGGTGAAGGTGTACCGGCGCTGGCACCGCATCGACCGTACGCAAGGCCTGAACGGGTACGCCCACAAGTGCCTGGTGACCGCGGTGCTCGACCAGTCCCGCAGACCCTGGCGCCGTGAACGCCTGGTGGACGCGGACGACCCCACTCCCCTGCCCGATCCGGGCGGCACGATCGACGACCGCCTGCTCGTCGTACGCGCCCTGGCCGGCCTTCCCCCGAGTCAGCGAGCGTGCGTCGTACTGCGGCACTACGCCGACCTCAGCATCGAACAGACCGCCGACATCCTCGGCATCAGCACCGGCGGCGTGAAGAGCCAGACCTCCCGAGCCCTCACCCGCCTCCGCGAACTCATCGACCACCCAGAACGGAGCGCCACGTGAGCCCCGACATCGAGCACCTGCTGGCCGCGGCCGCGGACGACTCCGACCAGCCCCACGGCACCGACATCGACGCCCTGCTGCTGCGCGCCCGGCGCTCGGCCCGCAAGGCCCGGTTCGCCACCGCGTCCACCGCCGCACTGACGACCGGGGTGATCATCGCGGGCGTCGCCACCTGGTCAGCGAACCGCGACGACAGCGCCGCACCGGCCGGCACACCGACGCCGGGTATGACGCTGACGATGGACGTGAAGACCGGCCGGATCATCGACGACGAAACCGGCAAGCTCGTCGTACCGCCGCCGAACGTCAGTCCGGTGCCGGACGCCCAGGCCGTGCAACAGTGCGCCGCCGCTCCGGGGTCGGGGCAGCCGAACGGCGCCGGAGGCCCGTTCGACGATCGGTGGCAGGTCGTCGTGAAGGCCGGCAGCCGGGACGCGTTCAGCGCGATGTTCCTGTCCCCCGACAAGTCGACCGTCCTGACCTGCACGGCGGGCGCTGTCGCACACCGGACCGCCGCCATCCGCGCCGCTGTCCGGACGGTGCTGCCGGGGAGCCCGCACCACCTCCCACAGGCCGAGGAGAACGGGCTGCGGATCGCAACACCCGGCGTACGGCGCGTCCTCGTCGACCTGGCCGGCGAACAGGAACCGCGGGAGGCACTCGTCGGCAAGGACGGGTTCTTCACCCTCGACTACACGCGCATCCCGGGCATCGTGATCATCGCGAAGATCCGCGGCTACGACGCCAACGGCAAGAAGATCTACCAACAGCTCAACCAGCCGCGGAACCAGCCGGGCGCCGTCGAAAAGAGCGCCGTCCTGAAGACCGCCGATCCGATCACCCCGCGCACGCAGGTCACCAAGGACCCGGCCACCGGTAAGTCACTCGCGCCCGCGCCGCCGGTCAGCCCGTTGACCGACGAACAGGTCACCACCCGCTGCCGCGGCGTGGACGACGTCTACTGGAAGGACAACGGCGGGTCCCCGGTCGATCCGGTCACCAAGGACTGGCAGGTCGCACTCAAGACTGGTTCGGGCGACAAGCTCACCGCCGTACTGATCTCGCCGGACCGGAAGAGCTTCGCGTGGTGCCACATGCTCACGCCGACAGCCGGCGGCGCCTACGACTACACCCGGGGCGTCGTCCAGCCGAACGGGAAGATCGCCGAAACGTTCGAGTTCGGCATGGTTCCGGACGGGGTGGCTCAGCTGGTCGTGGACCTGCCGAAGCAGGGCCCGACCCGCGCGCTGATCTCCAACGGCTTCTACATCTGGGGTCTCACCGGTGGGAACTCGGACCTGAAGCAGGTCCGAGTCCGCGGCTTCGACGCCGACGGCAAGCAGGTGTACACCACAACCAAGCAGGTCGACGCAGACTTCGACTAGCTGTGATGTCCAGGGAGGTTGGTCAGTCGGGTGATGGGTGGTTGGCCGCCGGTTGAGCTGTGGGGTCGGTGGTGATTGTAGAAGTGGAGCCAGCCGGGCAGGGCTGTGTTGCGTTGGTGGGTTGAGTCGTAGAAGCG
>NZ_DASRVN010000007.1:0-6838 GCF_035655035.1 Kribbella sp. | reverse complement strand
TAACAAGCTTGATGACGAGAGTATGCATCCACTGATAACATGTCAACCGACGAGAGGAGAACGTGTGACTCCGAAGGTTCGGCTGACCGCGAAGGAACGCGGCGACGAGGTCCTGGCCGCGGCGGTGCAGGCGTTCGCCGCGTCCGGGTACGAGGGCACCAAGACCGACGAGATCGCCCGCCTGGCCGGGGTTTCCCAGCCCTACGTGATCCGCCTGTTCGGCACCAAGCAGCAGCTGTTCCTGGCCGCGGTCCGGAGCGCCTGCGAACGCATCGAGCAGATCTTCCGCGAGGCCGCCGCCGAGTCACCCGAGCTGGGCTCCCTCGGCACGAACTACGGACGCCTGCTGACCGAACGCGAACTCCTCCTGGTCCTCCTGCACGGCTTCTCCGCCAGCGGCGACCCGGTGATCGGCGACTGCGTCCGCCAACGCTTCGGCAGCATCTACACCCTGATCCGCGACCTCACCGGCGCCACCCCCCAACAGACCCGCGAGTTCCTCTCCGCCGGCATGCTGATGACCGTCATGTCCGCCATGCAGGTCCTCGGCCCCCACGCCATCCCCACCCCCTGGGCCACCGAGATCGCAAAGACCTTCGACTAGTCGCGGTTGAGTTTTTGGTCGGCGGTTAGCCAGATGGTGAGGGCTGTGAGGGTGATGGCGGCGGCTGTGACGGCTAGGGAGCCGGGGACGTTGGCGTGGTGGATGAGGGCGGCGGCGCCGGCGATCAACGGGGTCAGGAGGGTGGCTGTTGCTGCGGGCAACCACCAGCGGCGCAGGGTGGTGTGGGGGACGCGGGCGTAGGACGGGAGTTGCGCGGCGAACGCGGTGGCGAGGTGGAGGATGACCAGGGCTGCCGCGGTGAGGACCAGGCTCCAGCTGAAGGTGGCCGGGCCGCGCATCAGCCAGCCCAGGGCGATCACCAGCATGAACAGCATCGCGGCGAGCGAGTCCGGCAGGACGACTGCGGCGAGCAGCAGCGGTACGCCGACGTACGGGACGAGGTCCAGCTCGTCCCACGGCTGGAGTGCCGGCACGACAAGTGCGACGGCCCCGGACAGCGCGATCACCAGGCGGGCGAGGACGACGGTGCATCCGGCGGCGCGGAGCTGGGCCAGCCAGAGCGTGATCTTCTCGTCGGCACTCATGAGCGGATCCTCGGGGCCGCGGACAGCCGGGCGGCGGCCCGCAGTACCTCGTCCAGGGTCCCGGAGCCCTGCCACGGGACGGTCGGTACGCCGAGGTCGCTGAGCCGGTCGAGATCGCGCCGCCGTTCGAGCAGGCGCAACCGCCAGGCGAGCGGCCACGACCGTACGTCGTGGGCGTCGAGGTCGATGATCGACGCGACGTCGGGCGGCAGCGTGTCGATCGCGATCACCGTACAGCCGGAGTGCACGAGCGTGACGATGTAGCCGAGCATCGTCTGGCGCAGCAACGGACTGAGCACCAGGACGAGGCTGTCCGAGCGCACCCGGTTCCGCCGGGCGAGCTGCTCCTGGTCCTGCTGCCGGCCGCGCCGGTCCGCGTGCACCAGCGTGTCCAGAATCCGCCGCAGATGCCCGCGCCCACTCCCCGACCGGACGCCGCGGAACAGGCTGCCGGTGTCGATCAGCCGCACCCGGTCACCGTTCCGCAGGTAGTGCTCGGCGATCGCGGCGGCCGCCCGTACGGCCGTGTCGAGGCTCGACGAGCGCCCGTCGATGCCCTCGCTGATCCCGATCTCGCCGCCGGTGTCGACCATGATCACGACCTCGGTGTCCCGGTCCGACCAGGTCGAGGTGACGTGCAGCTCCTGCGTCCGCGCGGACACCGCCCAGTTGATCCGGCGCAACCGGTCCCCGGTCCGGAACGGCCGGACACCGGACAGCTCGGTCCCTTCCCCGGGCCGCCGCGACCGGTGCAACCCGACCAGCCCGGCCGGCCGCGGTACGGCGTCCACCGCCTCGAACCCTTCCCGCAGCGGCAGCGTCGTCACCGCCTGCGGTTCGGCCGACGTCACCTGGATCCGGTACGCCCCGACCGCCGACGTCGCCGTCACCGTTGGCCGCTCCAACGACCGGAGCCCCCAGCGCTTCGACCGGACCCCGACCTCCAGCGTCACCTCACCGTCCGAGACCGGCTCCGCGATCGCCGCCTGCGGCGGGTCGTACTGGAACCACAACGTCCGCGGCAGCGCCGCCACGATCAGGTCGATGTCCGGATCCACATCCCCCGGGACGCGCAGCCGGTACGTCGTACCCTGCCCTTCGAACAGCACGTCCGCGTCCAGCTCGGTTTGTACGTCGGGCCGCGCGTGCGGCCGGAAGTACCGCCCCCAGGCGGCCAGGAACGCGATCGGCAACCCGAACACGGCCGCGTCCGGACGGCGCAGCAGGACCGCGGCACCGAGCAGCACCGCGGCGACACAGATCGCCCGGATCTGTGCGTGAGTGGGCCGCCAGCTCATCTGGCGACTGCGACGGTGGGCGGAGCCGGCACTGACCCGAGCACGGTCCGCACCACGGTCGCGCCGGTCACCTCGTGCAGCCACAGCTCCGGCCGTACGGTGATCCGGTGCGCCAGCGCGGCGACCGCCACCTCCTTCACGTCCTCCGGTACGACGTAGTCGCGGCCCTGGATCACCGCGTACGCACGCGCCGTCAGCAGCAGCGCCAGCGAACCGCGAGGCGACGCCCCGACCAGAACCTGCGAGTCACGACGGGTCGCGGTGGCGAGATCCACGCAGTACTGACCGACCGTGTCGTCCACCGTCACGGTCTCGACCGCCCGTTGCGCGGCGAGCAGGCCGGCCGCGTCGGTCACCGCGTCGACCGACTGGTCCTCGCGGCGGCGGCTCATCCGGCGGCGCAGCACCTCCCACTCCTCCGCCGGACTCGGGTAGCCGAAGCCGATCCGGAGCATGAAGCGGTCGAGCTGTGCCTCGGGGAGCGGGTACGTGCCCTCGTACTCCACCGGGTTCGCGGTCGCGAGGACGTGGAACGGGATCGGCAGCGGGAACGTCTGGCCCTCGACCGTGACCTGGTGCTCCTGCATGGACTCCAGCAGCGCGGCCTGCGTCTTCGGTGGCGTCCGGTTGATCTCGTCGGCGAGCAGCAGGCCGGTGAAGATCGGTCCCGGCCGGAAGACGAACTCGGACTCCTTCTGGTCGTACACGAACGCGCCGGTCACGTCCGACGGCAGCAGGTCCGGCGTGAACTGCACCCGCCGGAACTCCAGCCCGAGCGCCTGCGCGAACGACCGCGCGGCCAGCGTCTTCGCCAGGCCCGGGTAGTCCTCGAGCAGCACGTGCCCGCCGGCCAGGATGCCCGCCAGCACCAGCTCGAGCGCCTCGCCCTTCCCGACCACGGCCTGGCCGACCCGGTCCAGCACCTGCCGGCTCAGCGCGGAGACCTCTCCGAGCGTCAGCTCCTCAGTCACTATCCCTCACAGGTTCTCGATGGTGTGGATCGCGTCCTCGATCTCGTCGAGGGACGCGGTGCGTTTGTCGTCGCCGGTGATCAGCGCCCAGAGCCGGTCGCCGGCGAGCTCGCGGGCCCGGTCCGGTTCGCGTTCCGGGTCGACGCCGTGCCGGTGCACCAGGCGGTCGGTGGCCAGCTCGAGCAGCAGCGGGCGGATCCGGCGTACGAAGGTCTGCGAGCCCTCGCCGGCCCGCCGCTCGCGACTCGACTCCTGCAGCCAGGTCGCGAGGAACTGGGTCCGGTTGTCGCTGTTCCGGATCCGGAGCGCGGCCAGCCGGTCGTCGTGCCGGCCCGGCCAGCTGGTCTCCAGTACCTCGGGCAGCAGCAGCCGGATCGCGAGCGAGACCAGTCCGACCGCGAGCGCCGCCGCCACGAACCACAGCGGCCGCGGCGCCATCCCGGCGGCTCCGAAGATCCCGACCAGCGCGAGGCTCGCGAGTACGGCGATCCCGAGATGCTGGACGAGCATCTTGTTCGGCAGCCGCCGCTTCTTCACCTCGGGCGGCGGCCCCTTCTCCTCCAGGGCGGACCAGCGGTAGGTCATTGGGCGACCTCCGCATGGGCGAGTTCTTCACGCAGACGGAGCAGCGCGGCGCGGGCGATCGTACGGGCTTCCTCGGTCGAGCCGCGGGTGGAGTAACGCGCCTCGCGGTACAGCCGGCCGAGGCGGATCAGCTCCGGCTCCGAGATCCCGCCGACCCCGAGCACCCGCACGGTGAACTCGGCCGGCGTCTCGGACGGCTCCCGCGCGACGCCCGCCGACGCGGCCGCCTCTTCGAGCGCCACCCAGCACGCGATCACCGCGTCACTCGCCGTACCGGTGTCGATCTGGGCGAGGCCGGTGTCGACCGCCTCGGCCAGCCGCTCGGCCTTGATCCGCTCCCAGTTGTCGTCGGAAGGTTCCGCCTTCGGCAGCCGGATCCGGCGTACCACCCGGATGATCACCAGCACGACGAACACCAGCACCGCGGCGATGACCAGGTACACGATCGCCTGCCACAACGAGAGCAACCAGCCGGGCGTCTCGTGCTGCGGCAGCATCCGCGGCGTCGGCGCGGCCGCAGACGGCGGCGTCTGGGTGGCGGTCCGGGTCGGGAGCGGCTGCGGGCTCGCCCGCAGCGTGCTGTCGCTGACCGGACGCACCGGCCCACTCGCGGACGCGAGCACCACGAACCCAGCCACCACGATCCCCACGAACACCACGACGGCCGCCGCGAGCGCACCCCTACGCTGCGTCTGCATCTCGGCAGGCTACCTCTTTAAAAGCCCGTGTCGAGGAAAGGAAGCCGGGATGTGGAAAACGCTTGCGAGGTTGTGGCCAGAGCGCCTGGGGTGTGTTCGGCGATCAGGCCGGCGCGGCCGAGTCTCGCGAGGGACGGGCGGCCGAGATAGACGGCGCCCAGGTCGCGTACGTCGAGGGTGAGGTCGGCCGCCCTCTGCACCTGCTCGCAGGCGGCGCCGTCCGTACCGCCGGTCAGATGCCAGCGGCCCGCGTTCCACGGCAGGAACTCGTCGACCACCTCGATCACCACGTCGACGTCCCGCGCGTACGTCCGCCCCGCGAGCGCGCGCCCGACGTCCACCGGCCGCACCCACAGGCCGTCGCGGGTGATCGCGCCCGGCGCCCGCGGGTCGAGCAGGAGATCCAGCAGCGGGTCGTCGGACGCGAGCGGTTCGCAGTGCGTCTCACTGAGCAGGTCCGGCTCGAGCAGGTACCGCCAGAGCGCCGCGTGCGACGCCAGGTCGACGGCGTGCACCCGCTGAACGTCGACATACCCCTTGTCCGCGCGCTTCGTCCGGTAGTACGCGAAGCCGGTGAGCTCGCCGTCCCGCTCGGCGACGACGCAGCGGAGCCGGGACGCTTGCGCGATGTTGCTGACGACGGTGGGGCTGATCGTGTACTGCTGCCAGCTCTCGTCGTGCTGGAACATCCCGGGCCGGTCCAGCGCGAGCCGGTTCCGCAGCTCCGCGCAGCGCGCCAGACTCTCCTGGGCGTCGACGTACCGGATCCGTACGTCGTCGATGCCGTCCACCGGCCGCAGTGCCCGGGCCCCCTTCGGTACGACGATCTCCTGGTGATCCGCCGCCAGCCCGTACCCGAACCGCGGGTAGATCACCGGCTCGCTCGCGGTCAGCGCCGCCAGCGGCTCCCCCGCCTCGCGCACCTCCGCCAGCTGCGCCCGCATCAGGTCGCGCAGAATCCCCCGCCGCCGGTGCGTCGGCCGCACCCCGACCATCGTCACCCCCGCGACCGGCAACTGCCCGCCGGGCACGGACATCGGCAGCATGAACGATCCGGTGTGCCCGACGAGTTGCCCTTCCTCAGTCGCGACGATGCTCCGGTCCGGCTCCCAGATCCTCCGCTCGGACTCGTACTGCTCATCGGTCCACGGCGCCGAGAACGCCATGTCCAGCAACTCCAGCAACTCGGCCCATTCCCCCGCAAACTTCCCGATCTCGATCGCCATACCCCTTACCTATCAGACGATCGGCCTGCGCCGCCTCCGGTTTCGGACACGCCGTACCGATGGACTGATGAAAACCGTTTTCATATAATGTGTTCATGACCGCCCGAGTGAAGACTCCGTTGTCCTTGTTGGTGGGGCTTTCCGCGACGCTGCGGGAGCCTGTCCTGGAGGCGATGACCGACGCGACCACAGTGGTCGTGGAGGTGGACCAGGACGAGCTGCCGGGTCGTGGCGTGCTGTCCTGGCGGGTGCGGGACCGGTCCGGGCCGATCGACGCGGGCGAGTTCACGGTCGGCGACGACTGCGGCGCGTGTCAGCTGATCGAGTCGCTGGTGCCGTTGCTGGAGACGCTCGTCGAGCGCGCGCACTGGGACCACATCGTGCTGTCCGCTCCACCGGCGATGGAGGCCCGGCCGCTGGTCACCACGCTCGTGTCGGTCCTCCCGGAGATCGCCGTCGACACCGTCACGTGCGTCGTCGACGCCGTACTGCTGGTCGCGCAACTGTCCGGCGACGAACTGCTCGCCGAGCGCGGTCTGGCGCTCGGGCTCCCGGACCGGCGCAACGTCGCGGAGCTGACCGCACGCCAGATCGAGTACGCCGACGTGTGCGTGCTGGCGAACGCGCATCGCGGTGCGTCCCCCGAGCGGCTCGAGCACCTGCTCGGGCACCTGAATCCGCGGACGGAGGTCGTGCCGGCCGGCGGTTCCGGCGTACCGGACGGTCAGGTGGCACGGACCGGGCGGTTCGACTTCGACGCCGCCGAGGCGTGGGCCGGTGAGCTGGCCACGTCCGACCGGCTGCAGCCGAGCGACGACGGGGTGACGACGGTGCTGTGGCGGTCGACCCGTCCGCTGCATCCGGCCCGGCTGAACGACGCGCTCGAGGACATCGTCCACGGGGTCGTCCGC
>NZ_DASRVN010000006.1:0-16323 GCF_035655035.1 Kribbella sp. | reverse complement strand
GATCTCCGCTGGTTCGCGATCAACGCGATGAAGTCCGCCTTCCTCCCCTTCGACGAAAGACTCGAGATCATCAACAACACCATCAAGCCTTGGTACGACTCACACTGAAAGAGAAAAGAAAGCGGCTGTGGGGTGGCCTGGGACGACTCACACTGAGCGTTGGTAGGTGCGGAAGGCCCGTGTGGACAGCCAGGCGACGATCAGGGTGAACGCCAGTAGGTAGGCACAGTGCCGCCAGACCGAGGACCAGTCCGGGGTGGCGGACAGGGACTGGCGGGCGGCGATTGTGGCCCAGTCGACCGGGTTGAAGCGGGCCGCGACGTTCACCCAGTGCGGCGCGACGTGCGGGTCGATCATGATCGACGACATGAACGTCAGCGGCAGCGAGACGAACTGCGAGATCCCGATCAGCGCCTCCTGCTGCCGGGTGAGTAGCGCGACCGCGTTCGACAGCGAACCGAACCCGAGCCCGACCAGCACCGACGCAAGAATCGTGATCAGGTAACCCCCGACCCCACCGTCGTACCGCGCACCCGCGGCGAAGCCGATCAGGAACACCAGGATCGTCTGGATCAACGTGGTCGACGCGTTGCTGAGCAGTTGCCCCGCCATCAGCCCGCCCCGGCTGATCGGCGACGCGAGCATCCGGTCCATCACGCCGCGCTCCATGTCCTGTACGAACGACGTACCGCTCCAGCCGCTTGTCATCAGCGCCGTCATCATCACGATCCCCGGCGTCAGGAACGCGATGTACGACGAGTCGCCGAATCCGGGGATTTGGACCACACCCTGGAACAGCTGCCCGAACAGCAGCAGCCAGATGGCCGGCTGGATCAGCGTGAACGCGATCAACGCCGGCTGCCGGTACGACGCCCGCGTCCAGCGGCCGAGGATCAGACCCGTGTGCGTGATCATGCCGCCGCCTCCGCAACCTTGAACGAACGGCCGGTGTGCTGCAGGTACACGTCGTCCAGCGACGGCCGCGACACGGTCACCGCGACCACCGGGATCGCCTTGTCCTCGAGCACTCCGAGCACTGCCGGTACGGCGGTCGCGCCGCGGTCCACCCGGGCGCGCAGAGTGTTGCCCTCGACAACGATCTCGCCGATCCCCGGAAGCTGCCCGATCAGCGCACGGACCGTCCCGTCGGTGTCCGGTTCGACCAGCTCGACGTGCACTGAGTCGCCGCGCAACGCGGACTTCAGCGCCTCCGGGGTGCCTTCGGCAACGATCTTGCCGTGGTCGACGATCGCCAGCTGCCCGGCGAGCCGGTCGGCCTCCTCCAGGTAGTGCGTGGTGAGCAGCACGGTCAGCCCTTCCTGCCCGGACAGCCGCAGTACCTCGTTCCACAGATCGGCGCGGGCCTCCGGGTCGAGTCCGGTGGTCGGCTCGTCGAGGAACAGTACGCGCGGCCGGTGGACCAGCCCGAGCGCGACGTCCAGCTTGCGCTGCATGCCGCCCGAGTACGTCTTCACCGTCCGATCCCCGTCCAGATCGAAGCTGCCGAGCAGCTCCCGGGCACGTTGAACGGCCTGCGTACGGGACAGCCCGTAGACCCGCCCGCTCAGTACGAGGTTCTCCAGGCCGGTCGCCATCGGGTCCGAGCTGGACTTCTGCGGTACGTACCCGATCGCGTGCCGGACCTTGTCCTGCTCGCGGTTCACGTCGTACCCGGCGACCGTGGCACTGCCCGAGTCGGCCCGGGACAGCGTCGTGAGGATCTTCACGGTGGTGGACTTGCCGGCGCCGTTCGGCCCGAGCAGGCCGAGGACGATGCCCTCCGGCACGCTCACGGTCAGCCCGTCGAGCGCGCGCAGCGGTGGATTCTTCCGGCCGGCCGGGTACGTCTTGACCAGGTCGACCGCTTCGACGGCATGCGTAGCCATCAGGTAACTCCCTTGTGGGTGCGGGAGCCGGTCGTCGGGCTGGCTATCCTGATGGATGCGCCTTGGGTGCCAGGTCTTCGGACCGACTCGAGGAACTGCGGCCCTTGGTCCCGGTGTTGCCGCACCGTGGAGCGAGGGCCGCCCAAATAATCGGTACTGCTCTAACGTGCTTCGGGCGGCACCGCCTGCATCCAGGCGAACTCCTCCCCGAAGTACTTCACCGGATCCTTCAACTGCTCGCCCGGGGTGATGCCGTCCTCCAGGTAGAGCTTCCAGGCCATCCGCCAGTACTTCGCCCCGCCGAGCGTGTCGGTGCGGATCTCCTCGGCGAGCTGGTGGACGTACGCCGACTCCGCGCGCAGCAGCGCCAGCCGGAACTCCGACTCGACCCAGAAGATCCGCGGGAACTCCGCGGCGTCCATCTGCTCGTGCGCCTGGACCGCGGTCGCGATCTCGGCGTCGACGGCCGTCAGCCGTTGCTCCAGCAGTTCGACGGCGCGATCCGGTGACAGACCGGGCAGGTACGCGAGCCCCGCCTCCAGCGGGTGGAACTCGCGGGACGGCGTACCGACCAGCTCGGTGAGCCAGTCCTCGAACTCGGCCTGGCCGGCGTCGGTGATCCGGTACACCGTCCGCTCCGGCCGGTTGCCCTCGCGGACCGTTTCCTGAGCCTCGACGAAACCGTGCTTCTCCAGGCTGGACACGACCGAGTAGAGCGAGCCGTAGTTCACCTTGATGCTCTGGTCCTTGCCACGGGCCCGGAGCGTCGTGGAGATCTCGTACGGGTGCATCGGCCGCTCGCTCAGACTGCCGAGCACGGCGAACGCCAGCGGATTGCCGACCTTGCGTCTGGCCATGACACCCCCTCGATCTCGATTACTCGAAATCGAGTATTAGTTCACGAGTACCCGATGTCAAGTATTCAGCCAGGCGAACGCCCGCGCCCCGAGCCCGCGCACCGGGAGCGCCGCGAGGGCGCGGTACGTCGGCTCCTCGACGTACTTCGTGAGTAGCCAGGCGAGACCGAGGACGCCGGCCATCGCGCCGGCGATCTGGGTCAGCCGGCCGGCGCCGAGCTCCATCAGCCGGTACGCGATCAGGTAGCCGATCACCTGGTTCAGCAGGTACAGCGCGAACGAGATCCGCGCCAGGAACCGGATCGGCCGCTGGAACCGGGCGAACACCGTCCAGTCCGGGCCGCGGGCGGCGAGCGCGACGAGCAGCAGCAGTACGCCGATGCCGAGCGAGGACGGGAGGTCCGAGGTGTGTGCGTGCTGCGCGAAGACCGTCGCCACGATCAGCCCGGTGAGATGCAGGACGCCGATCCGGCGCTGCGACCAGAGCCAGATCGCGATACCGATCGCGAACAGCTGCAGGCGATGGATGCCGAGCCCGTTCCACAGCTGGATCACCCAGACCGGACTGTGGTCGATGCGCCCGTTCCACTGCAGGGCCACCGGCGCGAGGATCATGATCCACAGCATTGTCGTGATCCGTGGGCCAATCCCGCGGGGCCAGAGCAGGGCGGCCGCGGCGAAGGCCATCAGTTGCAGCGGGAGCGTCCAGTACGAGCCGTCGATGAGCTGCACGCTCGGGTCGAACGAGGCGGCCAGTGTGAGGTTGCCCCACAGGTCGTGCCGGGTCGGCAGCGTCCAGTTGTCCGGGCCGAAGAAGAGCAGCAGCGTGTACGTGACCAGCACGGCGGCCAGGTACGGCGGGAGCACCCGGCAGGCGCGGCGCCACAACCAGCGCGGCGTGGAGCCCCTCCGGATCGTCACGCAGACGAAGTACGCGCTGATCACCAGCAGGATGCTGGCACCAACCTGCAACGGGTACGGACCGAGCGGCTGACCGAGCTCAGGGTGCAGGAACGGACCCATGTACGTCGTGTGGGTGAACATCACGGCGAGCACCGACAGGACGCGCACCACGTCCCAGCTCAGCCTGCGTGTGGTCCTTCCCGAAGGGCGGTCGGGCGTCGTCACACTCACTCCATCTATGCATCGCTCGCCGGTCTGCTCGGCCGTTACCCCCCTGTGACCCTAGGCAGAGACCGGGGTGCGGACGCAAATCGGCTCGGTGATGCGTGGGGCATGTCTCACCTCAGCCGGCGGTTTGGAACGTCCGTCGGTAGTCCTGCGGCGGTACGCCGACGACGCGGCGGAAGTGATGGCGGAGCAGGGCGGCGGTCCCGAAGCCGGATTCGGTGGCGATCTGCTCGATGCCCATCCGGGTCTGCTCCAGGAGAGTGCGGGCGCGCAGGACCCGTTGGGTGGTGACCCACTTCAGCGGGGTGGTGCCGGTCTCGGCGACGAACCGGCGGGCGAAGGTGCGCTCGGACATCTGGGCGCGGCGGGCCAGGGCGGGCACCGTGTGCTCGGTGGTGAGGTTGTCGATCATCCAGTTCAGCACCGGCTGCAGGCTCTCCGCGGAGCACTCCGGCACCGGCACCTCGACGTACTGCCGCTGGCCGCCGTCGCGTTGCGGCGGGACCACCATCCGGCGGGCGATCCGGGTCGCGACCGCGCTGCCGAGTTCGCGCCGGACCAGGTGCAGGCAGGCGTCGATGCCGGCCGCCGTACCGGCGCTGGTGATGATGTTGCCGTCGTCGACGAACAGCACGTCCGGGTCGATCTTCGCGGTCGGGAACTGGTCCATGAACTTGTCGATGTACCGCCAGTGCGTGGTGCACGGCCGTCCGTCGAGCAGTCCGGCGGCGCCGAGGACGAACGCGCCGGAGCAGACCGTCAGCAGGATCGCGCCGCGGGCCTCCGCCCGGCGCAGCGCCTCCAGGATCCGCTCGTCGTACTCGTGCCGCCAGGTGGTCGCCGGGACGCCGATCAGGTCCGCGTCCTCGAGCTCCTCCAGGCCGTACGGCGCGATCACCTGGGAGTGGGTGCTGGTCTCCATCGGCACGCCGGGGGTGGTCGAGCAGACCTTGAAGTCGAACGGCGGGACGCCGTCGTCGGTGCGGTCCAGCCCGAAGACCTCGGCGAGTACGCCGAACTCGAACAGGGCGACATCCTCCATCAGCACGACCGCGATCTTCCGGAGCATGGCAGAATCTTATCGGACTATGTCAATGGCGCCACTGGTGGCAGGATCTCGAAGCTAGAATCATTACTGCCATGACCGGATACATTGTTCTCGTAGTCCTCGTACTCGCCGTGATCGCCGCCCTCGAGGTCAGCAACCGGCGCAACGCAGGCGGTCCGGCTGCCGGACCGCAGGGCACGTGGGTCGCCGACGACCGCGACGTGGCCCGGACCAAGCTCGACCTGCTCGCGCTCGGCGGTGCGGCCAAGCCCTTCACCCACAAGCCTGTTTCGACCACCGGCACGGTGCACAGCATTCGTACCGCCCGCCTGCACGACGGCCGTCACGCCGCCTGAGTTCGCCAGCTGGGGGCGGTCGCGTTGGTGACCGCCCGCAGTACCCCTTCGACCGGGCCGTAGCGGAAGCTGCTCAGCCAGGCGTGGCTGAACATCACCTGCAGCACGAAGATCCCGACCGCGAAGCCCATGGTCTCCAGAGGCGAGACCTGTCCCACCAGCCCGAAGCCGACGCCGGTGAAGATCAGCAGGGTCGCCAGTGATTGGCCCAGGTAGTTCGAGAGGGCCATACGCCCGGCCGGCGCGAGCAGCCGGCGGAGGTCCTCGCCCTGGTCCGAGTGCATGATCCGCAGCAGCGAGGCGACGTACGCCGCGGTCAGGAATGGCGCCGTCATCACACTCATCAGCACGGCCCGGGTGTCACCATTGCCGCCGGAGGCGTAGACGACTCCACCGGTGATGCCGATGGCGAAGCCGACCAACTGGATCAGCCGGAGCAGGGCGTCGGAGCCGTCGACGTTCTGCAGCAGCCGCCGGCGCCCGGCCACCATGCCGACCAGGAACGCGGCCAGAGTGGTCGGGCCTTGCACGGTGAGCAGGGACAGGCCGTACGTCGGCAGCGCGCGGAGGTGCTCGCCGACGACTTCGCTGAACGAGCCCGCCAGGTTCGCGGCCGTCCCCCGTGCGGCCGTTACTGCTGTGGTCGGGTCCAGGACCGCCGACGTGTCCAGGAAGAGCGCTGCGACCGCCAGGGTGACGAAGAGGTAGGCGTAGATGCCTCCTGCGACGAGGAGCGCCGTACGGTCCTTGACTCGCCGCATGGCGACCAGGAGCAGGCCGATGATCGCGTAGACGCTCAGGATGTCGCCCGTGATCAGAAAGACGCCGTGTAGTACGCCGAGCACGAACAGCCCGCCGAGCCGCCGCAGCATCCGCGGCCGGAACGCAGTACCCACCCGCTGCGCCGCCTGCATCTGCAACTGGAAGCTGTACCCGAACAAGAACGAGAACAGCAGATAAAACTTCATATCTACAAACGCCGACGACACCCACCGCACCGCCTGATCCAGCCACGAGCCGTACGCCGGATCCTCCACCACATGAATCGGATACCCAGAGGCCGCGAACGTAATGTTCACCACCAAGATCCCCAACAACGCAAACCCCCGCAGCGCATCCACATCCTGAATCCGCCCCCGCCCCACCACCTCGCTCATGCCTCCCAGCACATCAGCGGCCGACCTGAAATGCAGTAGCGCTGGATCCTCCTCGAAGGTGGACTTAGCTCCATGGCTGACGGTGGCTCAGTGGGCGGCAGTTCAGACGTCGAGTTCGCGACCAGCACCACGCACGAGTGGAACCACGGGCTCGGCGAGACCATCGCTGCCGCGCAGCGGGCCGGGTTGGTGTTCGACTCGTTGACTGAGCACGACAGTGCGCCGTGGAACGCGCTTCCCGGGATGATGAGCGAGGACGCCGCCGGGGAGTGGCGCCTGACGGCGGATCCGCGCCGCCTGGCCGCCCCCTTCACCCTGCAGGCTCACAAACCGGTTATGCCCGGCGTTGCTGGACCTTCTGGAATGCCTGCTTGAGCTTGGCCTGGTTTTCCGGCTTGCTCAGTTCGCGTTGGGCGACCTGGACCAGCTTGGCGACCACGGCGCCCTTTATCAACGTCTTCACGAACCCCATCAGGGCCTCCCTACTCTGTTGCCCTCGACGCTACCGGGCGTGACAACCCTCCTCCATGGGTGATCCACCGGAACTGTCCCTGGCGTCGGGCACACTAGGAGTATGCCTGAGTTGCCGGAGGTCGAGTCGCTGGCCGTGTTTCTGCGGGAGCGTGCGGTCGGGCACGCCTTCGTCCGGGCGGACATCACCGCGATCAGCGCACTGAAGACGTATGACCCGCCGATCTCGGCGATGGTCGGGCTGCTGATCGACGACGTGCGGCGGCACGGGAAGTTCCTGGACATCTCGGCGCAGGGCGTGCACCTGGTGATCCACTTGGCGCGGGCCGGCTGGCTGCGCTGGAAGGACGAGCAGAACGCCGGGCTCGTCCGGCCCGGGAAGGGCCCGATCGCGCTCCGGACGGTCCTGGACGACGGCTCGGGGTTCGACCTGACCGAGGCCGGCACCCAGAAGAAGCTCGCGGTCTACGTCGTCCGCGACGTCGACGAGGTCCCCGGCGTCGCCCGCCTCGGGCCGGACCCGTTCACGCTGTCGCTCGAGGACTTCGGCGAGATCCTGAAGCGCGCGGGCCGCGTCCAGCTCAAGGGCGTCCTGCGGAACCAGTCGGTCATCGCCGGCATCGGCAACGCGTACTCCGACGAGATCCTGCACGTCGCGAAGATGAGCCCGTTCAAACCCGCCTCGAACCTGTCCGACGACGAGCTCCGGATCCTGTACGACGCGATGCGCGAAACCCTGAAGGACGCCGTCGACCGATCCGCCGGGCTCGCCGTCCAGGACCTGAAGTCGGAGAAGAAGTCCGGCCTCCGGGTGCACGGCCGGAAGGGTGAGAAGTGCCCGGTCTGCGGTGACGTCGTCCGCGAGGTGAGCTTCGCCGACTCCTCCCTGCAGTACTGCGCGACCTGTCAGACCGGCGGCAAACCGCTGGCCGACCGGAGGCTGTCGAAGCTGCTGAAGTAGGTTCCAGTACCTTCCAGGGCATGCGGAAGATCTACGTGGCAGCACACGTCTACGTGATTCTGGGGCTGATCAGCGGGCTGTACTACCGCGAGCTGACCAAGGCCGAGAACTTCACCGGCGACTCCCAGCTCGGCGTCGTCCACACCCACATCCTCGCGCTGGGCATGCTGTTCTTCCTGATCGTGCTCGCGCTGGAGAAGCTGTTCACGCTGACCGACGGCAAGCTCTTCACCGCGTTCTTCTGGGTCTACAACGCGGGCCTCGCGCTCACCGTCGGCATGATGCTGCTCCGCGGGACGATGGTCGTGCTCGGCCACCAGCCCGGCGCCGCGCTCGACGGCATCTCCGGGCTGGGGCACGTCACGATCACCCTCGGCCTGATCTTCTTCTTCATCAACCTCGGCAAGTGCCTGCCAGTGAAGACCGAAGAAGCTACGTTGTCATCTGATCGAACATCGTCTTGACGTCGGCCGTGTTCGGCGTCGACAGCAACGTCGGCGTACCGCTCGTCGTCCGGCGTGAGGTCACCGCGAACACGTACCCGAGGTTCGCGTCGATCCGGTCCTTCAGCCACGGCCCGCCGCTGGCGCCGCCGTTCATCGAGCAGGTCAGCGCCGCGTCCGAGCCGCCCCACGCGTAGGTGGTGCCGTCGCAGTAGTACGGCACCTCACCGTTGTACGGCGCCTCGGCCGGCCAGCCCCAGATCCGGGTACCGGCCTGGCTCTGACCGTTCCCCCAGACCAGGCCGTTGCCGCCGACCGCGTCGATCAGGTTCGCGCCGTTGCGCTGCTGCAGCGTCACGAACGCCTGGTCGTGGGTGAAGTCGCTGCTGCTGATCCACGAGTTGAACGTCCGCGCCTGGCTCCAGTTCCACAGGCCGTACCCGGACTGGCCGTTGTAGTAGGCCGGGGCGAACACGATGTTCGAGTGCCAGCCGCCGCCCTGGCCGCTGTGCACGCAGTGGCCCGCGGTGATGATCAGGTTCTTGTAGCTGTTGTTGATCGTCGACGCCGAGCACACGTAGTTGAGCCCGTTGTCGGTGAAGAACAGCTTGCCGGCCGTGCTCGGTACGACATCGTTGGCGAGCTTGTGCCCGGCGCGCGGGGCGACCGGCCTGGACGCGACACCGCTGGAAGTCCCTTGTTTTGCAGGGGTTCCGGCGACGGTCCCGGTGGGCAGGTCGGCCGGGATCGCGTTCCGCATCTTCTCGGCGGTCCAGTACCCGGTCGCGTCGAGCGCGCCGGCCGGGGCCTTGGCGGGAAGTGCCGGAGCACGTACGGCGGTGGTCGCATCACCGGCCGGTACGGCGGTTGCCGGGGTGACGGTGGCGCCGGCGACGAGCAGAACTCCGGCGGCTAACAGGCGGACGGATGATTTACGCATGCCTGACTCCTCGATCGGGGCGGTAGATCGATCACTGCCAGTACAGGGGAAGCGCTCTCAGAATGCAAGCGGTCACAGCCGAACGACATACGGTGAGGACGCCGACCGCCGCCCGGCGTCCAGCCGGGCGCGCAGCTCGTGCTCGCCGACCCCGGTGATCCGGGTGGCCCAGCCGATCGACCGTCCCGGCTCGAGGCCGTCGAACGCCCACGTCTGCTCGGGGGCGGACCAGCCTGGCGGCAGCGGCAGCTCGACCTCGCCGCGGGCCGGCGTACGGCCGAAGTTCGTCACGACCACGGTCAGCTCGGCGCGGCCCGGGTGGATCGACGCCAGCACCGTGCCGACCGGTGCGACCAGCACCCGGCGGACGCCGGCCGGCACTGCCAGCGGTACGACGCGGCTCTCCGGCATCGGGAACGGGCCGATCGTGGTCCGGGTGAGCACGTGACCGGCGACGCCGTACCGGCGGCCGGCGAGGCGGATCTGATGCAGGCTGTCCGGCTCGACCATCCCGACGAACCGGATCGCGACGTCGCCCGCCCGCCGGGCCACCAGGTGTGCCGTCGGACCGGCCGGGGTCAGGTCCCAGACACCGTCGGCGTTCGCGGTGACGGTGTCCTCCGGGACGATCCGCAGCTTCCCGGCCAGCGCGACCCGGACCACCGGCGGCGCACCGGCTTCGGGCAGCCGGACGACCAGGTCGTCACCGTCGCGGCGCCAGGTCAGCGCGCGGCCGGTGTGGTCCTCGACGACGTGCCGCGGCGTGGTCGCGAGCCCCGGCAGCCGTACTTCGTGGTCCGCGGGACAGCGCGCGATCCGGAGCAGCAACAGCTCGCGGCTGCGCAGGATCGCCTCACCCCACGGCTGCGGTTCGAACTCCCCCGGGATCCCCTGAATCAGCGCCACCGCGACCTCCTCCGGCCCACAGGACACTAGATCCGCCCGCCGGGGTCAACGTTTTATCCGGCACCTTCGGTTCCGGAACCGGCCGTGCGTCTCCGGCGACCGAGTGTCTGACATGCTGGGTGCATGTTCCGGAACCAGGAGATTCCTTCGGTCGTGGTGAGCGAGCTCGACGACGCGCTGCTCGCGGAGGCGTTCGTACTCGACGTCCGCGAGCCGGACGAGTGGGACCGCGGCCACATCGAGGGCGCCACGCACATCCCGCTCGGCGAACTGCAGGAGCGGGTCGGCGAGGTGCCGCTGGACCAGAAGGTGCTCTGCGTCTGCGCGGTCGGCGGCCGGTCCGGCATGGCCACCCAGTTCCTGAACCAGGTCGGCCGCGAGGCGATCAACCTCGACGGCGGCATGCACGCCTGGGAAACCTCCGGCCGCCCGGTCAGTAGGGAGTAGGAGGTCTGGTGATCCCCTACTGACTGAGAAGAAAACCTTCCGCACGGTGACCGTAGGGGTTACTTTGTCACCGGTCGGTTGACCGGCGTACACCTGCGGCTCATGAGGCGGTAGCGCGCGCGGCGTCGGATGACCGCGTCCGTCCACCGTGGGGAGGCTCCTGTGTCGCTCATCCGTCCTTTGACCACAGCGATCGGCGTGGGTGGCCTGTTGGCCGGCGTGCTGGTCAGTCCCGCGGTCGGTCAACCCGCCGGCATCCCGGACGCGGCGATCGCCGAGAACGGCGTACTGACGTCGCGGTCCGACAGCCCGGTCGCGCCCGGGGTCAACTACACCTCGTTCGAGCGGCTGGACCCGAAGGGCTGGCAGCGCGGGGACATCCTCGACACCGACCTGAGCAAGCACGGCGTGACCGTCGACCTGGTCAACCCCGGGAAGGTCTCCGGCGCGCAGCCGCTCAGCCAGCAGCTCGCGAGCCGGGGCGCGATCGCCGGCGTGAACGGCGACTTCTTCGACATCAACGACACCAACGCTCCGCTCGGCGTGGGGGTCGAGTCCGGAAGGCTCGTGAACGCGCCGGCCGCCGGGCACAACGACACCGCGGTGATCGGCAAGGACGGGCTCGGAAAGATCGCCCAGCTGTTCCTGCAGGGGACCGCGACCGACGGCGCCACCAAGCTCGAGCTGACCAACCTGAACTCGCCGGCCGTGAACGCCGGCGGGATCGGCCTCTACACCCCGGAGTGGGGCGATGCGGCCCGGACCCGGACCGTCGACGGCCTGCCGACCGTCCGCGAGGTGATCCTTCGCGACGGAGTGGTCGTCTCCTCCGCCACCACTCCGGCCACCACCCCGCTGGCCGCGAACGAGCAGGCGCTGATCGGCCGCGAGGCCGGCGCCGACGCGCTGACCGCGCTGCAGGTCGGCGACAAGGTCGGCATCGCGTACGGCCTGCGCCCGGACGCCGCCGGCGTCGCGGCCGCGGTCAGTGGCAACTACCAGCTCGCGAAGGACGGCGAGGTGCCGGCCGACGTACCGGACGCCGACCTCGCGCCGCGGACCGCGATCGGGTTCGACGCCGACGGCAGCCGGATGATCCTGCTCACCGTCGACGGGCGGGCGACCGGTTCGCGCGGGCTGTCGCTGAAGGAAATGGGCCAGCTGATGATCAGCCTCGGCGCCGACGACGCGCTCAACCTGGACGGCGGCGGCTCCTCGACGATGCTCGCCCGGACCCCGGGCAAGGCCACGCCGGACGTCGTCAACGACCCGTCCGACGGCAACGAGCGGCTGATCCCGAACGGCCTCGGCCTGATCCCGGCCCAGGGCAGCGGCACGCTGAAGGGCTTCCGCGTCGAGTCCGCCGGGACCTCCGCGGAGGGCCCCGACACCGACCTCTCCCGCAGCTCCCGCGTCCTCACCGGCCTCAGCCGCGTCCTCAAGGCCACCGGGTACGACGAGACGTACGCCCCCGCTGCCGGTACGCCGTCCTGGTACGCGGGCAGCAACGTCCGCGTCGACCAGCAGGGCGTGGTGACCGGCCGCCGCGCGGGCGACGTGATGGTCACGGCCACCCGCGGTAGGGCGAACGGAAGGTTCCCTATGACCGTCCTCGGTACGCCGACCCGCCTGGCGCCGTCCACCCGCCAGGTGTCGCTCGCGGACGCGAACGCCACGGGCTTCTTCGAGGTCGACGGGTACGACGCCGACGGGTTCTCCACCTGGATCGAGCCCCGCGACGTGAAGCTCGACTACGACACCACCAAGGTGCAGGTGGTTGCGAAGGGCAACGGCTTCGAGGTCAAGGCCCTGGGCAACGATGCCGTGGCGACCGTGGTGACCGCGAAGGTCGGCACGCTGAGCACGCAGCTCAGCGTCACGGCTGGCCTGGCGAGCACCGTCGTCGACGGGATGGACGACGTCACCAAGTGGGCGGCGACCGCCGTACCGGCCGGTGCCGCGACGGCCACCCGGTCCGCCGCCGCAGGACATGACGGCGGCCAGGCGATCGCGCTCGACTACTCGCTGACCGGCAGCACGGCCACCCGGGCGGCATACCTCTCGCAGACCCCGCAGCAGACGCTGCCCGGCCAGCCGCAGAAGCTCGGCGCCTGGGTGTACGGCGACGGCAAGGGCGCGTGGCTGCGGGCGAACGCGTACGACGCCGCGGGCGGTACGGCGCAGACGCTCAACCTGGCGGCCACGGTCGACTGGACCGGCTGGAAGTACGTCGAGGCGGACATCCCGCCCGGGCTCACGTACCCGCTGCGCTTCTGGCGGATCTATGTCGTCGAGACCTCGCCGACCCGGCAGTACTCGGGCCGGATCGTGATCGACGACCTGACCGTGCGCAGCGCGCCGCCGGTGACGCTGCAGCCGGCGCCCAAGGTGATCGACCCGATGGTGGTCACGGACGGAACGGTCGAGACGGGCGGCCGCTGGCGGTTCGCGGTGATGTCGGACGCGCAGTTCACCGCCGACGACCCGAACTCGGACTACGTCAAGCAGGCCCGGCGGACGATCCGCGAGGCGCTCGCCCAGCACCCGGACTTCCTGGTGATCAACGGCGACTTCGTCGACCGCGGGTTCGGGCCGGACATCGCGCTGGCCAAGCAGGTCATCGACGAGGAGGTGGCCGGCAAGGTGCCGGTGTACTACGTGCCGGGCAACCACGAGACGTACGGCCCGGGCGACCTGTCCGAGTGGAAGAAGGTCTTCGGTAACCCGACCAGCACCTTCGACCACAAGGGCACCCGGTTCGTCCTGCGGGATTCGTCGCTCGGCTCGCTGCGGGCCGGCGGGTTCGACCAGATCGCCGACCTGCGCAAGCAGCTCGACGACGCCGCCCGGAACAAGGCGATCCGGAACGTCGTGGTGTTCGCGCACCACCCGATCGACGACCCGTCGCCGACGCAGAACTCGCAGCTCGGTGACCGCAAGGAAGCCGCGATGATCGTCAAGTGGCTCGCCGACTTCCGGAAGGCCACCGGCAAGGGCGCCGCGTACATGGCCGGGCACGCGGGCACCTTCGCCGCGACCCGCACCGATGGCGTACT
Organism: Kribbella sp.; assembly: GCF_035655035.1. Classification (GTDB taxonomy): domain Bacteria; phylum Actinomycetota; class Actinomycetes; order Propionibacteriales; family Kribbellaceae; genus Kribbella. The sequence goes on along the minus strand of NZ_DASRVN010000006.1, from coordinate 2,664 downwards.
GCTCCCGCTGACCGGCAACTCGGGCAAGAGCCCGGCCGCCGCCGCGGACGCCGGCGGCTTCACCGGTTGGGCGCTGGTCGGAATCTCCAAGGCGGCCGCGCAACCGTGGTTCCAGGTCGAGCTGCGCCCGCACGTCGACGCGCTCGAGCTGGCCGCGCCGGCCACGATGCGCCGCGACCAGACCGCCACGGCGTCGGCGACCGTGATCCAGGACGGTCGCCACGTCCCGGTGTCGTTCCCGGTCTCGGCCGACTGGTGGGGCTCGGCCACGATGTACATCGGCCCGGCCAAGTCCGCCCCGTTCTGGGCAGTCGCCGCGTACGACCCGTCCACCGGTCAGCTGAGCGCGCTGCGCCCGGGGACCACGGAGCTGGGCGTCACCGTCAACGGCGTCTCGAAGAGCTCGACCATCCAGGTCGGTTGGTAGCGTCTGCGGCATGAACGAGGTGGTGCTGCCGCAGCGGCTGCGGATTGGTGATCGGGTCGCTGTGGTGGCGCCGTCGGGACGGATCGACGCGGAACGGCTCGCGGTCGGGGTCGAGTACCTGCGGGGCTGGGGGCTCGAGGTCGAGGTGATGCCGTCGGTGCTGGCCGGGCACGAGCGGTTCCAGTACCTGGCCGCCGACGACAAGGCGCGGGCCGAGGACCTGCGGAACGCGTGGCTGGACGAGCGGTACGCCGCCGTGTTCTGCGCGCGCGGCGGGTACGGCGTGCAGCGGATGCTGGAGTACGTCGACTTCGACGAGCTGGTCGCCGTACCGAAGTGGTTCGTCGGGTTCAGCGACATCACCGCGCTGCACGAGCCGTTGAACGCCCGTGGTCTCGTAACGCTGCACGGGCCGATGGCTGCCGCTGTAGAGCAGCTGGAGGTCGAAGAGGGGCGTGAGCGGCTGCGAGCGTTGCTGTTCGAGCCCGAGACCGTCACGGACCTTCTACACGGAGCTCACACTGTCGTCGACGGTGTCGCGGAGGGTCTGTTGCGGGGCGGCAACCTGGCGATGCTGGCTTCCAGCGTCGGTACGCCGACGTACGCGCCGCCGGCCGGGGTCGTCGTACTCGAAGAGGTCAACGAGGAGGCGTACCAGGCGGACCGGTTGCTGACGCAGCTGCTGCGCGCCGGGTGGTTCGACCAGGTGACCGGGCTGGTGATCGGTGACTTCAGCAAGGGCGGGCCGGGGCTCGACGACACCATCCGCGAGCGGCTCGAGCCGCTGGGCGTCCCGATGGTGGAGGGTGCGGCGATCGGGCATGAGCCGTTGAACCTCGCCGTACCGCTGGGGCTGCCGGTACGGCTCGACGCGACCGCCGGGACCCTTACGCCAGGTGGTCTCGGAGGAAGCTGAACGCCTGCGGGTACGCGTCCAGGCGGTTCGCCAGCTTGGCGAGGCCGTGGCCCTCGTCGGGGTACACCAGCAGCCGGCACGGTACGCCGCGCTTGGTCAGCGCCTCCGTGATCTGCTCGGCCTCCGACAACGGCACCCGTGGGTCGTTGGCGCCGTGGATGACGAACAGCGGCGCCCGGATGTCGTCGACCCGGCTGAGCGGGCTCGCGGACTCCAGGAACTCCCGGTCGGTGGCCAGGTAGCCGTACTCGCGCTCCCGCATCGCGCGGCGGTAGTCCGACGTGTTCTCCAGGAACGTCACCAGCGAGGCGATCCCGACGATGTCCACACCGGCCGCCCACAGGTCCGGCTGGAACGAGACACCGGCCAGCACCATGTACCCGCCGTACGAGCCGCCCCAGAGCGCGGCCCGCTGCGGATCGGCGTCGATCGTCGGCAGCCACGCGTTGATCGCGGCCAGGTCCTTCACCGAGTCGAGCCGCAGTTCGCGGTCGTCCAGCGAGTACCAGCGCTTGCCGTAGCCGGCGGAGCCGCGGACGTTCGGGACCACGACCGTGTGTCCCTCACCGGCCAGCGACGAGATGATCGGGCTCCAGATCCGCATCGCGGCACCCTCCGGCCCGCCGTGCACGTGGACCACCGTGGAGCCCAGGTTCGGAGCGGTCGGCCGGAACACGAATACCGGGACCTGCTCGCCGTCGAAGGACGGCACCCGCAGGCTCTCCGGGTGCTCCAGACCGGCCGGGACCTGCACCTGGCCGATCGCGGTCAGCTCGCCGTTCGGCACGTACCGGTACACGGTCGGCGGGGCGACCGGGGAGTTGTAGGTGATCGCCGCGAACGAGCCGTCCGCGGACCAGATCGGGTCCGGCGTCATCATCGTCAGCGCCGCGCAGCCGCCCGCGGGCAGACCGACCGGTGCGACCAGCGCGCCGTCCTCCAGCCGGTGCAGCGCGAGCGTGACCTCGCCGTCCTCCAGCACGCCGACCAATTGGTGCACGCCGTCCGGCGACGGCCACGCGGCGAGGTCCCGCTGGTCGTCCACCAGTACGTCGCTCCACGCCGCGTCGGCCACGTCGTACCGGCGGACCGCCTTCCGGTCGTGGTCGGCGTCGGTGGACACCAGGAACGCGGACGAGTCGGGCAGCCAGGCGACCGGGCCCTGGTCGTTGTGGGCGTCCGCCGGCGTCAGCTCGGTGATCGACCGGCTGGACGTGTCGACCAGCAACAGCTGCATCGAGTTCGCCGGGCTGCTGGCCTTCGACAGGACGACCCACTTGTCGTCGGGTGACGGATCGACGCCCATCACCCAGCCGCCGGC
>NZ_DASRVN010000005.1:0-6496 GCF_035655035.1 Kribbella sp. | reverse complement strand
CCTGTTGCTGCTGCTGTCCGACGTCGACGGCCTGTACGACGGGGACCCGCGCAAACCCGGTACGTCGATGGTGACCGAGATCCGCGGCGCCGCCGATCTCGAACCGCTCGCGATCGGGAAGACCGGGGCGTCCGGGGTCGGTACCGGCGGCATGCAGACGAAGGTCGAGGCGGCCGGAATCGCCACCGAGGCAGGGATCCCGGTGATCCTGACGTCGGCGGGCCGGGTCGGCGAGGCGCTGCGGGGTGACGCGGTCGGGACGCTGTTCCACCCCACCGGCCGACGGCGCAAGACGCGGTTGCTGTGGCTGGCGCACGCGACGTCCGGTCAGGGCATCCTCCGGCTGGACGACGGCGCCGTACGGGCGCTCACCCAGCGCCGCGCGTCGCTGCTCCCGGCCGGAATCTCCGCCGTGGAGGGCACATTCTCCGCGGGCGACCCGGTCGACCTGGTGTCGCCTTCGGGCGTGACGATCGCCCGCGGACTGGTCAACTACGACGCGTCCGAACTACCCGAACTCCTCGGCCGCTCAACCCGGGACCTCGCCCGCGAGCTCGGCGCGGCGTACGAACGCGAAGTAGTCCACCGCGACGACCTGGTCCTGCTGTAACGACTTAGGATGGCGAAGTGAGCGAGATCATCGAGTTGGCGCGGCGGGCGCGGGTTGCGTCGTACGCGTTGGCGGAAGCGTCCCGGGGTACCAAGGACGCGGCGCTGCACGCGATGGCGGCGGCGTTGCGGGCGAACACCGACGCGATCGTCGCGGCGAACGCCAAGGACGTGGCGGCCGCGCGCGACGCCGGTACGCCGGAGTCGACCGTGGACCGGCTGGCGCTGAACCCGTCGCGGGTCGACGGGATGGCCGCGGGCCTGGAGCAGCTGGCCGGTCTGTCCGATCCGGTCGGCGAGGTGGTCCGTGGGTACACGCTGCCGAACGGGCTCGAGCTCCGCCAGGTCCGCGTGCCGTTCGGCGTGGTCGGGATCATCTACGAGGCCCGGCCGAACGTGACCGCCGACGCCGCCGGCATCTGCCTGAAGTCCGGCAACGCGGTTCTGCTCCGGGGTTCGTCCTCGGCGGCCGCGTCCAACGAGGCGATCATCGCCGTACTGCGGGACGCCGCCGCGCCGGCCGGCCTGCCCGCCGACGTGGTCCAGGGCGTGCCGACCGACCGGGCCGCGGTGAAGGAGTTGATGCAGGCACGCGGGCTGGTCGACGTACTGATCCCGCGTGGCGGCGCCGGGCTGATCCAGACCGTGGTGAGCGAGTCGTCGGTGCCGGTGATCGAGACCGGGGTCGGCAACTGTCACGTGTACGTCGACGCGGACGCGGACCTGGACCTCGGCCTGGAGATCCTGCTGAACTCGAAGACCCAGCGCCCGAGCGTCTGCAACGCCGCCGAATCGCTGCTGGTGCACGCGTCCGTCGCCGATGAGTTCCTGGCCCGCGCGCTGCCCGCGCTGGCCGCGGCCGGCGTGACCGTGCACGGCGACCCGGCAGTAGTTGCTGCAGGCAAGGATGTGGTGGCCGCGACCGAGGAGGACTTCGGGACGGAGTACAACTCGCTCGACCTGTCGGCCGCGGTGGTCGGCTCGCTCGAGGACGCGGTGCAGCACATCCGCCGGTACAGCTCGGGTCACACCGACGCGATCATCACCCGGTCGCAGGCGGCGGCGCGGCGGTTCACGCAGGCGGTCGACTCGGCGGCGGTGGTGGTGAACGCGAGCACCCGGTTCACCGACGGCGGCGAGTTCGGCTTCGGCGCCGAGATCGGGATCTCCACCCAGAAGCTGCACGCCCGCGGCCCGATGGGGCTGCCGGAGATGACGTCGACGAAGTACGTCGTCACCGGCGAGGGCCAGATCCGGACCTGAGCAACTCGGCCGCGTCCCGTACCTGGGTGTGGGGCGGCTCCGGGGAGACCACCGCGAGAGCCGCCCGATGGTCCGCTCCCACCTCGAGCCGGACCACCTGGATCCCGTCCGGCGCCGCGGCCCGCAGGTCTCCGCGCAGTCCTTCGCCGGTCGCCTTCAGCACGGCCTCCTTCCGGGTCCAGTACTCGGTGAACCTGCGCACCTTGTCGATCCCGGTACGCCGACTCAGCTCGCGTACCTCGTCCTCCGCGAACGCGATCCGGGCGACCGCGTCGACGTCCACGTCCGGATCGACCTTCTCCACGTCGAGCCCGACCGGCCGGTCCGCCACCGCGACACCCACCAGCTCACCGGAATGCGTGACGGACAGCTCGACGCCGTCCGCCCGTACCTTTCCGTGCGGCTTCCCGCACTCCGGGCAGGTCCGGTCGAGCCTGATACTTGCCGCTGGCAACGAGAACCGCGCGGCCAGGACCCGCCGGACGATCGTCACCCCGAGCAGGAACCGCGCCTTGTCGACATCTCGTACGTAGGCAGCCAACCGCCCATGCTCAACCGCATCCAGATCCGCCACGAACTCGTCCCGGGCCTCGCCGACCCGGGCCCACCAGACGTCCACGGTCACACCGGCCCCGGTGTCCAGGTGAGCGTGCCCGACCGCAGCTCGTCCAGCACGCCGTCGATCCACTCGGCCTCGGCGACCGTCAGCGCGACCTGGTACTCCGTCTCCAGTAGCGCGAACCGGGGGATCGGCTGACCGTCCACCGTCGACGCCAGCTCCCGCCGCAGCTCCTCGATCCGTTGCGTGAGCAGCTCGCGCCGCCGCCCCAGCAGCTCACCGGCCGTTGCCGGCGGCAACAGCATCACGAACGACAGTCCGGCCGGGAACTCCGGGAACTCGTTCCGCGGCGTCGTGAGGATCTCCGACAACCACTCCCGGCACACGTCCCGCCCGGCGGTCGTCAGATTGTAGACAGTTCGCTCCGGATACCGCTCGTCCCGCTCGGTCGCGCCGGCCGCGATCAGCCCGGCGTCCTCCAGCCGCACGATCATCCGGTACAGGCTGGTCCGTTGGCCGACGTTCACCACCTGGTCCTTGCCCCACTGTTTGATCAGCCGCTGGATCCCGTACGGGTGCATCGGCCCGTTCTCCAGCAACCCGAGGATCGCCAGCGCCAGGGTCGAACGTCGAAAAGTCACCCCTTCACTATATGGGGTCAGAGAAACTAGTTGCAATGTAACTAGAGCCCGTGTAACTATCGATCCATGAGCGCAGAACTGACCCAGGGCGCCGCGACCTCCCGCGACGGCACCGAGATCGGCTACTACACGACCGGCCAGGGCCCGGCGGTCGTCGTACTGCACGGCAGCATGGAATCGGCCACCAGCCACACCCTGTTCGCCCAGGAGCTGGCCGATGAGTTCACCGTGTACCTCCCGGACCGCCGCGGCCGCGGCCTGTCCGGCCCGATCCGGCCGGACCACGGCGTACGGACCGAGGTCGAGGATCTGGACGCCGTACTCACGGTCGCCGGAGCGGAGCGCGCGTTCGGGATCAGCGCCGGGGGAGCAGTCGTACTCGAGGCCGCGCGCACGCTTCCGTCCCTGAAGCAGATTGCGCTCTACGAGCCGGCGATCGTCGCCGACGGCGCACCGCACCGCGAGTGGCTCGTCCGCTTCGACCAGCAGCTCGCCCGCGGTGACCTCGCCGGCGCGATGGTGACCAGCATGTTCGGCTTCGAGATGGCGCCGCCGTTCCTCAAGGTCGCGCCCCGCGGTCTGCTCCGCTGGGCCACCGAGAAGATGCTGGCCAAGGACGCGCGCCAGGCCGCCGACGGCGCGGTCGTACTCCGTGATCTGGCGCCGACGATCCACGCCGAGGGCACGATCGTCGCCGAGCTCGGCGGTACGTTCGACGCGTTCCGGACGGTGGATGCCGACGTACTGCTGCTCGGCGGCACCAAGGGCCTCCGCGGCCTGCGGCCCGGCCGCGACACGCTGGAGAAGGTGCTGCCGAACGTCCGCCGGATCGAGTTCGACGGCTACGACCACGGCTCGGCGTCCGATCCCGGCGGCGTGAACCCGGGCGGCAAGCCGGAGGCGGTACGCCGGATCGCCGCCGAGGTGAAGGCCTTCTTCAAGCAGTCGTGACGGTCACTCGGGAAGCGGTGCGGGGCGGCCTTCCCAGCGGGTCGACAGTACGACCGTCGTCCGCGTCCTGACCACGCCGTTCACGCGCCGCAGCGAGCCGACGACCGCCTCCAGCTGGGTGACGTCGGCGACCCGGACCTTCACCACCAGCTCCTGGTCGCCGGCGACGAACCAGCAGTCCTCGACGGCGGGGATCTCCCGGACCTGCTCGACGATGTCGTCGGTCTCCACGTCGTCACGCTGGAACAGGCCGATCAGCGCGCTGGTGCCGAGACCGACCCGGTCCGGGGCGACGACGGCGCGGTAACCGAGCAGTACGCCGCGCTCCTCGAGCCGCCGTACCCGCTCCTGGACGCTCGGACCGGACAGGCCCACCTCGCGGCCGAGCTCGGCCCAGCTGGAGCGGCCGTTCAGTCGCAGCGCCTCGATCAGCTGCCGGTCGATCGCGTCCATGACGTCTCCTGTTCACCGCAGATTCTAAGGCAGGGAATGCTCTGTGCCTTTAATTCGTTTGTGAGAGCGTAATACCTACCGTACAATTTGAGGTACCGGGGACAGTCCGCCCCGGTTCCGCCGTACCAACCCAGTGAAGGAACCATGATCACCCCTGATGTTGCCCGGGCCCGTATCGACGAGCGGCACCGCGCCGCGGCGCAGGCGCGTCGCGCGCACTCCGTGCCGTCCACCTGGCGCCGGCTGCTGACGCGTACCGCCCGGAAGAGCTAACCCGGCCGCCACGAGATAGGCTCTGCACCATGCAATCGCTCCTGGTGCCGCTGATCGCGGTCGTACAAGAGGCCGCCGTCGACGCCTCGCACATCTCCAAGTGGTGGTTCGGCGGGTTCGCGATGGTCGTGTTCCTGCTCCTGCTGGCCGTCACCGTCATCATGGGCAAGGGCCGGCCGCACAGCTGAGCGGCGTGCTGAAGGGCTGACGTGGCAGAAGTGGAGCGGGTACGACGCATCGGCGTGATGGGCGGCACGTTCGACCCGATCCATCACGGCCACCTGGTCGCGGCCAGCGAGGTGCAGTCGTACTTCGACCTCGACGAGGTGATCTTCGTCCCGACCGGCCAGCCGTGGCAGAAGTCGGACCGCAAGGTCTCCCCGGCCGAGGACCGGTACCTGATGACCGTGATCGCGACCGCGTCGAACCCGCGGTTCTCGGTCAGCCGCGTCGACATCGACCGGCCGGGGCCGACGTACACGATCGACACCCTGCGGGACCTGGCCAGGCTGTACCCGGACGCGGAGCTGTTCTTCATCACCGGCGCCGACGCGCTCGCCCAGATCCTCACCTGGCGGGACGTGGACGAGATGTTCAAGCTCGCCCAGTTCGTCGGCTGCACCCGGCCGGGGACCGAGAGCCTCGAGCTGCCGCTGGACCAGCTGCCGATGGACCGGATCACGCTGCTCGAGGTGCCGGCGCTGGCGATCTCGTCCACCGAGTGCCGCGCCCGGGTCGCCAAGGGCAACCCGACCTGGTACCTGGTGCCGGACGGCATCGTCCAGTACATCGCCAAGCGTGAGCTCTACACCAACCGTTAGGACGTCTTTATGCCTGCCAGTGAACGCGCCATCGAGCTGCTGACCGCGGCCGCGGAGGCGGCCCACGACAAGAAGGCCGAGAACGTCCTCGCCTTCGACGTGTCCGAGCAGCTCGCGATCACCGACGCGTTCCTGGTCGCCTCCGCCTCCAACGACCGCCAGGTCCGCGCGATCGTCGACGCGATCGAGGAGAAGCTCCGCGTCGACTTCGACGCCAAGCCGGTCCGCCGCGAGGGCGCCCGCGAGGGCCGCTGGGTGCTGCTCGACTACCTGGAGATCGTCATCCACGTCCAGCACGACGAGGAGCGCGCGTTCTACTCGCTGGAGCGGCTCTGGCGCGACTGCCCGGCCATCACGCTCCCGTCCGGAGCCGTGACCGGCTCGGCTGCCGCTGAATGACCGCCGGACGGCTGATCGTCTGGCGCCACGGCCGGACCGAGTGGAACCTGCAGAACAAGATCCAGGGCCAGGCCGACATCCCCCTCGACGAGGTAGGCATCGCCCAGGCCCGCGCCGCCGCCGCCCGCCTGGCGTCCCTCGCCCCGACCCGCCTGTTCGCCAGCGACCTGCAACGCGCCGCCGCCACCGCAGGTGAACTCGCCGTCCTCACCGACCTCAAGATCGAGTACGACGAGGCGCTCCGCGAGATCGACGTCGACGACTGGGCCGGCCTCACCTCCGCCGAACTGGCCGCCATCAACCCGGTCGCCGCCGCCCGCGTCGAACGCGGCGAAACCCAGCGCCGCGGCACCAACGGCGAAACCGTCGAAGAAGTCGCCACCCGCTTCGCCGCGGCGCTCACCCGCATCTCCACCGAAGGCACCCCCGAAGACACCATCGTCATCGCCACCCACGGCCTCGCCGCCCGCGTCGGCATCTGCGTCTTCCTCGGCATCCCCCAACCCCACTGGCCCGCCTTCGGCGGC
>NZ_DASRVN010000004.1:0-4343 GCF_035655035.1 Kribbella sp. | reverse complement strand
GGCCGGTTGAGCTGTATTCGCACCGCCGGCCGACGGTGCTGCCCACCCGTGCCTTTCGTGGACTGGCGTCCGAGGTGCAGGGTTGGCGCCCGGGATCGCGGGCGCAAACCCTGCCTCTGGTGGGTGGACCCACCAGAGGGGGCGGGCGGCAACTACCGGAACCGCGCGCAGAGGAAGTCGACGATGCGGTCTCGGGCCGGTTTTGCTTGCGGTACCAGGCCGGGCATGCTGATGAAGGCGTGCCCGGCCTTGGTGTATTCGCCGACCTCGACGGCGGTGCCGGCCGCGCGCAGCTTGTCGGCGTACACCCGGCCGTGGTCCGCGACCGGGTCCAGTACCGGGATCACCACGAGCGTCGGTGGCAGCCCGCCCAGGTGGTCGGCGTACAGCGGCGACAACGGCCGCGGATCGGTGCCTTCCGGTACGGCGAGGCGCCGGAAGAACTCGAGGCCTTCGCGGGTCAGGGTCGGCGTCTCCGGGTACTGCGACACCGAGTCGTAGTCGAGCGCCGTCGAGGTCACGTCGACGCACGGGTTGACCAGGACCTGCGCCCGCAACGACAGGCCGGCGTCCCGGGCGCGGAGCGCGGAGAGCGCCGCGACCATCGACCCGGCGCTCTCACCGGCGATCGCCACCCGGGTCGGGTCGATGCCCCAGTCCGCGGCGTGCTGGAACACGTGCCGCAGTACGTCCCAGCCGTCGTCGACGATCGGGGCCAGCGGGGTGTCGTGGTCCATCAGCCGGTGCTCCACGGACACCACTACCGCTGACACCCGGGCGGCGACGTGGCTGTTGATCCAGTCGCACTGCACCGCCGTACCGACGTAGCCGCCGCCGTGGACGTGCAGCACGAGCGGGAGCCGCTCCTGGTTGTCCGGGCGGTACACGCGAACCCGGATCGTGCGGTCGGCGAGCTGGACCTGCTGCCAGCTGATCGTCACGCCGCTGTGCGGGAAGCCGGTGAGCAGATGCGCGAGGCGGGACGTGACGACCCGGTTCGCGACCTCGCCGAACGCGGCCAGGTCGGTGGGCGACATCGTGCGGTAGTCGGGCTCCTTGCGGAACGAGTAGACCAGGCGAACGCCCAGCGGCGGCTGGTGCGTCGTGGTGGCGGTCTTGAGCATCGGGCACCGTCCTGCGGTTTCGCTACGATTGGTATCGATACCGACGGTAGCATAACTAGGTAGGGTGGGCCCATGGCTTCCAGCACCCGGCCGCCCGGCCGGCCCCGGTCCAGCGTCGACGCGGAGGTGTTCGCGGCGACGCTGCGGACGATCCACGAGCTCGGGTACACCCGGGCCACGGTCGACCGGATCGCCGCGGCGACCGGGATCGCGAAGACCACGATCTACCGCCGCTGGCCGTCCAAGGGCGCGCTGGTCACCGCGACCTTGGTGGACTCGTTCGGCCCGTTGCCGGTGCGCGGGGAGGACCGCGACGCGGACGTCGCCGCCGCGATCTGGTACGGCGTCCGCGCGGTCGCCGAGCCCGGTGTGGCCGCGGCGTTCGCGGGTGTGTTCACCGACGCGATCGGCGACTCGGCGCTGCGCGAGATCCTCGCCACCCAGCTGCAGGACCCGTACCGCAAAGTCCTGATGGAGACCCTCGGGCTGTCCGAGCAGCGGGTGCTGTTCGTGATCGACGTGGTGATCGGCACGCTCCTGCACCGGATGGGCATGACCGGCGAACCGATGGTCGAAGCGGACGTCGAGGACCTCATCCGGATGCTGCAACGCGAACTGCGCTAGCTTTCCGGAACTTTTGTTGCGCTGGGCGACGAGAATGTTCCGGAAAGCTCACGCGCCGATCGCGTCCAGCTCCGCGACGGCATCCGCGGGGAGGACGAGGTCGCGGGCGGCGACGTTCTCGCGGAGGTGCTCCACCGACGACGTCCCCGGGATGACCACGCTGGTCGCGGACCGCTGCAGGAGCCAGGCGAGGGCGACCTGCTGCGGCGTGGCGTCCAGTCGGGCGGCGACCTTCGCGAGCGTTTCCGACTGCAGCGGGCTGAACCCGCCGAGCGGGAAGAACGACGCGAACGCGATGTTGTGCTCGGCGCAGTAGTCGACGATGTCGTCGTCCGCGCGGTTCACCACGTTGTAGAGGTTCTGCACGGTGACGAACGGGGCGATCGCCGCCGCTTCGCGGAGCTGCGTCATCGTGACGGCGCTCAGGCCGAGGTGCTTGATCAGGCCCTGCTGCTGCAGTTCGGCCAGTGCGGCGTACGGCTCGGCGATCGAGTCCTCGTTGATCTCCTCGCGGGCCGCGGTCCGGAGGTTGACCACGTCGAGTACGTCGAGACCCAGGTGCTCGAGGTTCTCGTGGACCTGCGCTTTGAGGTCGTCCGGGTCCAGGGCGACGTTCCAGGACGCGTCGTCGCCGCGCCGGGCGCCGACCTTGGTGACCAGGTGCAGGCCCTCCGGGTACGGGTGCAGCGCCTCCTTGATGATCTCGTTGACCACGGTCGGGCCGTAGAAGTCGCTGGTGTCGATGTGGGTGATGCCGAGGTCGACGGCCTCCCGCAGTACGGCGATCGCCTGGTCGCGGTCCTTCGGCGGTCCGAAGACGCCGGGGCCGGCCAGCTGCATCGCGCCGTACCCCATCCGGGTGATGGTGAGGTCGTCGGCGAGGGTGATGGTTGAGTTCGTCATGGCTCCACTGTTGGCCGGTACGCGCGGAACAGGGAGTACCCCGTCGTTCCTGGTAGTGACAGGGCACAGGCTGTTACGGCGTACCCGGTCTACCGTGGAGGCATGGAGAACGCGCTGGGCGATTATCTGCGGGCGCGGCGCGAGCAGGTCCGGCCCGAGGATGCCGGCATCCGCAGCGTCGGCGTCCGCCGGGTCCCCGGGCTGCGCCGCGAAGAGGTCGCGATGCTCGCCGGGATCAGCGCGGACTACTACCTCCGCCTCGAGCGGGGCCGCGACCGGAACCCGTCGGCGCAGGTCCTCGAGGCGCTGGCCGACGTACTGCGGCTGGACGCGGACGCTCGCAACTACCTCCTCGGTCTCGCCCAGCCGGCACCGCACCCGCGGACCCGGGCGGAGCGGGCGCCGGAGAGCATCGTCGAGCTGATCGACGGGTGGCCGGACAATCCGGCGTACGTGCAGAACAAGTACACCGACGTACTCGCGGTCAACGCGCTCTGCGCCGCGCTCTCGCCGAACTACCGGGTCGGCGTGAACCTGCTCACCGCCGTGCTGCTCGATCCGCGCGAACGCGAGCTGCGCCGGGACTGGGACGACCTGTCCGAGGAAGGCGTCGCGGTACTCCGCTCCGAGCTCGGGCCGAACGTCGACGACCCGCGGCTGAAGGAGCTGGTCGGTGACCTCTCGGTCCGCAGCGAGCGGTTCCGCCAGCTGTGGGCGCGGCACGAGGTCCGGCCGCGGCGCGGGCGGCTCAGCCGGATGACCCATCCCGAGGTCGGCGACCTCGATCTGCGCTCGGACAAGCTGACCATCGGCGGCAGCGACAACGTGACGCTGGTCGTCTTCCACGCCGTTCCCGGGTCGCGGGACGAGGAGTCGCTGGCGTTGCTCGGCAGCCTCGTCGCGTCTGCGGACGAGACGAGGCCGGGCGGCGAGACCCGGCTCAGGCGTGGCGAGCGTAAGCCCGAATGATTTCCGGGTACGCCGCGAACGCCGTCCCGGGGTGATCGACCGCGCCCATCGAGTGCACGGTGACGTCGGCCCCGCGCCGCCGCAGTGACGCCGCGCACGAGTCGGCGTTCGCGGCGGTCACGTCGGTGTCCTTGGTCCCGCTGTACAGGTGCACCGGGACGCGCGGGGTCCAGTCCTGGCAGATCTGGTCGGCCGATTGGATCGCCCGGAGGAGGCGACCGGTCGGGTGCTGGAGCCGCGCCGCGAATTCCGGGGTGAGCAGCTTGTCCGGCGAGTCCGGCAGCCCGGCGACGATCTCCTCCTCGCTGTGGGACCCGTCGAACAGGCCCTCGACGGTCGACGCGTACGGCGCCTGGAACGCCTGGCGCGGGTCGTCGTACAGGCCGACCGTCCGGTTCCAGGCGGTCACGAGATAGGCGAGGTAGAACGTCGCGGTCGGCGGGATGACGCGGCCGTCGAAGGCGGCCGGCAGCTCCTCGCCGAGCAGGTCGTACGGCCCCGCGACCGCCCGGACCGCGCCGAGCCGGAACGGCCCGACCTCACCGCGGCTCAACGCGCGACCGAATGCGAGCGACGCCCGGCCGCCCTGCGAGAAGCCGGTGACCAGAACGTCCCGCTTGAACGCCACGCCGTGCTGCGCCGCGAACCTACGTGCCGCGAGCAGGAGATCCGCCGAGGCCGACGTCTCGGTCTTCGTGTCGAGGTACGGGTGCGGGCCCGGGC
>NZ_DASRVN010000003.1:0-6166 GCF_035655035.1 Kribbella sp. | reverse complement strand
GAGGATCTGTATCCGGGGCGCGTGCACGAGGACGCGCTGCTCCCCCATCGGGTGCGGGAGGCGGCGGCGCCGGAGCTGGCGTCGTTCCGGGATCGGCTGGACGAGAAGCAACGGCATCTGCTGGTCGCGTTCTCGGCGGGTGCGCGGGTGGTGGCGTCGTTCCCGCGCGGCGATCTGCGCCGGTCGTCGCGGCGGTTGCCGACGCGCTGGCTGCTCGGTTCGTTGCGCGAGCTGACCGGGGATCACGCGCTGCCCGCGACACAGTGGGATCGGTACGACGCTGTCCTGCGCACGTCCGCGTCGTACGCCGGTTCGTTGACGACGGCAACGATGCCGGCGACCGAGCAGGAGTGGCAGACGCGGGCCGCTGCGGCGCGGTTGTGGGTGCACGACGGCGTCCTCGTCCGGGCGCGGGAGTTGTTGCGTGGGCGCGCGTCGATGGCGTTCACACGGTTCGACGGGGATCTGTCCGGGGTCTCGGGGCTGCCGGAGTTCGCGGTCGAAGAGCGGATCGCGTCACCGACCTCGCTGGAGTCGTACGCGACCTGTCCGCACGCGTACTTCGTGGAGCGGTTGCTGCAGGTGGAGCCGCTCGAAGCTCCGGAAGACCTGCTGGTCATCTCGCCGGTGCAGATCGGGAACCTGATCCACAACAGCCTGGACGCGTTCGTTTCGCGGTTGGCCGGTTCGCTGCCTGGGTACGGCGAGCCGTGGACCGAGGAGCAACGCAAGCTGCTGCTGGCGATCGGCGCGGATCTCGCCGATCGGTTCGAGGCGGAAGGGCTGACCGGGCATCCGCGGTTGTGGCAGCGCGAGCGGATGCGGATCCTCGGCGACCTGATGGTGCTGCTCAGCGACGACGACCGGTGGCGCGCGTCCCGGTCCGCCTCCGTGGTTGCCAGCGAGCTCCGGTTCGGGTTCGACGGCGAGCCGCCGGTGGAGATCCCGGTGCCGTCCGGGCGGGTGCTGCTGCGCGGATCCGCGGACAAGGTCGACCTCGGCGCGGACGGGACGATCTACGTGACCGACGTGAAGACGGGCGGCTTCTCGCGGTACGAGGGCATCGAGTCCGACCCGGTCGCGGGCGGGACCAAGCTGCAGCTCCCGGTGTACGCGTACGCCGCCCGCGCACGGCTGGGCGAACCCTCCACCCCGGTCGAGGCGTCGTACTGGTTCGTCCGCCGTGGCGGCAAACGGATCCCGGTCCCGCTGACCCCGGAGGTCGAGGCGCGGTACGTCGACACGCTCGACGTGATCGTGTCCTCGATCGCGGCCGGCCACTTCCCACCGAAGGCACCCGAGGTCCCGGACTTCCTGTGGGTGCAGTGCCCGTACTGCAACCCCGACGGCCTCGGCCACAGCGAGGTTCGCGCCCGCTGGGACCGCAAGCGCCACGATCCTGTCCTCGAGCGCCTGGTCCGATTGATCGACCCGACCGCACTGGAGGCTTCGGATGACTAGCCTCCCTCCTTGCTGGGCCGAGAGGAGCTTCGGATGAGTGAGTTGTTGCTCGACGACGAGGCTCGCGAGCGGATCCGGACAGACACCGATTCGACCCTGTTCGTCGAGGCGGGCGCCGGGTCCGGGAAGACGCACGCGCTGGTCGAGCGGGTGCGGACGCTGGTGCTGCGGGACGGCGTACCGCTGAGCACGATCGCGGCCGTGACGTTCACCGAGAAGGCCGGCGCGGAGCTACGGGACCGGTTGCGGGTCGAGTTCGAGAAGGCGCGGCGTACGGAGGTCGGGCAGCTCGCGGACGCGGCGCTGGACGATCTGGACTCGGCGTCGATCGGTACGCTGCACGCGTTCGCGCAGCAGATCCTGCTCGCGCACCCGATCGAGGCCGGGCTGCCGCCGATCATCGACGTACTGGACGAGGTCGGCTCCTCGGTCGCCTTCGAGGAGCGGTGGGCCGAGCTGCAGCAGCTGTTGCTCGACGACGACTCGATTGCCGAGCCGTTGCTGCTGGCGATGGCGGTCGGTGTCGAGCTGAAGCATCTGCGGTCGCTGGCACGGCTGTTCGGCAACGACTGGGACCTGATCGCGGACCGGGTACTCGTCGAGCCGCCGGAGCTGGTGGCGATGCCGGACCTCACCGGGCTTATCGCGGCGGCCGCGCAGATCGGCGCGGTGGCCGAGACCTGCCTCGACCCCGAGGACCGGCTGCTGCCGAAGGTGGTCCAGATCCGCGAGCTCGGTCTGATGCTGGAGGGGGCGTCCGACCAGGAGACACAGCTGTCGTTCCTGCAGGCGCTGCGCGGGCTGAAGGTGGGCCGGATCGGGCGCAAGGAGAACTGGCCGGACATCGCGAAGGTGCGCGGCGACTGCACCGAGGTGGTCGAGGTCGCCGGTTCGCTGGTCGAGCTGCTGCTCGATGCTTGCCTTCGGCATCTTTCGCACTGGATCGCGGAGCGGGTGCTGGAATCGGCCGAGCTGCGGCGGGCGGACGGGCGGCTCGAGTTCCACGACCTGCTGGTCCTGGCCCGGGACCTGTTGCGCCGGGACGCCGGCGTACGCGCGGAGCTGCAGGAGCGGTTCGAGCGGTTGCTGCTGGACGAGTTCCAGGACACGGACCCGATCCAGATCGAGCTCGCGGTCCGGATCGCCGGCGGGGCGGACGCGTCGGCGCCGGACTGGCACGACGTCGAGGTCCCCGAGGGCCGGCTGTTCGTCGTCGGCGACCCGAAACAGTCCATCTACCGCTTCCGCCGCGCGAACATCGCCACCTACCTCACCGCCCAGGAACTCCTCGGCGAAACCGTCGCCCTGACCACCAACTTCCGCACGGTCCCACCGATCCTGCAATGGATCAACACCGTCTTCACCACCCTGATCCAACCCCACGAGGCCGCCCAACCCGCCTACCAATCCCTGACCCCCCACCGCACCACCCCCGGCACCCCGGGCTCGTCCAGTGCCCTGGGCACGCCCGGCGCCTCCACCCCACCCGGCGCCCCCGGCTCCTCCGGTCCTGGCGGTCCGGGCGGTCCGGGGCGCGGCGCCCCCGCCCGCCCAGGCACCCCCGGGCGCCCGTCCACCCCCGACCACCCCACCCCCGTCGAGGGTGATCAGCTCTCGATCTTCGACGAGCCCACGCTCTTCGACGAACCGCACCAGGACGGAGCTGACCAGCTCACCGACCTCGCGGACGTGCTCCCGTTCCGCCGCCGCGGCGACGCCGTCGACGTACCGCTCGAAGAGCCAGCCCAAGAAGACCCGGCCGCCGGCCCCGCCGTCACGATCCTCGGCGCCGTCCCGCACGACGACCTCCCCCGCGCGCAAGCCTCCGTGCTTCGCGAGCGCGAGGCCACCGATGTCGCCTCCGTGATCGAGGAAGCGCTCCGCGACGGCTGGCTGGTGTACGACGACCGCGCGCAGACCTGGCGTCCCGCCGAGGCCGGCGACATCGCCGTACTCGTTCCGGCCCGCACCTCGCTCCCGTTCCTCGAGGACGCCCTCGACCGCGCCGACATCCCGTACCGCGCCGAGGCCAGCTCCCTCGTGTACCAGACCGCCGAGGTCCGCGACCTGCTCGCCTGCGCCCGCGCCCTCGGCGACCCGAGCGACCAGCTCGCGCTCGTCACCACGCTGCGCTCACCACTGTTCGGCTGCGGCGACGACGACCTGTTCACCTGGAAGCGCAACGGCGGCACCTTCACCTTGACCGCGCCGGTCCCGGACCAGCTCCTCACCCACCCGGTCGGCGACGCGATGGAGTGGCTCCGCCGTACGCACTACGCCGCCCGCTGGCTCACCCCCAGCGAAGTGCTCGCGAAGATCGTCGCCGACCGCCGGATGCTGGAGGTCGCCGCGATCGGCCCGCGCGCCCGCGACGCCTGGCGGCGGATCCGGTTCGTGGTCGACCAGGCCCGCGCCTGGTCCGAGGTCGAGCACGGTGGCCTCCGTTCGTACCTCGCCTGGGCCGCCCACCAGGGCGAGGAGACGTCCCGTGTCGCGGAGGCGGTGCTGCCCGAGACCGACGCCGACGCGGTCCGGGTGATGACGATCCACGCCGCGAAGGGCCTCGAGTTCCCGATCGTGATCCTGTCCGGCATGACCGCCTCGCCGAACCGGCAACGCGGCGTACAGGTCCTGTGGCCGCAGTCCGGCGGGTACGCCGTCAAGCTCAAGTCGTCGGTGCAGACCGAGGACTTCGACCTGGTGCAACCGGTCGACGAGCAGATGGACGACTACGAACGCCGCCGCCTGCTGTACGTCGCCGCGACCCGCGCCCGCGACCACCTGGTCGTCTCGCTGCACCGCTCCGGCAACCGCCGGCACACGAGCAACGCGGAGCTGCTCGCAACCGCCGGCGGCGTCGAGGCCCCCAACTCCACGCTCTTCACCGGCCCTCCGGTTCCAGACCGCGAGCCGACGGCCGCCCCCGACGTGTCCCCGCCGATCCCCCGCACTGAATGGGAATCGCGCGCCGCCGCGGCGCAGGCCGCGAGCCGGCTCCGTTCCGCGCAGAGCGCCTCCGGCCTCGAAGGCACCGGCCCGGACGCGACCCTCACCGACGTCGACCCCGGTACGGCGAAGGGCGCCCGCGACGTCGAGCTGCCGCCGTGGTCGAAGGGCCGCTACGGTACGGCGATCGGCCGCGCCGTCCACGCCGTACTGCAGGTCGTCGACCTCTCCACCGGCGCCGGCCTGGACGCCGCCGTGTCCACCCAATGCCTCGCCGAAGGCGTGCTCGAGTTCACCGACATCGTCACCGCACTCGTCCGCTCGGCACTCGCATCCGACGTGGTGCAGCGCGCCGCGGCCCGCGAGCACTGGCGAGAGTCGTACGTCGGCACCGTGCAGCCCGACGGCACGGTCCTCGAAGGTTTCGTCGACCTGATCTACCGCGAGGACGACGGCCGCCTCACCATCGTCGACTACAAAACCGACGCCATTCCGGCAGCAGCCCTGGACAGCCGGGTCGCGTACTACGCACCACAACTCCAGGCCTACGCCCAGATCCTCCCGAACACCGGCCCCCCGATCCTCCTGTTCCTCAACCCGGGCACCGCGGTCGAGCGGCCCATACCCTAGCTCCTCAAATAGCCACGCAGTACGTCGATCCAGCGGTCGAACGCGTCGAGGTGCGCGTCGTGACTGCCGCTGGCGATCACGGCCCGCTCGGTCTGCGGGCGGCGGCGGATCAGCTCGTCCTGCTGTTCCGCCGTGAACATGCCGTGCTCCGCGAAGACCGCGAGCGTAGGCGGCTCGAGCTGCTCCCACTCCGGCCAACGGTCCTCCTGCACCGCGGCGATCGTCGCCCGCATAACGTCGGCGTCGAACCGCGCCCGCAACCCGTCCGCCCGGAAGCTGTCGCTCAACGCGTCCGCCGTCGGCAGCAGCTCGCGGGAACTCCCCGCGAGGCCGTGCAGCAGCACGACCACCGGACCGCTACCGCCGCGATCGGTCACCGCGAGCTCCACGTCCCCCACGCCGAATCATCACCGGCTCATTCTCCGTTAGGCGACGAGTCGCACCGCAAGGACGACGATGAGCGCGCTCGAAGCGAGTGCCGTCGCGAGTCGTCCGCGCGCACCGGTCAGCACCCGTCCGAGCAGCGCGCCGCCGCCCGCGAGCAGCAGTTGCCAACTCGCCGACGCCACGAACGCCGCCAGCACGAACACGATCCGCCCGCCGATGCCCGCGACACCCGATCCCCCGAGTACCAGGGCCGCGAAGTAGATCACCGTCCACGGGTTGAGCATCGTCATCCCGAGCATCCCGAGGTACGCCGTCCACGCGCCGACCGGGGTTTCCTGTTGCAGCGCGTCGATCCGGTGCTCGCGATACCGCCGTACCGCCTTGGCCGCGCCCAGCACCGCGAGACCGATCAGCACCAGAACCGATGCCCAGCGCAACGGTTCGACGATCGGCACGAGGAACGGCGCCAGTACCGAACCCGCTCCCGCGGCGACCGCCGCGTACACGCCGTCCGCCGAAGCCACGCCGAGTGCGCCGAACACCCCGATGCGCAACGAACTCCGGGCCGTCAAGGCCACCAGATAGGTCCCGACAGGGCCGACCGGCACGGCAACGCCGTACCCAGCCAGCAGCCCCGCGACGACCAGCCCGATCACGACTGACCGGGCATCGACCTCCAGCAACGACCGGCCTGCTGCTGAACCCGAGCCGCAACGGCCGCAGGTCCCATCAGCAACAGTCC
>NZ_DASRVN010000002.1:0-5547 GCF_035655035.1 Kribbella sp. | reverse complement strand
CGACCGGTGTGAACGGCTGGACGGCCGCGATCAACGCGGCCAGACTGCCGTTCCCGCCCGCGAGCTGGGCGAAGTACTTCCGCAACCCCTCGAAGAACGTGTCCTCGCCGACCACGGCCACGAGTTGACGAAGCACGGCCGCGCCTTTGGCGTAGGTGATCGCGTCGAAGTTCGCCTCCGCCGCGGCGATGTCGGGAACGGGCCGGCTGACCGGGTGCGTCGAGGACAGCAGATCGGCGTCGGCAGCGCGTTCCTTTTCGAGCGCGATCGCCACCGACCAGCGGCGATCCAGGACACCGAGTTCGGCGGCAGCCCATTGCGCGGCCCAGTCGGCGAACGACTCGCTGAGCCACAGCCCGTCCCACCACTGCGGCGTCACCAGGTTGCCGAACCACATGTGCGACATCTCGTGCAGCAGCACCAGCGCCCGCCGGCGGAGCTGCTCCGCGGTCGGCGGTGAGCGGTAGAGGACCTGGTCGTTCCAGGTCACGCAGCCGTGGTTCTCCATCGCGCCGGGCTGATCGGGCAGGAACATGTGGTCGTACGAGTCACCGTCGAACGCGACTCCGAATGCGTCCTCGAACAACGCCAGCGCACGCCGGGTGAGACCGAAGATCTCGTCCGCGTTCGCCTCCAACGCTTCAGCCAGCGAACGGCGCGCGTAGACGGCCATCCGCCCGGATCGGACGACGTGGAACGGCCCGGCGCAAACAGCGGTGGCGTACGTCGGCAACCGCGGCGTCGGCGGGAACCGCCATACCGCCGCATCCCCGTCCTCGACCACCTCCAGCTCCCGCTGGTTGCTGACGCAGTACCAGTCCGCCGGCACCCGCACCTCGAAGGCGAACGTCGCCTTCAGGTCCGGCTGGTCAAAACAAGCGAACGCCCGTCGAGCATCGAACGGCTGGAACTGCGTCCACGCGTACACAACACCTTCGGGTACGTCGACCGTTCTCGACAGGCCTCGTCCGGTGCCGGTCCGGTGCCGGGAGTGGATGTCGAGGCGGTGGGGGCCTCCCAGGGACGACAGGCGGAGGCGGTCGTCTTGAAGGGCCTCGCTCGGGTCCAGTGGGATGCCGTCGAGAAGCACCTGGTCGACGTGCTCGGCCACCAGGTCGATCCACGTCAGGCCGGGGCCACCGTGGCCGTCGTACGTGAAGTCCACCACGGTCCGCGAGCCGAAGTACTTGCCGTCCACCAGCCCGGTCAGGTCGAGCGTCACCTCGTACGACGCGACGGACAGCACCGCCGATCGAGCCGCCGCCTCCGCCGCGGTCAGGCCGCCGTCAGCCGGCATGGGTTGCCTCCGGCAACGGGTCGGCCAACGGGAAGTGGCAGGCCACCGCGCTGGACCCGATCCGCAGCAGTGTCGGATCGTCGACAATACAACGATCTTCGGCCAGCCAGCAGCGGGTTCGGAAGTGGCAGCCGGACGGCGGGTCCAGCGGACTCGGGGGCTCCCCGCGGAGGACGATCTCGGGCGGACGGTGCCGCGCCGACCGATCCGGGACCGGCGCCGCCGCGAGCAACGCCTTCGTGTACGGGTGCCGCGGCCGGTCGTACACCTGCACCGAGTCCCCCTCCTCCACGAACCGCCCGAGGTACATCACCGCGACCCGGTCCGCGATGTGCTGCACCACCGCGAGGTCGTGGGCGATGAATACGTAGGCAATCCCGAGCTCACGCTGCAACTGTTCGAGCAGGTTGACGATCTGCGCCTGCACCGACACGTCCAACGCCGACACCGGCTCGTCGCACACCAGCACCTTCGGCCGCAGCGCCAAGGCCCGCGCAATACCAACTCGTTGCCGCTGGCCACCAGAGAACTGATGCGGCAGCCGCTCGGACTGGTCCGGGTTCAACCCGACCATCTCCAGCAGCTCCGCGACCGCCTTCGCCCGATCGCCCCGCGGTACGACGTCCGGATGGATCTCCAACGGTTCGCGGACGATCGCGCCGATCGTCATCCGCGGATCCAGTGACGTGTACGGATCCTGGTGTACCAGCTGGATGTCGCGCCGCGCCCGCCGCAGCCGCCGGCCGCGCATCGTGTGCAGCGGTTCGCCGAGCAGCTCGATCTCACCCGCGGTCGGGCGCTCCATCCCGACCAGCAACTGCGCCAAGGTGGACTTCCCGGACCCCGACTCGCCGACGATGCCGAGCGTCTCCCCGCTGTGCAGCTCGAGGTCGACCCCGTCCACCGCGTGCACGGTCCCCCGCCGCCCGGCCGGCAACCCGCCGATCCGGAAAGTACGCCGTACGCCGCTCGCTCGCAGTACCGCGGTCATCCTGCACCTCCCGCGAAATGGCACGCGGCCCGATGGACCGGTGAGACCACCGCGAACGGCGGCGCGGTCCGGCACACGTCGGCGGCCTGCACGCAGCGAGTACGGAACGCGCACCCGGACGGCAGGTTGCCGAGGTCGGGCGGCTGCCCGCTGATCACCCGGAGCGGCTTGCCCTTCCGGTCCGCCGTACAGATCGAGTCCAGCAGCGCCCGCGTGTACGGGTGCGCGGGCCGTTCGAACACGTCGTCCGCGGGACCTTGCTCGACGACGCGTCCGGCGTACATCACCAAGATGTCGTCCGCCATCCCGGCCACCACGCCCATGTCGTGGGTGATCAGCATCAGGCTCATCTGCCGGTCCGCCTGCAACGACGCGAGCAGCTGCAGGATCTGCGCCTGGACGGTCACGTCGAGCGCGGTCGTCGGCTCGTCCGCGATCAGGATCTCCGGGTCCGCGGCCAGCGCGGTCGCGATCATCACCCGCTGCCGCATCCCGCCGGAGAACTGATGCGGATAGTCGTCGATCCGCCGCGCCGCGTCCGGGATGCCGACCCGCTCCAGCAACTCCAGCGCCCGCCGCCGGGCCGCCCGCCGCGACATCCCCAGGTGCACGCGGCACCCCTCGCCGATCTGGTACCCGACCGGCAACACCGGGTTCAGCGCCGACAGCGCGTCCTGGAACACCATCCCGACCCGGGCACCCCGGACGGTACGCCGTTGTTCCGCCGGCAACTGCAGCAGATCCTGGCCGTCGAGCAGCACGCGTCCCCGCCCGACCCGGCCGACCGAGGCCGGCAGCACGCCCATGATCGCCCGCGCCGTCGCGCTCTTGCCCGACCCGGACTCCCCCAGCACCGCGAGCGTCCGCCCCGGCGTCAGCGAGAGGTCGACGCCGTCGACGGCCACGCTCCAGCCCCGCGACGTCCGGAACTCGACGGTCAGGTCCGAGACCTCCAGCAGTGTCGTCATCGGGACCTCGGATCGAAGGCGTCCCGCAACGCGTCGCCGAGCATCACGAACGACAGCACGGTCACGGACAGGAACAGGGACGGGAACAGCAACAGATGCGGGTGATCGCGGAACGAGTCCTGCGCCTGGTTCAGCTGGACGCCCCACGAGATCGACGGCGCCCGCAGGCCGACGCCCAGGAACGTCAGCGCCGACTCCGCGGTGATCATCCCGCCGACGCCGAGGCTGGCGACCGCGAGGATCGGCGCGAACGAGTTCGGCAGCACGTGCCGGGCGATCACCCGGACCGGTCCGGCGCCGAGCCCGCGGGCCGCCTTCACGAAGTCCAGATCGACGGTCGCGAGCGCGGCCGACCGCATCAGCCGGGTCATCGCCGGCCACGCGAACAGGATCAGGACGGCGGACACCACGACGACGTTCCGCTGGTGCAGCGTGTTCAGGATGACGACCTGCCCGACGAGCGCCGGGAAGCCGAAGAAGATGTCCATCGTGCGGCTGATCACGGCGTCGACCGCGCCGCGGTAGTACGCCGCCAGGCACCCGAGCACCAACGCGATCAGCACGCACCCGGCGGTGACCGTGAAGCCGATCGTTACCGACGACCGCGTCCCGTACACCACGTTGCTGTACAGGTCGCAGCCCTGGATGTCGAAGCCGAACGGATGCCCCGCGGCCGGGCCGTTTCCACTGTTGCCGAGGTCGCAGGCCCGCGGATCGGTCGGCGCGAACACCCCCGGTACGGCGGCCACCACCAGGATCAGCACCACCACCCCCAACGGGATCGCGATCCGCGGCTTCCGCAACAGCCGTCGCCGCACACGCGGAACGGCGAGCACCTCAACGGCGGCCGGCAAGGCTGATCCTCGGGTCTAGTAGGCCGTAGACGATGTCCACGATCAGGTTGATGATCAGGTACACCAGGACCAGCAGGCTGCAGACGCCGACCACGACCGGTCCGTTCTGCTGCGAGATGCCGTTGAACACGACGTACCCGAGTCCCGGGATGTTGAAGATGCCCTCGATCAGCACCGTGCCGCTGACCATGTACCCGAGGCTCAGGCCGAGGACCGACACCACCGGGACGAGTGAGTTCCGCAGGATGTGCCGGACCACGATCATTCGCTGCGGCAGGCCTTTCGCGATCGCGGTGTCCACGTAGTCGGCGTACCGGTTCTCGATGATGCTCGCGCGGGTCAGCCGGACCAGTTCGGGGATGCCGAACAACGCCAGTACGGCTGCCGGCAGCAGGTAGCTGGCCGGCCAGCCCTCCCGTACGCCGGATGTCGGGAACCAGCCGAGGTTCACGCCGAGCAGGATCTGCGCGACGTACGCGACCACGAAGTACGGTACGCCGACCACCACGGTCGTCGCGGTCAGCACGATCCAGTCGACGGTCCCGCCCTGCCGCATCCCGGCGAACGTCCCGAGGGAGATCCCGACCACCGCCATCATCGCCCAGGCGGTGAGCCCGAGCTGCAACGTGTACGGCCAGGCCCGCACGACCAGGTCCGACACCTCGTGCCCCTGCAGGTCGATCCCGAGGTCGCCGCGCACGAGCCCGCCGAGATAGTGGCCGTACTGCGCCCACAACGGCTGGTCCAGGTGGAACCGCTCGCGCAGCGCCTCCTCGACCGACGGCGACAGCACCCGCCCCGGACCGGCCAGCGCCTTGATCGGATCGCCCGGCAGCGCGTACACCGCGGCGAAGATCAGCAGCGTCGTACCGAGCACGACCGGGACCATCCCGGCCAGCCGGCGGATCACGTACCCGGCCATCAGCCGACCTTGACGACCGACAGCCGGGCGCCGCCGAGCACCTCCGGTACCACTCCGCTCAGCCGGTCGGAATGCACCAGCCCGCCGACCGGCCAGTACAGCGGTGCCACCGGGAGATCCGCGAGCGCCTGCTCGGCGGCCTGCTTGGCGTAGTTCGTGGTCGCGCCGGCGTCCTTGCTCGACGCCGCCTGCGCGATCAGCCCGGCGAACGCCTTCGAGTCGTACCCGGTCACGTTCAGCGGTGCGCCGGCCGAGAACATCTGGTCTGCCAGCGCATAGATGTGCGGGTACGGCGAACCGGAGTACAGCAGGCTCGGACCCTTGATCGACTTGCCGCCGAGGCCTTGGTACAGCTGCCCGATCGGCTGCGACTCGAAGCTGACCTTCTGGAGGCCGAGGTTCGTCCGGAGCTGGTTCGCGATCGCCTGCAGCACCTTCTCGTTCGTCGGGTCCTGGTAGGTGTAGAGCGTCATCGGGCCGTTCCAGCCGCCGGCCGCCTGCAGCGCGGCCTTCGC
>NZ_DASRVN010000001.1:0-5272 GCF_035655035.1 Kribbella sp. | reverse complement strand
GGTGATGCGGACGACAGCGCCGACGAGCAGAGTGACGACGAGCAGGACGACGAGTCCGACGCCCAGGCGGACGACGCCGACCAGGACGGTACGGCGGACTCCGACGACGAGGAGGCCGCGGGCGGTTCGTCGCGTCGCCGTCGCCGTCGTCGCCGTCGCAAGGGCGAGGACAACGGGGCGTCCGCCGACGACCCGGACGAGACCGTCGTACGGGTCCGTGAACCCCGCAGCAAGAACACCGCGAACGAGATCACCGCGGTAGAGGGCTCGACCCGCCTGGAGGCGAAGAAGCAGCGCCGCCGTGAGGGTCGCGCCGCCGGCCGCCGCCGGGCGCCGATCGTGACCGAGGCCGAGTTCCTGGCCCGTCGCGAGTCGGTCGAGCGGACGATGGTGATCCGGTCCCGCGAGGACCTGACCCAGATCGCGGTCTCCGAGGACAACGTCCTGGTCGAGCACTACGTGACCACGGCGGAGCAGACGTCGCTGATCGGCAACGTGTACCTCGGCCGCGTGCAGAACGTGCTGCCCAGCATGGAGGCCGCGTTCATCGACATCGGCAAGGGCCGCAACGCGGTGCTGTACGCCGGTGAGGTGGACTGGGCGACCCTTGGTGGTGCCAACGGCCCGCGCAAGATCGAGCAGGTGCTGAAGTCCGGCCAGTCCGTCCTGGTCCAGGTGACCAAGGACCCGATCGGCCACAAGGGCGCCCGCCTGACGAACCAGATCAGCCTGCCCGGCCGGTACGTCGTCTACGTACCGCGCGGCGGCAACGGCGGGATCAGCCGCAAGCTCCCCGACACCGAGCGGAACCGGCTGAAGACGATCCTGAAGGACATCGTCCCCGACGAGGCCGGCGTGATCGTCCGGACCGCCGCCGAGGGCGCCTCGGAGGAGGAGCTGACCTCGGACGTCAGCCGCCTGCAGGCCGCCTGGGAGGACATCGACAAGAAGTCCAAGAACGGCCAGGCCCCGCACCTGCTGTACGGCGAGCCCGACCTGCTGATCCGCGTCGTCCGGGATCTGTTCACCGAGGACTTCGCGAAGCTCGTGATCTCCGGCGACGAGGCCTACGACCAGGTCCGGGAGTACGTGGCGGGGGTCGCGCCGCACCTGGCCGACCGGGTCGAGAAGTGGAACGGCGACGGTGACGTCTTCGCGAACTACCGGATCGACGAGCAGATCAAGAAGGCGCTGGACCGGAAGGTCTGGCTGCCGTCGGGCGGTTCGCTGATCATCGACCGGACCGAGGCGATGACGGTGGTCGACGTGAACACCGGCAAGTTCACCGGTTCCGGCGGCAACCTCGAGGAGACCGTCACCAAGAACAACCTGGAGGCGGCCGAGGAGATCGTCCGGCAGCTCCGGCTCCGCGACATCGGCGGCATCATCGTGATCGACTTCATCGACATGGTGCTGGAGTCGAACCGGGACCTGGTGCTGCGCCGGCTGGTGGAGTGCCTGGGCCGGGACCGGACCAAGCACCAGGTCGCCGAGGTGACCTCGCTCGGCCTGGTCCAGATGACCCGGAAGCGGATCGGTACCGGCCTGCTCGAGGCGTTCAGCGAGAACTGCGACCACTGCGGTGGGCGCGGGCTGATCCTGCACGACGAGCCGAAGGAGTCCCGCCGCCGCAACGGCCAGAACGGCCAGAACGGTCAGAACGGTCAGAACGCGCAAAGCGGCCAGAACGGGCAGCAGAGCGGTCACGACCACGCCAAGCCCGCACCGGCGGACGAGGGCGGCCGGAAGAGCTCACGCCGCCGCCGTGGCAAGAACCGCGGCGACGACGAGCAGCCCGCCGAGGCCGAGGCGCAGCACAACGGCGACGCCGCGCAGAAGCTGGCCCAGATCGCCGCCGCCACGGTGAAGAAGGACGAGGCCGACGCCGGTACGCCGGCCGACGGCACGGACGGTACGGGCGCGGTTGCGACGGCGGACGGTACGCCGGAGCCGACCGGATACCCGGTGTCCGCCGCTGCCGAGGACCACGTCAGCCCGGAAGCCACCGGTTTCCCGGCTCCGGAGGCCGGCAGCGCGGACGGCGAGCCGGCCGACGCGGCGCAGAACGACGGGGAGGCGGCGCAGAACGGGGCCGCGAAGAGCACCCGGCGGCGGCGTAGCAGCCGTAGCCGGAGCAAGACCGCTACCGAGGGTGAGGCAACCGGGCCGTCCGAGCTCGTCACCACCGGCAGCTGACGATTTCGGGTTATCGACCCGGGGTTGTAAGCTAGTGGTTCGGTGCGCCGAGTGCGCACCGAACCTATGCTTCGTAAAGTTTTCCGATCCAGCAGAGAGTGAGATCCACGGTGTACGCGATCGTGCGCAGTGGCGGCACCCAGCAGAAGGTCGCCGTCGGCGATGTCATCGAGATCGACAGCCTGACCGAGAAGGTGGGCGACACCGTCGCGCTGCCGGCGGTCCTCGTCGTCGATGGCGACACCGTGACGGCCGACGCTGCGGCGCTGGCCAACGTGGCTGTGTCGGCCGAGGTCCTCGGTCGTACCAAGGGCCCGAAGATCACCATCCTCAAGTACAAGAACAAGACCGGTTACCGCAAGCGCCAGGGGCACCGTCAGCACTACACCCAGGTCAAGGTCACCGCGATCGACGCGAAGAAGCTGTCTTCTTCGGCAAAGAGTGGGAGCTGATCTCGACATGGCACACAAAAAGGGAGCGGCCTCGACCCGCAACGGTCGTGACTCCAACGCGCAGCGGCTCGGCGTGAAGCGGTACGGCGGTCAGCTGGTGAACGCCGGCGAGATCATCGTCCGGCAGCGCGGCACCCACTTCCACCCGGGCAACCTGGTCGGCCGCGGCGGCGACGACACGCTGTTCGCGCTCGCCGAGGGCCACGTGGAGTTCGGCACCCGGCGCGGTCGCCGCGTCGTGAACATCGTCCCGGCTCCGGCGGAGTAACACCGCCACCCGGAACACAAGCTCTGTCGAAGGGCGGGTCGCGGAATACCGCGGACCCGCCCTTTCGCTGTCTACGGAGTACCCAGCAGTTGCGCAGGACCCGACAGGAAGTAGAGAACCACCGATGGCCATCCCCAGTTTCGTCGACCGTGTCACGGTGCAGGTTGCCGCGGGGCGCGGTGGGAACGGCTGCGCCTCGGTGCACCGGGAGAAGTTCAAGCCGCTCGGCGGTCCGGACGGCGGGAACGGCGGTGACGGCGGCAGCGTGATCCTGCGCGTCGACCCGGACGTCACCACGCTCGTCGACTACCACCGTTCGAGCCACCGCACCGCGACGAACGGTGCCCAGGGCAAGGGTGACCACCAGGCCGGCAGCAACGGCGCCGACGTGGTCCTCGCCGTCCCGGACGGCACCGTGATCAGCTCGGCGAACGGCGAAGTACTCGCGGATCTGGTCGGCCCGGGCGCCGAGTTCATCGCGGCGCAGGGCGGCAAGGGCGGCCTGGGGAACGCGGCGCTGGCGAGCAACACCCGCCGGGCGCCCGGGTTCGCGCTGCTCGGTGAGGACGGCGAGGAACGGACGCTCGTCCTGGAGTTGAAGGTCGTCGCGGACGTCGGCCTGGTCGGGTTCCCGAGCGCGGGCAAGTCGTCGCTGATCGCCGCGATCAGCCGCGCCCGCCCGAAGATCGCGGACTACCCGTTCACCACCCTGATCCCGAACCTCGGCGTCGTGGTCGCGGGAGACACCACGTTCACGGTCGCCGACGTACCGGGCTTGATCGAGGGCGCGAGCGAGGGCCGTGGTCTCGGCCACGACTTCCTGCGGCACGTGGAGCGTTGCGCGGCGCTGGTGCACGTCATCGACTGCGCGACGTACGAGCCGGGCCGCGACCCGCTCAGCGACCTGGACACGATCGAGGCCGAGCTGACCGCGCACGGCGGGCTCGAGGACCGGCCGCGACTCGTTGCGCTGAACAAGATCGACGTACCGGACGCCCGCGAGATCGCGGAGATGGTGCAGGCCGAGCTGACCGGGCGCGGGTACCGGGTGTTCCCGATCTCGACGGCGTCGCACGAGGGTCTCGAGGCGCTGAAGTTCGCGATGGCCGACATCGTCGTACGGCGGCGTGCGGAGGCGGAGAAGCCCGACAACACGCGGATCGTGATCCGGCCGCAGGTGCAGGGCGGGCCCGAGTTCAAGGTGAAGAAGCTGCCGGACGAGGGCGGCTGGCTGGTACAGGGCCAGAAGCCCGAACGCTGGGTGAAGCAGACCGACTTCGCGAACGCGGAGGCGACCGGCTACCTCGCGGACCGGCTGAACCGGCTCGGTGTCGAGGAGGAGTTGCTGAAGCTCGGTGCGCGGCCGGGCGACGCGGTCGTGATCGGCGACGGTCCGAACGCGATCGTCTTCGACTTCGCGCCGGACGTCCAGGCCGGCGCCGAGATCCTGGCCCGGCGGGGCGAGGACCACCGGCTGGAGGAGGTCCGCCCGGCGGAGCAGCGGCGGCGGGCGAAGGATTCGGAGTACCACGCGTTCCGCGAGGGCGACCGGTCCGAGGACTGGTCGGAGTACGGTCATGGCTGGGCGGTCGACGAGGTCGACCTGTCCCCGGCCGAGGCGAAGCGGGCGGCAGAGGCGGCGGCGAAGCAGGCGCGCAAGGAAGCGCGCGAGCAGGCCGCGGCGGAGGAACTCGACCAGAACGGTTGATTTCATGGAGCATCGCGCGGAGGCGTCCAACGCCACGCGAATCGTCGTCAAGGTCGGCTCGTCGTCGCTGACCCAGCGCGGCAGGATCGACCTGGAACGACTTCGCCTGCTCGTCGACGCCGTCGCGGCGCGGCGGGTCGAGGGCACCGAGGTCGTACTGGTCTCGTCCGGCGCGATCGCGGCCGGCCTGGCGCCGATGGGGTTGCGGTCGCGGCCGCGGGACCTGGCCACTCAGCAGGCGGCCGCGTCGGTCGGGCAGGGCCTGCTGATGGCCCGCTACAGCGACGCGTTCGCCGCGCACGGGTTGCGGGTCGGGCAGGTGCTGCTGACGGTCGACGACGTCACGCGCCGATCGCACTACCGCAACGCGTTCCGGACGTTCGCGCGGTTGCTCGAGCTCGGCGTCGTACCGATCGTGAACGAGAACGACACGGTCGCGACCACCGAGATCCGCTTCGGTGACAACGACCGGCTGGCCGCGCTGACCAGTCATCTCGTGCACGCGGACCTGTTGCTGCTGCTGTCCGACGTCGACGGCCTGTACGACGGGGACCCGCGCAAACCCGGTACGTCGATGGTGACCGAGATCCGCGGCGCCGCCGATCTCGAACCGCTCGCGATCGGGAAGACCGGGGCGTCCGGGGTCGG